>NZ_JBNDIK010000004.1:0-227414 GCF_050434365.1 Massilia sp. UYP32
CCGGGACTGCTGAATCCAGCAATCAAGTCGTCGAGCATAGCCTTTGCACGGAACAAAGGCCAGCTACGACGAGGAAAATGATCGCACGGAACTAAGCAGTTAATCGCATATAGCGTGATCGAAGAAGCGCTTCGTTCATCGACGGGGAAGAAAGCGCCTCCTGGCTCGGAGAACATATTGAAATCCCCCTGCTTCATGCCGCAGTGCTCGCAATGGTTCATCCAGTACGAGCTGTTGGTAGTCTTGCTGAAGTCGCGTCTGAAGTTTGATGTGAATGACAGCATGTGCCTTGTTGCCGTTGGAATAAGGTCACTGACATAGGAAAGAATTGCACTGTAGTCGTGTCTCAGCCACGGTGTTCCAAGTTCCTCCTCCATGTCAGGCTCGAATGTCTCATGCCCTTCGGGCAACACAAAACAATAGACGTGTGTTAGATCGCCGCATTTCCAGCAAGCCTCCTTCGTCTGACCTATGAAATAGCGGTTCGAACGGATACCCCATTGCGGAGCTTGAGGAATCCAACGGGAAAATAATTCGGCGTTTATGCCGTCAGGTACATACCAAACTTTGTTGGCTACGTCCCAGCGTGCACCGAGCTTCTTGGCATCGTCTTTTTCAGAGAAGGGCACAAGTAAATCGACTCGCATGACTCAGCTTCCAAGTTAGAATGTTAAGGGGTTTCTCAACGTAATGTTCCGCACTAAGCAACCCAAGGGGGCTGCGGATCATGCTATCACTGACCTATTCGTTGTGTTGAGACTACATTATCTGTAGCGGAGATACGGATTTTTCGTCAGACGAGAAGAATAGATGAACGTCGGAATATGAAATCGATGGAAGTCAATAAGGTGGTATTCGTCGGTGCTGAGTCGACCGGAAAGTCGACGTTGGCGCTGCATCTGGCGAGCCAGTCCAACGCTGGCTTCGTCCCCGAAATCGGCCGCTTCATCTGGGAAGAAAAACAGGGCCAGCTCACTGCCGACGATTACGTCGAGATCGCCGAACGCCACCGCGATGCCGAAGACGAGGCGGTGAGACAGGCATCCGGCCGCTGGGTCTTCGTCGACACCAATGCGCTCACCACGCTGCTGCTCGGCCTGTGCTTCGGCCAGGTCACCGAGCCGGCGCCGCCCGCGCTGCTGCGCTACGCCGACGATTGCCGCACGCGCTACCTGCACCATTTCGTCTGCGCCGACGACATCCCGTATGAAGAAGAGCCCGGCGTGCGCGAGAACGCCGCCTGGCGCACTCACATCCAGACGCTGGTGCTGGAAGACCTCGACCGCCGCGGCATTGCATACACGGTATTGACGGGCACGCTGGAAGCGCGCGCCGCGAAGGTGATGGAAGTCCTGTCCCGGATCGAACAGGACCGGCAGCTCAAGCGCGCAGCTGCGTAACCCCGAAATCCGCAAGGTGCCGCTCGAGCGCGAACACATGCGGATCGGGCTTGCCGAGTTCGCGCAAGGCTTGCGCCAGGCCGAGCAGGTATTCGCTGTTCGGCCCGCTCGGTCCGCGCGCCGTTGCGATCTGGCGTGCGATGTCGATTTCATCGGCCGGACCGAGATAAGCCTCGTTCTCGTGCGTGGCGATGTACACGATCCCCTCGTCGCTGCTGCCGTCGTCGAAGTGCATCTCGGTCGCCAGGCGCAGGTAGCCGTTCTTTTCGCGGTGATCCAGGTGCGCGAATTCTTCCGGCGTCACCAGATAGGCCATGCCGTGGCACAGCGCGCCGGCGTCGGGCACCAGGGTGACGACGCGCCCCGGCGCCGTTTCGGTGCCGCGATGGTCGTGCGAACCTTGCCAGAAACGCCGCGACCAGCCGCCGATATGGGCCGGGCGCCGGTCGAGATAGGGAAAATCGGCCTTGAAGATCAGCGAACCGTAACCGAACAGCCACACGCTCTTGTGGCCGTCGAACTTGTTCATGCGCTGGTTGATCGCGATCGTATTGTGGGACATCGTGAGGGCAGGGAAAAGACAGATGCCGTTCATTGTAGCGCGCCAGGCGCCATCAGCGTTGCGACCGTTTTACATATCCAAACAGGAAATTGATATAACTCTCGGCCGCCGGCGACAGCGAGCGGCCGGGGCGGGTGTAGATGAAGAAACGCCGCGTCAGCACCGGTTCGTCCAGTGGCCGCAGCACCAGGCCGTGCAGCTTCACCAGCGGCTCGGCATACGGCAGGCAGACCGTCACCCCGAGCCCGGCGCTCACCATCGCCAGCGCCGTGGTCATGAAGGTCACCTCGTGCGCCGGCTTGATGGGCGTCTCGCGCAGCGACGTATGCATGTCATCGAGCAGCCGCTCGGTGAACTGACCCTGCAGCGAAATGAAGGGGTGGTGCGCCACGTCCTGCCAGGTCAGGCGCGGCAGCGCGGCCAGCGGGTGATTCTCCGGAAACACCAGCGCGAACGGCATCTCGAACAGTTCGCGCGCCTCCAGCGGCGGCGCCGGCACCCGCTCGGGGCCGATGCCGACGTCCGCCTCGCCCGACAATACGCGCGCGATCACGCCCTCCACCTCGGTATCGCTCAGGCGCACCTCGATCGCGGGATGCTCGGCGCGGTAGGCGGCGATCGCCTGCGGCAGCAGGGTGCACGACATCAGTTGCGGCGCCGCGACGCGCACCAGCCCCTTCTTGAGTCGCGTGTGATCGGCCACGTTAGCCAGCGCACCGTCCAGGTCATCGATCATCTGGCTAAATAAGGGGAACAGTTCGCGCCCGATGTCGGTCAAGACGATACGGCGCGTGCTGCGGTCGACCACGCGCGCCCCGAGGGTCTGTTCGAGCTCCTTGATGAGCCCGGACAGCGCCGACTGCGTCACGTGGATCGCCTGCGCCGCAAGGGTGAAATTGCCGGTCTTGGCCAGGGCGACGAAGGCGCGCATCTGGCGCAGGGTGGGATTCATAAGAAAACCTGATAAATCGGGTTGAAAATACTGTTTGTATGATAGTGGCTTTTGATTTGTAATGGTGGCTACTCAGCAATAAGGAAACGCCCATGAAACTCGCCACCCTCAAATCCGGCGCCCGCGACGGCGCCCTGGTCGTCGTCAGCCGCGACCTGGTCACGTATCAAGCCGTGCCAGACATCGCGCGCACCATGCAGGCCGCGCTGGACGACTGGGACGCGGTCGCGCCGCACCTGGCAAAGGTCTACGAGCAGCTCAACGATGGTAATGCGGACGGCGCCGAATCCTTCATCGAACAGGAATGCCACTCGCCGCTGCCGCGCGCCTACCAGTGGGCCGACGGCTCGGCCTACATCAACCACGTCGAGCTGGTGCGCAAGGCGCGCAATGCCGAGGTGCCGGCCTCGTTCTATACCGATCCGCTGATGTACCAGGGCGGCGGCGATTCCTTCGTCGGCCCCTGCGATCCGATCGCGGCCCTGTCCGAAGATTGGGGCATCGATCTCGAGGCCGAGGTGGCGGTGGTCACGGGCGACGTGCCGATGGGCGCCAGCGTGGAGCGGGCGGCGAGCGCGATCCGCCTGGTCATGCTGGTCAACGACGTCTCGCTGCGCAACCTGATCCCGAACGAACTGGCCAAGGGCTTCGGGTTCTACCAGTCCAAGCCGGCCAGCGCCTTCTCGCCGGTCGCGGTCACGCCGGACGAGCTGGGCGACGCCTGGCAGGGCAGCAAGCTTCACCTGCCGCTGCTGGTGACGCTCAACGGCGCCGCCTTCGGCCGTCCGAACGCCGGCGAAGACATGACCTTCAGCTTCGCCCAGCTGGTCGCGCACGCTGCGGCAACGCGCGAGCTGTGCGCCGGCAGCATCATCGGTTCGGGCACGGTGTCGAACAAGCAGGGCAGCCTGCACGGTTCGAGCGTCGAGAACGGCGGCGTCGGCTACTGCTGCCTGGCCGAGGTGCGCATGTACGAGACCATCGAAGAGGGCAAGCCGAAAACGCCATACCTAAGATTCGGCGACACGGTGCGCATCGAGATGCTGGATGGCGATGGCGCCAGCATCTTCGGGGCGATCGACCAGGAAGTGATGCGTTATCAGGAAAAGCGCAAATGAGGCAGCAAGTGAGACAGCAAATGAGACAGCAAGTGAGGCAGCGATGAAGCTCTACACCTATTTTCGCAGCTCGGCCGCATACCGGGTGCGTATTGCGCTCAACCTGAAGGGCTTGGCCTACGACGCGGTGCCGGTGCACCTGCTGAAGGACGGCGGCCAGCACCTGCAGGACGACTACCGCAAGATCAACCCGAGCGGGCTGGTGCCGTCGTTCCAGGACGACCGCATCACGCTCACCCAGTCGATGGCGATCATCGAATACCTCGACGAGATCCATCCCGAGCCGCCGCTGCTGCCGAAGGACGCGCCGGGCCGCGGCCGGGTGCGCGAGCTGGCCCAGATCATCGGCTGCGACATCCATCCGATCAACAACCTGCGCGTGCTGAACTACCTGGTCAAGCACATGGGCTTGTCCGACCAGGCCAAGACCGAGTGGTACCGCCACTGGATCATCGAAGGCTTCCAGTCGCTCGAAGCGCACCTGGCGCGCGATCCGGGCGCCGGGCCGTTCTGCCATGGCGACCATCCGACCATCGCCGACTGCTACCTGGTGCCGCAGGTCTTCAATGCGCAGCGCTTCAATATCGACGTCTCGGCCTATCCGAACATCGACCGCATCAACTCGCTGTGCATCGAGCTGCCGGCGTTCAGGGCGGCGCATCCGTCGCACCAGCCGGATACCGAGTAAATCGCGCCGGGCAGCCACGCTGCCCGGTATCGGCGCCGCCCATCACATCGCCGCATCTCTCCCCGCCAGATATTCATGACATTTCGGATTGTCCATATTCGGGATCGCCAATTCATTTAATAAACGCGCTAAACGTCCAATTAATTTTACTAAACAAAGACGCTTTATTCGCCCGAACTTTATTAATCGATTCCCGATCACAGTAATGATTTCTATGGGGAATAATTAAATTTCCAATAGTAAATTTGCTACATAATTATGACAATTTAGTGCCGAGATGCCGTAGACCGAGGAATATGGCGGCTCTAGAATCACTCATCCATTCCCCCTGCATTTAATTCGGCGCACTGAAAATCAATTCCGGTTCTGGCTGGAAGGGGTGGATATTCGCCTTTTTCTTTAATATTCATAGGGAAGATCATGACCTTGCATAAATTAATGTTTGTGTTGGCGCTTTCTCTGGCTGCGACCGTCGTCAAGGCCGCACCGGCAAGCTCATTCGTCGACTTTTCCAATGGCGCCCAGGGATGGGAAGGATCGCAGCCTGCCAATGGCGTGGGCGGGTCATGGATCGACACCAGCCTGGGGAATGGCGCTCCCGCGCTGCACACCGTGATGGAAAACTTCGGCGTCGGTTTCAGCAACCGCAATCAGAATTACGTGGGGGATTATTCAAAGCTGGGCAGCGTGACCATCGGCCTGGATATCATCGCCAATTCGATTCGCTACGTTGGCCAGGAGGTTTCGCGCAACCTGGTCGTCGAATTGCGCGATTACGACAATACGCCGGCGGGCATGCCTTACTCCAGCGTCTGGTTCGACCTGGGCGTCATTGACGCCACCCTCGGCTGGCAGCACCTGTCGGTGACGATCGCCGACACCACCATGGCGGCCCTGCCGGCCGGTTGGGGTGGATACGGGACGACGGATGACGCCCAGGGACCGGGCCTGCCGCCCGGCCGTACCTTCGCCGACGTGCTGTCGAGCGTGGACGAACTGGTATTCAGTACCCTCGTTCCCGGCTGGTTCTACGGCTTCACCGATTTCGATATCGCGATCGACAATATTTCGGTCAGCGCCGGTGCGGCCGAGGTGCCGGAGCCGTCGAGCGTCGCGCTGATGTTCGGCGGTCTCGGCATGCTGGGCTGGATGGCGCGCCGCCGCTCGCGCCATATGCCGATGGCTTGACCACAGGCTGGCGGGCCGGATCGACGGGGCGGGATACAATCCGGCCTCGTCTCTTTTACCAGTACGCCATGACCTCGACCGCCGCTCCTGCGCCCATCCCCGCTCCGATCCTGCACGCCCTCGACCTGGCCGACGCCTCGTGGCGCCCCATTTTGGAGGCCGGTCTCGCGGCCGTCGCCCGCGCCAATCCCGGCTACCTGCCGGCCCTGGCGGTCGACGACTACCTGCCCACCGAACATCGCCTGTTCGCCGCCTTCGCCCAGCCACTGGACAAGGTTCGCCATGTGCTGGTCGGCGAAGGCCCTTATCCGCGCGCCGCGAGCGCGACCGGCGTCTGTTTCATGGATGGCGCGGTAGGGGAGTTGTGGTGCGAGAGCGGCTTGTCGAAACCGGTCAACCGCGCGACCTCGCTGCGCAACTTCATGAAGATGCTGCTGGTGGCCAGCGGCCGCTTGCAGCTTGATGCGACCGGCAGTGCGGCGCTGGCGCCGATCGCGCAGGCGGCTGGACGCGACGGCACGATCCAGACCCTGGCCGAGCTGCAGGACAATTTGCACGGCCATGGCTTCCTGCTGCTGAACGCGGCGCTGGTGTTCCGCAAGCACGTCGCCCCGGCGATCGATGCGCGCGCCTGGCTGCCTTTCCTGCAAACCGTGCTGGCGGCGCTGGCCGAACGGCCGCAACCGCCGACCCTGGTCCTGTGGGGCAAGATCGCCGAACAACTGAAAAAGCTGCCCGAGACGGCCGCCTTCCCGCAGGCGCTGGCCGAGCATCCCTACAACCTGAGCTTCATCGGTCACCAGGGGATGCAGCAGCTGTTCGGCCCCATGGAGTTGTTGCGCAAGCGATAACGGCCGCCGCGGCGGCGTTCAAACGACAGGGGGAGTGGGGCGGCCGCCGTTTTTGGGGGCCGCCAAGACAAGATGTCCGCGATTTGCTATACTTGACTAAATCGTTCAACTAATCCGGTTTTTAGCCGGTCCCGCAAGAGAAGTTGCAGAGTGGTGCGAGGGAGTTGAGCAAGAGGAATATTTTAACATTAACCGGGGTTGTAATGCGTCTGACCACCAAAGGCCGTTTTGCTGTTACCGCGATGATCGATCTTGCCATGCGTCAAGGCAATGGTCCGGTCACGCTGTCGGGCATCAGCCAGCGCCAGGCCATTTCGCTGTCCTACCTGGAGCAGCTGTTCGGCAAGCTGCGCCGCCACGAGATCGTCGAATCGATCCGCGGCCCGGGAGGCGGCTACAGCCTGGCCCGTCCGGCGGGCAAGGTGACGGTGGCCGACATCATCATCGCCGTCGACGAGCCGCTGGATGCGACCCAGTGCGGTGGCAAAGAGAATTGCCACGGCGCCCATACCGATGGCGCCCGCTGCATGACCCACGAACTGTGGACCACGCTGAACGAAAAAATGGTCGACTACCTCGATTCGGTGTCGCTGCAAGACCTGGTCGACCAGCAGCGCCATAAAGAACAGAACGTCGTGCATGTGCACCGCGGCGCCCCGGCCGCCGTCGGAACAAACTGAAGCTTACTGGAGTGAATTGATGAACGCGCCTTTGGACAAGAAAACCGAGCAGAGCTTCGCGACTGCGCCCCATTTCCCGATCTACCTGGACTACTCGGCCACCACGCCGGTCGATCCACGCGTCGCGGATGCCATGATCCCGTTCCTGCGCGAGCAGTTCGGCAACCCGGCCTCGCGCAGCCACGCCTATGGCTGGAGCGCCGAAGCCGCGGTCGAAGAAGCGCGCCAGAACGTCGCGAACATGGTCGGCGCCGACCCGCGCGAGATCATCTGGACCTCGGGCGCGACCGAGAGCAACAACCTGGCGCTCAAGGGCGCGGCCCAGTTCTACAAGACCAAGGGCAAGCACATCATCACGGTCAAGACCGAGCACAAGTCGGTGCTCGACACCGTGCGCGAACTCGAGCGCGTCGGTTTCGACGCCACCTACCTCGAGCCGCAAGACAACGGCCTCATCACCGTAGAGCAGCTGGAAGCCGCGCTGCGTCCGGACACCATCCTGGTCTCGGTCATGCTGGTCAATAACGAGATCGGCGTGGTCCAGCCGATCGAAGAGCTGGCCGCGCTGTGCCGCTCGAAGGGCATCATCTTCCACTGCGACGCCGCGCAAGCCGTCGGCAAGGTGGTCATCGACCTCGAGAAATCGAAGGTCGACCTGATGACCTTCACCGCGCACAAGGTGTATGGCCCGAAAGGCGTCGGCGCCCTGTACGTGCGCCGCAAGCCGCGCGTGCGCCTCGAAGCGCAGATGCACGGCGGCGGCCACGAGCGCGGCCTGCGCTCGGGCACCCTGCCGACCCACCAGCTGGTGGGCATGGGCGAAGCGTTCCGCCTGGCGAAGGAAGAGATGGAAGGTGAGCTGGTGCGTATCCGCGCGCTGCGCGACCGCCTGGCCAAGGGCCTGCTCGAGATCGAAGAAGTTTACATCAACGGCGACATGGACCACCGCGTGCCGCACAACCTGAACGTCTCGTTCAACTATGTCGAAGGCGAGTCGCTGATCATGGCGGTCAAGGACATCGCCGTGTCGTCCGGTTCGGCCTGCACCTCGGCCAGCCTGGAACCATCGTACGTGCTGCGCGCCCTGGGCCGCAGCGACGAACTGGCGCACAGCTCGATCCGCTTCACCATCGGCCGTTTCACGACCGAAGAAGAGATCGACTTCGCCGTCGACCTGCTGAAATCGAAGGTTGGCAAACTGCGCGAACTGTCGCCGCTGTGGGACATGTTCAAGGAAGGGATCGACCTCAATTCGATCCAATGGGCAGCCCACTGATACACAACGCACACTGAACGCACTTAGCCAACAAGGGAGCAATACCATGGCATATTCGGACAAAGTACTGGACCACTACGAAAACCCGCGCAACGTCGGCGCTTTCGACAAGGGCGACGATGCAGTCGGCACCGGCATGGTCGGCGCGCCGGCCTGCGGCGACGTCATGAAACTGCAGATCAAGGTCAACGACCAGGGTCTGATCGAAGACGCGAAGTTCAAGACCTATGGCTGCGGTTCGGCCATCGCATCGAGCTCGCTCATCACCGAATGGGTGAAGGGCAAGAGCCTGGACGAAGCGCTGGCGATCAAGAACACGCAGATCGCCGAAGAACTGGCCCTGCCGCCAGTCAAGATTCACTGCTCGATCCTGGCCGAAGACGCGATCAAGGCCGCCGTCGCCGACTACAAGGCGAAGCACGAGAAGGCAGCAGCGTAAGCATTTTTAGAACAGAGCTGGAGAAGCACATGGCAATCACCCTGACCGAAAAAGCCGCGAAACACGTTAACCGTTACCTCGAACGCCGGGGCAAGGGCATCGGCTTGCGCTTCGGTGTGCGCACCACCGGCTGCTCCGGCCTGGCCTACAAGCTCGAGTACGTCGACGAGAGCGCCGCCGAAGACGCGGTGTTCGAGTCGCACGGCGTCAAGGTCTTCGTCGACCCGAAAAGCCTGGCCTATATCGACGGCACCGAGCTCGATTTCGCCCGCGAAGGGCTCAACGAAGGCTTCCGCTTCAACAACCCGAACGTCAAGGACAACTGCGGCTGCGGCGAAAGCTTCCGTATCTAAGCGATGCAGAATCACTTCGACCTGTTCCAGCTGCCGGCCCGTTTCGAGATCGACCAGGACGCCCTCGATGCGGCCTACCGCGAAGTCCAGGGCCGCGTGCACCCTGACCGTTTCGTCAACGCGACCGACGCCGAAAAGCGCGTCGCGATGCAGTGGGCGACCCGCGCCAACGAGGCCTACCAGACCCTGCGCAACCCGCAGAAGCGCGCGCAATACCTGTGCGAGCTGAACGGGGTCGACCTGCAGACCGAATCGAATACGGCCATGCCGCCAAGCTTCCTGATGCAGCAGATGGAGTGGCGCGAAGAGCTCGAGGACGCGCGTGCGGCCAAGGACGCCATCGCACTCGACCGGCTCGAAGCGCAGCTGCGCGCCGAGCGCAAGAACATGCTGGCCGCCGTTGCGAGCCAGCTGGACGCCGGCGACTTCAGCGGCGCCGCGCAAGGCGTGCGCGGCCTGATGTTCCTCGATAAATTCGGCGACGAAGTGCAGTACGCCTTCGAAGCGATCGAGGCGTAACGTCCCGCGCGAGGCGGGATGGTTTGGCCGACGGATGAACGCAAACGGGCGTATCATCCGGGGCACACAAAAATAACACTGGTATCACGACTATGGCACTCCTCCAAATCGCCGAACCCGGCATGTCCACCGCCCCGCACCAGCACCGCCTGGCCGTGGGCATCGACCTGGGCACCACCAACTCGCTCGTCGCCACCGTCCGTAGCGGCAGCCCCGAAGTGCTGAGCGACGAGGAGGGCCGTTCGCTGCTGCCGTCGATCGTCCGGTACCTGCCGAATGGCCACGCCAATATCGGCCACAAGGCGCGCGTGCACCAGACGACCGACCCGAAGAACACCATCGTCTCGGTCAAGCGCTTCATGGGGCGCGGCCTCAAGGACATCGCCCACGCCGAGAACCTGCCCTACGACTTCGTCGAGGGCGAGGGCATGGTCCAGCTGAACACCGTCGCCGGCGTGAAAAGCCCGGTCGAGGTGTCGGCCCAGATCCTGGCCACCCTGCGCCAGCGCGCCGAGGATTCGCTGGGCGACGACCTGGTCGGCGCCGTGATCACGGTGCCGGCGTATTTCGACGACGCCCAGCGCCAGGCCACCAAGGACGCGGCCCAGCTGGCCGGCCTGAACGTGCTGCGCCTGCTGTCCGAGCCGACCGCCGCCGCCATCGCCTATGGCCTCGACCATGGCAAGGAGGGGGTGTATGCCGTGTATGACCTGGGCGGCGGCACTTTCGACATCTCGATCCTCAAGCTCTCGAAGGGCGTGTTCGAGGTGCTGTCGACCGGCGGCGATTCGGCCCTGGGCGGCGACGACTTCGACCACCGTCTGTTCTGCTGGATCACCGAGCAGGCCAAGCTGGCGCCGCTGTCGGAACACGACACCGCGACCCTGATGGTCAAGGCGCGCCAGGCCAAGGAACTGCTGTCGACCAATGAAGAAACGACGGTCGAGGCAATCCTCAAGTCGGGCGAGATCGTGCAGGTGACGGTCACCGCCGCGGTGTTCTCCGAGATCACCAAGCACCTGGTCGGCAAGACCATGAACGCGATCCGCAAGGCGATGCGCGATGCGAGCGTGACTGTCGAGGACGTCGACGGCGTCGTGATGGTCGGCGGCGCGACGCGCATGCCGCACGTGCGCCGCGCGGTCTCGGAATTCTTCCAGACCATCCCGCACGCCAATATCGACCCTGACCGCGTGGTGGCGCTGGGCGCCGCGATCCAGGCCAATCTGCTGGCCGGCAACCGCGCCGAGGGTGACGACTGGCTGTTGCTGGACGTGACTCCGCTGTCGCTGGGCATCGAGACGATGGGCGGCCTGGTCGAGAAGATCATCCCGCGCAATTCGACGATTCCCGTGGCGCGCGCCCAGGAATTCACGACCTTCAAGGACGGCCAGACCGCGCTGGCGGTGCACGTGGTGCAGGGCGAGCGCGAGCTGGTGTCCGACTGCCGTTCGCTGGCGCGCTTCGAGCTGCGCGGCATTCCGCCGATGGCGGCCGGCGCGGCGCGCATCCGCGTCACGTACCAGGTCGACGCCGACGGCCTGCTGTCGGTGGCGGCGCGCGAGATGCGTTCGGGCGTGGAAGCGTCGATCACGGTCAAGCCATCCTATGGCCTGGGCGACGACGACGTGGCGCGCATGCTGCAGGAGTCGTACAGCTCGGCCTCCAGCGACATGCAGATGCGCGCGCTGCGCGAAGAACAGGTCGAGGCCGAGCGTATCCTGCTGGCCACCCAGTCGGCGCTGGACGCTGACGTCGAGTTGCTGTCGCAGGAAGAGCAGGCCGCGATTGGCCAGCAGCTGCAGGCGGTGCGCGACGCGGTGACGGCGTCGAACGACGCGTCGACCGCGCCTGGCCAGCGCCAGGACGCCCTGCACGCCGCCGTGCAGGCGCTGGCCAAGGGCACCGAGGAATTCGCCGCCCGCCGCATGGACAAGAGCGTGCGCAAGGCGCTGGCGGGCAAGTCGCTGGACGAGGTCTGAGCCTCCCCCGACGGCTCGCGTACGCAATATCAAGAACAACGGATAATCGGATTATCCAATCAACCGAGGTAACCCAAGTGCCACAAATCGTCATCCTCCCACACCCGGTGTTCTGCCCGGACGGCGCCGTGCTCGAAGCCCCAGCCGGCAAGTCGGTCTGCGACGTCCTGCTCGACAACGACATCGAGATCGAGCACGCCTGCGACCGCGTCTGCGCCTGCACCACCTGCCACGTGATCGTGCGCGAAGGCTTCGAATCGCTGAACGAGCAGGAAGAGAAGGAAGAAGACATGCTCGACAAGGCCTGGGGCCTGGAGCCGAATTCGCGCCTGTCGTGCCAGGCGATCGTCGCGGAAGAAGACCTGGTGGTCGAGATCCCGAAATACACGATCAACCACGCCGCCGAAAAGAATCACTGAGCCGTCCATGAAGCGTCTTGAGCAAGCCAGGAAAGTCCCGGCACCACAGGAACTGCCGCCGGAGGTTCGTCCCGGCCAATCGATCGAGCTGCTCAAGGAGCTGCACATCCTGACCCGCGACGGCAAGTTGAACCAGGACAGCCGCCGCAAGCTCAAGCAGGTCTACCACCTGTACAACTTCATCGAGCCGCTGCTGCGCGACGTCAAGAGCGAAAAAGGCAGCGTCTCGCTGGTCGACCACGGCGCCGGCAAGTCCTATCTCGGCTTCATCCTGTACGACCTGTTCGTCAAGGCCGAGGGCGAGGGCAGCCACATCTACGGCATCGAGACCCGCGAAGAGCTGGTCAGCAAATCGCTTGATCTGGCCGCGCGCCTCGGATTCAGCGGCATGTCGTTCCTGCCGCTGTCGGTCGCCGAGTCGACCACATCGAGCAAGCTGCCCGAGACGATCGACATCGTCACCGCGCTGCACGCCTGCAATACCGCCACCGACGACGCCATCGACTTCGCCCTCAAGAAGAAGGCGAAGCACATGGTGCTGGTGCCGTGCTGCCAGGCCGAAGTCGCGTCCGTGCTGCGCAAGAACAAGGGCAAGGACATCAAGCGCAGCGCGCTGACCGAGATCTGGCGGCACCCGATCCACACCCGCGAATTCGGCAGCCAGATCACCAATGTGCTGCGTTGCCTGCAGCTCGAGGCCCACGGCTACCAGGTGACGGTCACCGAACTGGTGGGCTGGGAACACTCGATGAAGAACGAGCTGATCGTCGCCACCTACAAGAACCTGCCGCGCCGCCGGCCCAGCGAACGCCTGCACGAAGTGCTGCACGAGGTCGGCCTCGACGAAATGAAGAGCCGTTTTTATACCCAGGCCGAGACCACGGAATAAGATGATGAGCCAAGACCAACAGCGCTGGATCGACCTGCGCAGCGACACCGTGACCCAGCCGAGCGCCGCGATGCGCGCCACCATGGTCGCCGCCCCGGTCGGCGACGACGTCTACGGCGACGACCCGACCGTCAACCGCCTGCAGGACTACGCGGCCGAGCTGTTCGGCTTCGAAGCGGGCATGTTCGCGCCGAGCGGCACCCAGACCAACCTGATCGCCCTGATGACCCATTGCGGTCGCGGCGACGAATACCTGGTCGGCCAGGAAGCGCACACCTACAAGTACGAAGGCGGCGGCGCCGCGGTGCTGGGCAGCATCCAGCCGCAGCCGATCGCGAACCAGCCGGACGGCTCGATCGCCCTGGCCGATATCGAGGCCTATATCAAGCCGGACGATATGCACTTCGCGCGCACCCGTCTGCTGGCGCTGGAAAACACCATCGGTGGCCGCGTGCTGAGCCAGGAATACGTCGCCGCCGCGACCACGCTCGCCCACGACAAGGGCCTGGCGACCCACCTCGACGGCGCGCGCATCTGCAACGCCGCCGTCAAGCAGGGCATCAGCCTGGTCGATGCGGTAAAAGGCTTCGATACCGTGTCGGTCTGCCTGTCCAAGGGCCTGGGCGCGCCGGTCGGCTCGGTCCTGCTGGGACCGAAGTCCTTCATCGAGCAGGGCAAGCGCTGGCGCAAGATGCTGGGCGGCGGCATGCGCCAGGCCGGCGTGATCGCCGCCGCGGCCCACTACGCGCTCGAGCACAACGTCGCGCTGCTGGCCAACGACCATGACAACGCGGCGGAACTGGCGCAGGGCCTGGCGAAGATCGAACAGCTGAAGGTCGGCACGCCGCAGACGAACATCTTCTGGATGGACGTGCCCGCAGCCGCCTGCGCGCCGCTGCGCCAGGCGCTGGCGCGCGCCGGCATCCGCGCCACGGTCGGCCCGAAAATGCGCCTGGTGACCCACCTCGACATCTCGAACGCCGACGTGAAGCGCACGGTCGAGGTGTTCACGGCGTTCTTCGCGGATTGGCGGGCCTGATGAGTGAAGAAGGTATTCGCCTGGCCAAGCGCGTCGCCGAAGTGGCGGGGTGCTCGCGCGCCGAAGCTGAACGCTATATCGCCGGCGGCTGGGTCAGCGTCGATGGCGCGCTGGCCGAGGACCCGGCCATCCGCGTGACGCCGGCGCAAGCCGTCGCGCTGCTGCCCGGCGCGACCCCGGTCGAGCCGGAACCGGTCACCATCCTGCTGCACAAGCCGGCCGGCGTCGAACATGACGCGCTGCTGGCCGCGATCGGCGCCGACACGCAAGTGCTGGACAATGGTTTCGGCAAGCCGTTCCTGCGCCGGCACCTGTTCAAGATCGCGCTGGCGACGCCGCTCGAGACGATGGCCTCGGGCCTGGTCGTGTTCAGCCAGGACTGGCGCGTGATGCGCAAACTCGTCGAGGACGCGCCGCGCAACGAGTACGAATACGTGGCCGAAGTCGAAGGAAAGATCGCCGACGGCGGCCTCGATAAACTGGGTCGCATGTTCCGCGCCAGCTGGCAAAGCGAGGCCCGCCTGCGCATCGCCGGCAAGAACATCCAGCGCGGCCAGATCGAGCGCCTGTGCGGCGACGTCGGCCTGAAGGTCACCGCGCTGCGCCGCCTGCGCATCGGCCGTATTTCCATGGGCAGCCTGCCGCCGGGCGGCTGGCGTTACCTGCGCGACGTCGAGCGCTTCTGAGTCATTCCTGCCATGCCAAGTTCTTTCCGTCTGGTCGCGACCAGCGTCCTGTTCTTCCTGTTGCTCGGGCCCGTGATCCCGGTGATCGAATTTACCCTGGCCACCCTGTTCACCAAGGGCCGCATCGAGCTCATGCCGTCCTTCTACCTGGCGGCGCTGCTGTTCGGCGCCCTGATCGCGGGCGCGCTCGGCCTGGCGCATGGCTTGCTGGTGGCGCTGGCCGTCAAGCTGGAGCCGCTGCGCCGGCGCCTGCAGACCACGCCGCGCCGCGTGCTGCTGGGGGCGGGCGCGGCGCTGCTGTGCGGGCTGGCGATGACCGCGCTCACGCTCTACATCGCGCGCCATTCCTACGGCGACCTGCTGGGCGGGATGGATCCGAACAACCCGGATCCATGGAAGATCATCCGCGCCTATATGGTGATCGAGCTGTTCATCCTGCCGGCGCTGGCCTGCGGCGTCCTGTTCCAGCTACTGCCCTGGTCGCGCAAGCTGATGCAGCGCGCCGTCGAACGGGCTTGAGAAGTCATACGGCTGTCATCTTGCGTCCATATGCTGTCGATTTTCTACTTTTGGAAAATCGACAACCATGTTCCTGCGCCGTCCCGCCACACCTTCCCGTTACCTTCCGGGTTACCTCCCGATGCTGAGCGCGATCGCGCTGGCCTGCACGCTCGCGGCCTGCGGTGGCGACGACGACGATCCGACCCCGACCACGCTCGCGCTGGAGAAAATCGGCAGCTATAGCGGCGGGGCGGTGGGCGCGGCCGAGATCACGGCCTACGATGCCGGCAGCCGGCGCCTGTTCGTCGTCAACGGCGCCAACGGCACGGTCGATGTGCTGGACCTGGCGGCGCCAGGCACGCCGAAGCTGATCGGCACCATCAATGTGGCGAGCATGGGCAAGGCGGTCAACAGCGTCGCCGTGCACGACGGCCTGGTGGCGCTGGCGATCGAATCGGATCCCAAGACCCAGCCGGGCACCGTCGCCTTCTACAATGCGGCCGACCTGAAACTGATCAATAGCGTGAAGGTCGGCGCGCTGCCCGACATGCTGACCTTCACCCCCGACGGCAGCAAGGTGCTGGTCGCGAACGAGGGCGAGCCGAGCGGCTATGGCGTGGCCGGCACGACGGACCCGGAAGGCTCGGTCAGCGTCATCACCGTCAACCGCGGCGGCGCGCCCTCGGTGGCGACCGCCGACTTCCGCGCCTTCAATGGCCAGGAAGCCGCGCTGCGCGCGCAGGGCATCCGCATCTATGGGCCGAACGCCAGCGCCGCCCAGGACTTCGAGCCGGAATACATCACCGTCAGCGACGACGGCCGCACCGCCTGGGTGACCCTGCAGGAAAACAATGCGATCGCCATCGTCGACGTGGCGACGGCCAAGGTCACGGCGGTCAAGCCGCTCGGCTTCAAGGACCACAGTGTGGCCGGCTTCGGGCTGGATGCGTCGGACGAAGATGGCGGCGCCAACACCAACAGCGGTTCGCCTGCCATCAAGATCGGCCCGCAGCCGGTGAAAGGCATGTACCTGCCGGACGCCATCGCCAGCTACTCGGTGGACGGCAAGCATTACCTGATCACCGCCAACGAGGGAGACGCGCGCGCCGACTGGCCGGGCTTCAACGAAGAGAGCCGCGTGCGTGCGCACTGCACGGCAGGGCTGGACCCCGCCGTGTTCCCCGACGCCGCCAACCGGATCTTCGACTCGAACCTGGGCCGCCTGCGCATCACGACCACGCCGAACGGCGGCATCACGGGCAAGAACGCCGCCGGGCAATGCACCGAGCTGTACACCTTCGGCGGCCGTTCGTTCTCGATCTGGGACACCGACATCAAGCGCGTCTACGACTCGGGCGACGAATTCGAACAGCGCACCAAGGCGCTGCCGAACGTCAGGTTCAACGCCAGCAACGACAACGACGACCTGGAAGACCGCAGCGCTTCGAAGGGCCCGGAGCCGGAAGGCGCCGTGGTCGGCAAGTTCGGCAGCAAGCACTATGCCTTCATCGGCCTGGAGCGCGTCGGCGGCGTGATGGTGTATGACGTGAGCAAGCCGGCCCAGGCTTCCTTCGTCACCTACCTCAACACGCGCGACGGCGACAAGGGCGACCTGGGTCCGGAAGGACTGACCCTGATCCCGGCGTACAAGTCGCCGAACGGCAAGCCGCTGCTGATCGTCGGTAACGAAGTCAGCGGCACCACCGCCGTCATGCAGATCAACCTGACTTACTGATCCGCGCGCTTTCTCAGCAACTGCATGCCGATCGCGGCGGCGACCACCGCCGCGCCGGCCACCAGCGCCTTGTTGGCCGGCTGGCTTGGCTGCGCTTTTGGCTGAGGTCGTGGCTGATTGAGTCGGCTTGCATCCGCATGCACGCCACTGGCGCCGTGCGGCGGTTCGTACAGCGCGCCGCGCGTGTCGCCCGTGCGCTCGGCCCGTTTTGCCCACGCATCCATGAAGCGGTTCATGCCGGCCGCGACGAGGTTCGGCGCCAGCCGGGTGGCCTTCATGGCGGCGGCGGGCGCGCCGACCGCGGTCGTGTCGCGCGGGCTGCGGGCCAGCTTGACGACGGCATCGGCCACCGTTTCCGGCGCCAGCGCACCCGGCGGATAGGAGAGGTGGGCGCCCGTGTAGTTGGCCGCGTGGCTGAAGCCGGGCGTGTCGACGAACGTGGGATACACGTCGCAGACGTGGATGCGGCGCCGCTTGCCGAGCTCCGCGCGCAGGGCTTCGGAAAAGCCGCGCAGGCCGAACTTGCTGGCCGAGTAGGCCGCGGCGTAGGGCGCGGCGACGTAGCCGCCGGACGAGATCATGTTGACCCAGATGCCGTGGTCCTGCTCCAGGAAGATCGGCAGCACCGCGTGCGCGTCGTTCATGTGGGTGAGCAGGTTGGTCTCGATCACCTGGCGGTGGTCGGCCATCGGCACGTCGTGGTACTTGCCGACCACGCCGGCGCCGACATTGCTGAACCACAGGTCGATCTGTCCCAGGATGGACCGCGCTTCGCGCGCGAAGGCGTCCACCGCCCTGGCGTCGGTCGCGTCGACCACCACCGTTTCGGCCCGGCCGCCGGCCTGGAAGCAGCGGCGGGCGACATCGTCGAGGCCTTCCTTGCCGCGCGCGCCGAGCACCAGGTCGGCGCCCTCGCGGGCAAAGGCGACAGCGGTCGCGGCGCCGATGCCGCTCGAGGCGCCCATGATCACCACGCGGAGATTCGATCGCTTCATCGTTGACCTTTCATTCACAGTGAAAAGGCCGATTATTCCGCGATTCAGGATGTCGCCGCGTTCGAATGCCGCGCAGCAAGCTCGCGCCCGGTCAGCGCTTGATCTTGGGGAGCTGGACCAGGCGGGTGCCGGCCAGGCGGTCGTGCAGGAACTGGCGGTCCTTGTCGAGGAGGGCGGTGAGCGCCCACAGGACGATGCCGAGCGCCAGCGCGATGGCGATCTCGCCCCTGGCGTGCAGGCCGAACGCGGCGCACACGAGCAGCGCCGGCGCGAACCAGCCCCAGGCCAGCAGGTAGCGCGCGATGGCGGTGCGCCATGGCAGGCGCGCGTGCCCGGCCTGGACCACCTTGATGCGCCAGGTCTTCATGGCCAGCGTGTGGCCGCTGTCGCGCCAGCACCAGGTGAAGTACAGGCCCGTCACCAGGAACAGCCAGAGCTTCAGCCCATGCTGGAACAGCGGCTCCTGGCGGTTGCCGGTGAGGAGGAGGTAGACCAGCACTGCCAGCATCTCGACGGCGAACAGCAGGAAGAATTCATAGACCATCACCGTCACGCGGCGCTTGATGGTCGGCGCCGGCTGGGGCGGCGCGTGCACCGGACTGGTGGCGGCCGGCTCAGTTGCTTGCATTGGCGGCCTGCGCGGGTGCCTGCTGGCCGCCAGGCGCGGCGATCGCGCCGCCATCGGCGCCAGGGGAGCTGGCCACCGGACCCGGCGTCACAACGGGAGCAGGGCCGGGGCCGGCGCCGCCGGGCTGCGCTGGCGGCGGCACGCTGGCGGTCGCGGTCGGCACCACGGTGTCCGTGCCGATCAGGATGCATTCGGCGCCGCGGCGGGTGGTGTTCGGCGGGCAGGGCGTCGGCGTGACCAGCATCGGCGCTTCAGGCAGCGCCACCGGGATGCTCTTGTGGCGCGTCGCCGCCGGGCTGTTCGCCAGCTGGCGTTTCTGTTCGGCCGACAGCTGCTTGTAGTTTTCCCAGTCGGCCGCCTTGTCGCCGCCCTGGGCCAGGCGGCTGGTGCGGCTGTAGTTCTCGCGCGCGAGTTCGCGCTGCGCGGGGGTGAGCTTCATCCACTGGCGCATGCGTTCGTGCACGCGCTGCTGCTCGGACGCGGGCATCGAGGCGAAGCGGGCCGACATCTGGATCCACTTGCGCTTGCGCGGTCCTTCCATCTGGTTCCACTCGGGTTCCAGCGGCGCCAGCGCCACTTGCTGGGCGCTGCTCAGTTCGTTCCACAGGGGCTTGTCGAAGCTTTTGGGCGACGCGCGTTCGCCATCGACGGCATCGGCCACCGACGGCAGGACGGACGGGGTGTCGAAACGGTCGACGATGACCCAGGCGATTGCACCCGCCACCAGGACCCCGGCCACCGTTTTCAGGACGGGGAACCGTGATTTCGCGGCGCCGGGCTTCGATGCGCGAGACTGTGAAGCGTCGTTCTTCGTCATTGCCGGCGCTGCTGCGACTCCAGGTAAGCGCTGAAGCCCGGGTCGAGATACGCATTGAGCGGCAGTTCATCGGACAACACGGCCGCGTCGATGTCGGCCAGCTCGGCGATCTGCTGTTGCTGTTCGTGCTGGTAGACGCCGCCCATGCCGATCACCAGCGCCAGGATCGGCACGGCGACCGCCAGGCGCGACATGGCCGGACCCGTCACGAGATTGCCGAAGCCGGCCAGCATCTCGCGCCAGCCGGAAGGGGCTGGCTTGAAATACTCGACCGGCGCGTCCGCCTTCTTGCGCGCGAGCGCGGCGGCGCGCGCGGCGGCGAGCCGGTCGGTCGTCGAGGCCGGCAAGGTGTCGAGCTGTTCGTTCAGTGCATGGCGGATTTTGTACGCCAGGTTGATGTCGTCGGTATTCATAATGTGATTCCCTTGGCCTTGAGCGCTGCGGCGAGGGCGTGGGTGGCACGGGAGCAATGTGTCTTGACGCTGCCTTCGGAGCATCCCATCGCTTCGGCCGTTTCGGCCACGTCCATATCCTGCCAGTAACGCATGAGGAAGGCTTCCCGTTGACGCGTTGGGAGCTTTTGTACTTCTTCTTCGATCAAGCGCAAGGTTTGTTCACGCTCAATCTGGTCCGCACTCGACTCTGCGGCGGCCGATCCTTCTTCGGCCTCGTATGAGGCAAGTATATCAAAGTCGTCATCGTCACCTCCCTCTCCGCGGCTGAAGCCCGAAAACAGGCTGACCCAGGTGTTGCGCACTTTTTCGCGGCGGAAGTAATCGAGGATGGTCGTCTGCAGGATGCGCTGGAACAGCATCGGCAATTCGGCGGCCGGCTTGTCGCCATACTTTTCGGCCAGCTTGATCATGGCGTCCTGGACGATGTCCAGCGCCGACTCGTCCTTGCGCACCGCATACACCGCCTGCTTGAACGCACGCCGTTCGACATTCGCAAGGAAGTCGTTGAGTTCTTTATCTGTGGCCATGCGGGTTCAAGGAAGCGCTCGTCTTGCTCGTGCTTTAGGGAAAACTTTCGCATCCTAGCAAAAAACGTCCTCGCCTGCACCGTAAACGCGCAGGGCCGGGAGGCGGCAATGCTATTTACATAACGTTCAAAAACTGCATGAAGATACGCGAAATCATTCGTTGTTCGCCTATGGAAGCGTGGTTAGGCTGTCAACACGATCATCCCGCCTCCGCCATCATGCCGCTCGATATTCCTCGTCAAGCATTTGCTGTCCACCCCATCATCGGCGCTCCGCTGGGCGCCGAAGTCGTCGGCCTCGACCTGTCGCGTCCGCTCGGCGCGGAAGATTTCAGCCGCCTGCACCGCGCCCACCTCGACCACCACGTGCTGGTATTCCGCGACCAGCACATCACGCCGGCCCAGCAGGTGGCGTTCAGCCGCCGCTTCGGCCAGTTGCAGATCCACGTGCTGCGCAATTTCCAGCTGACGGGCCACCCCGAAGTGCTGATCGTCTCGAACATCCGCGAGAACGGCCAGCCGATCGGCCTGGGCGATGCCGGCCACTTCTGGCATTCCGACCTGTCGTACAAGGAAACGCCGAGCCTGGGCTCGATGCTGCATGCGCAAGAGCTGCCGGCCGAAGGCGGCGACACCCTGTTCGCCAACCAGCACACGGCCTGGGAAGCCTTGCCCGACGACCTGAAGCGCGAAGTCGAAGGCTTGCAGGCCGAGCACTGGTATCTGGCCAAGTATGAAGCGCTGCGCCAGAAAAACCCGTTCCGCCCGCAGCTCACCCAGGCCCAGATCGACGAGGTCAAGCCGGTCAATCACCCGGTGGTGCGCACCCATCCCGAGACCGGCCGCAAGGCCCTGTTCGTCAGCGAGCACTTCACCACCCGCATCCTGGGCGTGCCCGAGCGGCGCAGCCGCGCACTGCTCGACGCGCTGTTCGACCATGGCACGCGCCCGCAACATGTCTATCGCCATCAGTGGCGGCCTCACGACATGGTGTTCTGGGACAACCGCTCGCTGATGCACCTGGCGGCCGGCTGTCCCGACCACCTGCGCCGCAAGCTGTACCGCACGACCATCGAAGGCGACGTTCCGTTCTGACTCAATCCGGGAAACCCATGACACTCCACAAGAAGTTCCTTGCCGTCGGCGCGGCGCTGGCCCTGGCGCTACCATCATTCGCCCAGGCCGAGGGCAAGATCCGCATCGCCGAGCAGTTCGGCGTGGTCTACCTGCTGCTGAACGTGGCGCAAGACCAGAAACTCATCGAAAAGCATGGCAAGAAGCAGGGCGTCGACGTCGACGTCGACTGGGTCAAGCTGTCCGGCGGCGCCGTGATCAACGATGCGCTGCTGTCGGGCTCGATCGATATCGCCGGGGCCGGCGTCGGCCCCCTGATGACGATCTGGGACCGCACCAAGGGCCGCCAGAACGTGCGCGGCGTGGCCTCGCTGGGCAGCTTCCCCTATTACCTGGTCAGCACCAATCCGGCGGTCAAGACGATTGCCGACTTCGGCCCGAAAGACCGCATCGCCTTGCCGGCGGTGACGGTGTCGGTGCAGGCCCGCATCCTGCAGATGGCCGCCGCCAAGCAGTGGGGCAATGCCCAATCCAAGAAACTCGACCCGATCACCCAGACCGTGCCGCACCCGGACGCCGCCGCGGCCCTGATCGCCGGCAAGACCGAACTGAACGCCCACTTCGGCGGGCCGCCATTCCAGGAGCAAGAACTTGCCGGTAACCCGAACGCGAAGATCGTGCTCGATTCCTACCAGGTGCTGGGTGGGCCGGCGTCAAGCACGGTGCTGTATGCCACCGAAAAATATGTGAAGGAAAATCCAAAAACGTATCGCGCCTTCCTCGATGCGCTGGCCGAGGCGTCCCGGTACATTGCGACCAATCCAGAAGGCGCGGCCGATGCCTACCTGCGCGTCAACAAGGGCAATATCGACCGGGCGCTGCTGCTGAAGGTGATCAAGGACCCGAAGACACAGTTCCGCGTGGCGCCGCAGAATACGCTGGGCCTGGCGCAGTTCCTGCACCAGGTCGGCGCCATCAGGAACAAGCCGGCTTCGTGGAAGGATTACTTCTTCGAGCATCCGGTCATCGCCAACGGGAGCTGACATGATTACCCCCGTCATACCGCTGAACCTCGTTCCCCAGGAACCGCTGCTGCGCGCCGAGCACGTCACGCTCGAGTACGCCAGCGAACGCGGCATCGTGCGCGCCACGGACGACGTCAGCTTCGACGTCCACCGCGGCGACCGCTTCGTGCTGCTGGGGCCGTCCGGCTGCGGCAAGTCGACCTTGTTGAAAGCGATCGGCGGCTTCATCGCGCCGCGCGCCGGCAGCCTCGGCTTGTCCGGCAAGCCGATCACGGGGCCGGGGCCGGACCGCATCGTCGTGTTCCAGGAATTCGACCAGCTGCCGCCCTGGAAGACGGTGCGGCAGAACGTGATGTTCCCGCTGCTGGCGGGCGGCGTATCGCGTGGCGAGGCCGACCGGCGTGCCCGTCACTGGCTGGGCAAGGTCGGGCTGGCGCGCTTTGCCGACGCCTATCCGCACACGCTGTCGGGCGGCATGAAGGCGCGGGTGGCCATTGCCCGCGCGCTGGCGATGCAGCCGGCGGTGCTGCTGATGGACGAGCCGTTCGCCGCGCTCGATGCGCTGACCCGGCGCAGCATGCAGGAAGAGCTGCAGGCGCTGTGGGATGAAATCGGCTTCACCATGCTGTTCGTGACCCACTCGATCGAGGAGGCGCTGGTGGTGGGCAACCGCATCCTGCTGCTGTCGCCCCATCCGGGCCGGGTGCGGGCCGAGCTCAATAGCCACCAGTTCAGCCTGCAAAGCGCCGGCAGCCCGGAATTCCAGGCCGCCACCCAGCGCATCCATGCCCTGCTGTTCGATGGCGATGCAGCGCCGGATGGGCGCCGGGATGCAGATCGCATGGCGGAGGCGCATTGATGACGACCTTGCGCGAACCGCCGATCCGTCCCGAATACGTGTTGCCGCTCAAGCCGGCCCTTGCCGTGCCGGCGCCCGGCGCGGCGCCCTCCGTCTCCTTCGCGCTGGACCGCTTCGGCTGGTTGAGAAAACCCGCCATCCTGCTGGCGCTGGCCGTCGTGTGGGAACTGCTCGCGCGCTGGTTCGACAACGACCTGCTGCTGCCGGGCGCGCTGCAGACCGGTCGCGCCTTCGTGGACGGCATGCTGTCGGGCGAGCTGGTCGGCTATGTGTCGGTGTCGCTGGCGATCCTGAGCCAGGGCTTCCTGCTGGGCGTGGCCGGGTCATTCCTGCTGACCTGGCTGGCGGTGTCGAACCGCTTCGGCCGCGCGCTGATCGATACCCTGACCTCGATGTTCAATCCGCTGCCGGCCATCGCGCTGCTGCCGCTGGCGCTGCTGTGGTTCGGGCTCGGCAAGGGCAGCCTGCTGATGGTGCTGGTGCACTCGGTGGTGTGGCCGCTGACCCTGAATGCCAGCGCGGGTTTCCGGGCCGTGCCCGAAACCCTGCGCATGGCCGGCCGCAACTATGGCCTGGGCGGCTTGCGCATGGTGCTGCAGATCCTGATCCCGGCCGCGCTGCCGGCCATCCTGTCGGGCCTGAAAATCGGCTGGGCGTTCGCCTGGCGCACCCTGATCGCCGCCGAGCTGGTGTTCGGCAGCACCTCGGGGCAGGGCGGGCTGGGGTGGTATATCTTCCAGAGCCGTAATGAGCTGTTCACCGACAAGGTGTTCGCGGGGCTGGCGACCGTGATCCTCATCGGGCTGGCGATCGAGCACTTCGTGTTCCAGGCATTGGAACGCGTGACAGTGCGGCGCTGGGGCATGCAGCGCTGAATGCGTGGGCGGCGTCGCCCTCCACCCTACGATACACACCCGCCACGCAAAAACGGCGCACATTATTTGGATTTCGCCGAATTTGTTGCACCACTTTTGGGAATGCAGCGATTTTTATCTTTCCTTCTTGACCAAAATGGTGCGGCGCGGTAAGGTGTCTCTCACGCTTTGCATCCCCAAGGCTTTTACGTCATCCGGAGTCGGCACACAAGGCCCAGTCCGGTTGTGACACGCTTTCATTTGTAGGCAGTTTGCTCCGACCCGCGCCACAAGCGCGAGAGATGCGTAAGACCGCTACAAACACTCACGCTCAACGAGTTGCGCCCAGCGCCGGTGCGTAAGGACCCTACGGTGTCCGAAACATCGACGTGCACGCAGAAAGTAGTCAAGCCTGAGGGTTGTCGCGCAAAGACGCATATCGTTAGGAACGGGCATCCGATCAATCTCCCATTGGGTTTTGAAAGGAATGTACATGAGTAACGATTCAGCAGTCCCGATCACGGGCGCTGAGATAGTGGTCCGTTGTCTGGCAGAAGAGGGCGTCAAGCACGTCTTCGGTTACCCGGGCGGCGCGGTCCTCTATATCTACGACGCCATCTTCAACCAGGATAAATTCCAGCACGTCCTCGTTCGCCACGAACAGGCCGCGGTGCACGCCGCCGACGCCTATTCGCGCAGCTCGAACACCGTGGGCGTCGCCCTGGTCACCTCCGGCCCCGGCGTCACCAATGCCGTCACCGGCCTGTCCACCGCGTATATGGATTCGATTCCGATGGTCGTGATCTCGGGCCAGGTGCCCAGCCACGCGATCGGCCAGGATGCCTTCCAGGAATGCGATACCGTCGGCATCACGCGTCCGGTGGTCAAGCACAACTTCCTGGTCAAGGACGTGCGCGAGCTGGCCTCGACCATCAAGAAAGCCTTCTTCATCGCCCGCACCGGACGTCCCGGACCCGTGCTGGTCGATATTCCGAAGGACATCACGGTCAACAAATGCCTGTACGAGTACCCGCGCGAGATCGAGATGCGCTCGTACCGTCCGGTCGACAAGGGCCATGCCGGCCAGATCCGCAAGGCGGTCCAGCTGCTGCAGAACGCCGAGCGCCCGATGATCTATGCGGGCGGCGGCGTGATCCTGGCCAATGCCTCGGACGAGCTGAACCGCCTGGTCGAGAAAACCGGCTTCCCGATCACGAACACGCTGATGGGCCTGGGCGGATCGCGTTCGTCCGATCCGCATTTCGTCGGCATGCCGGGCATGCACGGCACCTATGAAGCGAACATGGCGATGCAGCACTGCGACGTCCTGATCGCCATCGGTTCCCGCTTCGACGACCGCGTGATCGGCAATCCGAAGCATTTCGCCTCGAATCCGCGCAAGATCATCCACATCGACATCGATCCTTCGTCGATCTCGAAGCGGGTGCGGGTCGACATCCCGATCGTCGGCAACGTCAAGGACGTGCTGGTCGAACTGCTGTCGCAGCTCGACGCCGGCAATGTCCAGACCAATACCAATGCCTTGCAGGGCTGGTGGAAACAGATCGCCGAATGGCGCGGCCGCGACTGCCTCAAGTATCCGACCTCCGATACGGTCATCAAGCCGCAGGCGGTGATCGAGCAGCTGCACCGCGTGACGGATGGCGACGCCTTCATCACCTCGGACGTGGGCCAGCACCAGATGTGGGCCGCGCAGTACTATCAGTTCGACAAGCCGCGGCGCTGGATCAACTCCGGCGGCCTGGGCACGATGGGCGTCGGCTTGCCGTATGCGATGGGCGTGCAGATGGCCAATCCGGATGCGACGGTGGCCTGCGTCACCGGCGAGGGTTCGATCCAGATGTGCATCCAGGAGCTCGCCACCTGCAAGCAATACCACCTGACGCCGAAGATCATCCTGCTCAACAACCGCTTCCTGGGCATGGTGCGCCAGTGGCAGCAGATCGACTACGGTTCGCGCTATTCCGAGTCGTACATGGATTCGCTGCCCGATTTCGAGAAGCTGGCCGAGGCCTATGGCCACGTCGGCATGCGCATCGAAAAGCCGGGCGACGTCGAGGGTTCGCTGCGCGAAGCGTTCGCCATGAAGGACCGCCTGGTCTTCATGAACTTCATCACCGACCAGAGCGAGAACGTCTGGCCGATGGTCAAGGCGGGCCGTGGCCTGAACGAAATGCTGCTCGGCTCGGAGGACCTGTGATGCGACACATTATCTCAGTCCTCCTGGAGAACGAAGCCGGCGCGCTGTCGCGCGTGGTCGGCCTGTTCTCGGCGCGCGGCTACAACATCGAAACGCTGACCGTGGCCCCGACCGAAGACGCGACCCTGTCGCGCATGACGATCGTCACTTCGGGTTCGGACGACATCATCGAGCAGATCACCAAGCACCTGAACCGCCTGATCGAGGTGGTGAAGGTGGTCGACCTGACCGAAGGCCAGCACATCGAGCGCGAGCTCATGCTGATCAAGGTGCGCGCGGTCGGCAAGGAGCGCGAAGAAATGAAGCGCACCGCCGACATCTTCCGCGGCCGCATCATCGACGTCACCGAAAAGACCTACACGATCGAGCTCACCGGCGCCAAGTCGAAGCTGGACGCCTTCATCGACTCGATCGACCGGGCTTCCATCCTCGAGACGGTCCGTACCGGCGGCTCGGGCATCGGACGCGGCGAACGCATCCTCAAAGTCTGACAAGAAAAACGCTGAATAAACGACGTAGGGTTGGCGGCTCGGCCGCCGACGCGTTACGCCCGAACACCACTACATTACTTATATACAGGATACCCAAATGAAAGTTTTCTACGACAAAGACTGCGACCTCTCCCTCATCAAAGGCAAGAACGTCGCCATCATCGGCTACGGCTCGCAAGGCCACGCCCACGCCCAGAACCTGAGTGAGTCCGGCGTCAACGTCACCGTCGGCCTGCGCCGCGGCGGCGCATCGTGGAACAAGGTCGAGCAGGCCGGCCTGAAGGTCGCCGAGGTCGACGAGGCAGTCAAGGCCGCCGACGTCATCATGATCCTGCTGCCGGACGAAAACATCGCCGAGGTCTACAACAAGAACGTCGCGCCGAACGCCAAGCAGGGCGCCGTGCTGGCCTTCGCCCACGGTTTCAACGTGCACTACGGCCAAGTGGTGCCGCGCGCCGACCTCGACGTGATCATGGTCGCGCCGAAGGCCCCGGGCCACACCGTGCGCGGCACCTATACGCAAGGTGGCGGCGTGCCGCACCTGGTCGCCGTCTACCAGGACAAATCGGGCGCGGCGCGCGACATCGCGTTGTCGTACGCCATGGCCAACGGCGGCGGCCGTGCCGGCATCATCGAGACCAACTTCCGCGAAGAGACCGAGACCGACCTGTTCGGCGAGCAGGCCGTGCTGTGCGGCGGCGCCGTCGAGCTGATCAAGGCTGGCTTCGAAACCCTGACCGAAGCCGGCTACGCGCCCGAAATGGCGTATTTCGAGTGCCTGCACGAGCTGAAGCTGATCGTCGACCTGATCTACGAAGGCGGCATCGCCAACATGAACTACTCGATCTCGAACAACGCGGAATATGGCGAGTACGTGACCGGCCCGCGCATCGTGACCGAAGATACCAAGAACGCCATGCGCCAGTGCCTGAAGGACATCCAGACCGGCGAATACGCCAAGAGCTTCATCCTGGAAAACAAGGCCGGCGCCCCGACCCTGATCTCGCGCCGCCGCCTGACCGCGGAGCACCAGATCGAAGAAGTCGGCGCCAAGCTGCGCGGCATGATGCCGTGGATCGCCAAGAACAAGCTGGTGGATCAGTCGAAGAACTGATGTTCCTGGAGTAAAGCGAGGGTCAGGTCTGACATTCGGACACGGTCTCGACTTTAAGCGTTTCCATGGCTGGGGTCGTGTCTGAATGTCAGACCTGACCCCGCTTTTATTTTGGCTGCGGCTGTTACAAATCCTTCCCCAAACCTACTTATTTGCAACTGTCCATTACAAAATCACGATGGAATCCTGGCGATTGGTATCGTATAAGTGCTGTCAGACATCTGTCGCAACTTATAGGAGAACAATAAATGGCCGTTTCTAAATCCCTCGTCGTCGCCGCCCTGGTCCTCGCCTTCAGCGCCGCCCACGCGCAAAACCTGCCGTCGCCGGCTACCAGCGGCACCATGGTCGTGGTCCCCGCCTTTGGCGAAGTCAAGCACGCCAACGACCAGGCCACCGTCGTCTTCGCCGTCGAAGAGCATGACAAGGACAAGAACGCCGCCGCCGATCGCGTCAACCGCAAGATGAAGGAGGGCACCGAGATCGTGCGCCGCGCCGATCCGAATGCCGAACTCAAGACCCAGGGCTACTACACCTACCCGGTCTATCCGGAAGTGCCGCCGCAGCCGGTCGGCCGCACCACGCAGCAACCGGTCAAGCCGGTGCCGATCGCCTGGCGCGTCGGCCAGTACCTGGAAGTGAAGACCACCAACCTGGCCGCGCTGCCGAAGACCGCCGCCGCCGCCCAGAAGGTGCTGCAGATCAATGGCGTCAACTTCGGTTTGAGCCCCGAGCTCGAGAAGCGCCTGGACGACCAGCGCATCGCTGCGACCTACCGCAACCTGAACGAGCGCATCGTCTCGATCGCCAAGGCCATGGGCCGCCAGCCGACCGACGCCGTGCTCGACACGGTCGACTTCGAAGGCTCGGGCAACTACGCGGGCGATGCCGCCGCGCCGCAGGCCATGATGATGCGCAGCGCTAAGCGCGAGATGGCCGACGAGATGTCCGAACCGAGCTTCGAACCGGGCGAAACCACACTGCAGATGCGCGTCGTGGGCAAGGTCAAGTTCAAGTAAAGGACGGCTGAGTTCAAGTAAGCGCCAGGCAATCGCCAGTCGGGTTAGCGTAGTGTTTCGCTAACACGTGTCCCCACCTCTATAATGTGGGGGAACTGTCGCTCGGCGACTACCTTGAATACGATTCCTTATGCCAACCTTTCCACGAAGAAGAACACCAGGGACAACGCCAAAGGGTCCACGATTCTCCCGCCTGAAAAAGCGTTTCGGCCGCCGCGCGGAAGACCGCCAGGTCGGCGAACGTGGCCGCGGCATTTATCTCCTGCCCAACGCCTTCACCACCGCGGCCCTGTTCTGCGGCTTCTATGCCATCGTCATGGCGATGAACCAGCGTTTCGAGCATGCCTGCTGGGCCGTGTTCATCGCCATGATCCTCGACGGCCTGGACGGGCGCATCGCGCGCCTGACCAATACCCAGTCCGAGTTCGGCGCGCAGTTCGACAGCCTGGCCGACATGGTCTCGTTCGGCGCCGCGCCGGCGCTGGTAATCTATGAATGGTCGCTGCGCGGCCTGGGCAAGCTGGGCTGGATCGCGGCCTTCATCTACTGCGCCTGCGCGGCGTTGCGCCTGGCGCGCTTCAACACCAATATCCAGGTGGTGGACAAGCGCTTCTTCCAGGGCTTGCCGAGCCCGGCCGCCGCGGCGCTGGTGATCGGCTTCATCATGATGATGATCGACCCCGACATCAGCGTCAGCGCGCGCAAGGTGGATTGGGTGTCGTGGTGTATCGCCGTGTTCGCCGGCCTGACCATGGTGTCCAACGTGCCGTTCTACAGCTTCAAGGACATCAACTTCAGGAAGTCGGTGCCGTTCATCGCGGTGTTCCTGATCGCGCTGGTGCTGGCGCTGCTGGCGATCGATCCGCCCAAGGTGCTGTGGCCGATTTTCGTGGTGTATGGCCTCTCGGGCTATGCCGTGTATGTCTGGCGCAAGGCGAAGGGCAAGCCGGTCAGCATCATCCCGCTCGACGACGAGCCGGACGATATCCGTCGCTGACATGCCGGTGCATAGCGGCCGTTTTCTTTCGACGAAGACGCTCGCTGGCGCGGCGCTGGCGCTGGCCGTCCTGGTCCTGGCCGGCGCCCTGAGCGCCTGTTCGCCGCTCACCCTGGTCAATGTGGTGTCGCCCGGCGGGACGGCGCGTTCGGTCGCGACGGCCGCCTTCGGCCCCGACCCGCGCCACGTGCTGTCCATCTACCGGCCCGCGTCTGGCGCAGGCAAGGCGCCGGTGATCGTCTTCTTCTACGGCGGCAATTGGGTCAGTGGAGAGCGCGACGATTATGCGTTCGTTGGCCGTTCGCTGGCCCAGCGCGGATTCGTGGTGGTGATTCCCGATTATCGCCTGTATCCGCAGGCCAGCTATCCCGACTTTTTGCATGATGGCGCGCGCGCCGTCGTCTGGACCGAACGCCGGATCGCGGCCTATGGCGGCGATCCGAAACGCCTGTTCGTCATGGGGCATAGCGCGGGCGCCTATAACGCGGCGATGCTGGCGCTCGATCCACGCTGGCTGCGCGAACAGGGGGGCAGCCCGGGCATCCTGCGCGGCTGGATCGGCATGGCGGGTCCGTATAACTTCTTGCCCGTCGAGAATGAGACCACGCGTCCGGTGTTCCACTATCCCGATACGCCGGCCGACTCGCAGCCGGTCGCCCACGTCACGGCCGGGGCGCCCCCGGCGCTGCTGATCGCCGCCCGCAACGACACGAGGGTGAACCCGGAACGCAATACCGGCGTGCTCGCGGCCAGGATGCGCAACGCCGGCGTGCCCGTGCGCGAGGAGTACTACGACAACGTCAACCACGCCACCCTGGTCGCCACGCTCTCGGCCACGCTGCGGCGTCTGGCGCCGAGCCTGGACGCGGTCGAGGATTTCGTGCGCAGCGACGGTGGCCGCCGTGCCGCGCCGGCAAGGTAAGGCCTAAAAACCGAAGCGGTCGCGCGGTTCGTACATCGGATCGGGCGCATTCATCATCTGGCGCACGACGCCTTGCCCGTCGAAGTGGACGTGCATGAGCGAATTCCAGACGCCGGCTTCCTTGTAGCGATAGGACCAGACTTCATAATTCTTCATGGCGACCTGCGATCGCTCGGCGGGGCGGCCGATGGTGCGCAGCACCTGGTCCTTGGTCGCTCGATCAATTTTAATCGTGGCAAATTTTTCGCTCGTGAGCACCTGCTCGTAGGAGAGCAGGCGCCCATCCGGGCCGAGGTGCGCCATCCAGGTGAACTGGCCCATGGGGCCGGTGGCGTACTCGAGAGTACGGGACGCGCCATCGGCATACACCGCGGTTGGCATCCCCAGCTTGGCCTGGACCACGTCCTGCGTGTCGCCCGGGTTTGGCGGCGTGCGCATGGCGCATGCCGTCAGCAGCAGTGCGGCGATGAGTGGAGTTAATTTGATCATCGTGTTCACCAGATGCCGCGATCCTGTGGGTTGTACATGGGATCCGACGCATTCATCATCTGGCGCACCACGCCTTGCCCGTCGAAGTGGACGTGCATCAACGAGTTCCACACGCCGGCTTCCTTGTAGCGATACGACCACACCTCGTAGTCGCGCATGGCGACGCGCGAAACCTCGGCCGGATGGCCGAAAGTACGCAGCATGTCATCCTTGGTCGCCTGGTCGATCCTGACAGTGGCGAACTTCTCGCTCGTCAGGACTTGTTCATACGAGGTCAGGCGGCCATCCGGGCCCAGGTGCGCCATCCAGGTGTACTGGCCCATCGGGCCGGTGGCGTATTCGAGGGTGCGCGCCGCGCCGTCGGTATACACCGCGGTGGGGGTGCCCATCTTGGACTGGACGACATCCAGCGGGTCGCCGGGAGTCGGCGCCGTGCGCATGGCGCAGCCGGCCAGCAGCAGGATGGCGGTCAGTGTTGTAAATGTATTCATCTTGTTCATGATTGTCACCTGTGTCGAGCTTGCCAGCTGGGCGACGGCCTGTCCAACTGCGGAAGAAGGATAGCAAACACTGGTTCGAGCCGCCGTTTTGCACTATACTGGCGGGTCTGTCCAATCCGGACAGCTATTTGATAAATCACGGTGCCTGGGGTTCCGACTCTTGCACCGCATGTGAAAGGTAACATCATGTCGGTTGAAAACATCAACAAAGCCGCGATCATCGCGGACAATGCACGTGGCCAGAACGATACCGGTTCGCCGGAAGTCCAGGTCGCACTGCTGACCGCACGCATCAACGAACTGAACGGCCACTTCAAGGCACACCAGAAGGATCACCACTCGCGTCGTGGCCTGATCATGATGGTCAACCGCCGTAAGAGCCTGCTGGCTTACCTGAAGAACAAGGACCTGAATCGTTATCGCGACCTGATCGCCAAGCTGGGCCTGCGTAAGTAATCGCAAGTTCTTGCTTCAGACGGTTTAGTCAAAAATGCCTGCGCCAGTTGTCTGACGCGGGCATTTTTCGTTTTTGCTGTCTTGTTGTTTGTTACAAGGCCATTTCTTGATGGCCCGTGGTGAGAGGTGAACGACAGCTCCTGAAAATCTGTCGGTAAAATGAAAGGGATTACCCAATGTTTAATAAAGTTACGAAAACCTTCCAGTACGGTCAACACACGGTCACCCTGGAGACGGGTGAAATCGCGCGCCAGGCCAGCGGCGCCGTCGTCGTGTCGGTCGAGGATACCGTCATCCTGGCAACCGTCGTTGCCAAAAAAGACGCCAAGCCGGGCCAGGATTTCTTCCCGCTGACCGTCGACTACATGGAGAAAACGTACGCTGCGGGTAAGATCCCTGGCGGTTTCTTCAAGCGTGAAGGCCGTCCTTCCGAAAAAGAAACGCTGACCTCGCGCCTGATCGACCGTCCGATCCGCCCGCTGTTCCCGGAAGGCTACCTGAACGAAGTCCAGGTCATCATCCACGTGCTGTCGGTCAACCCTGAAATCGATCCGGACATCCCATCGATGATCGGCGCCTCGGCCGCCCTGTGCATCGCCGGCATCCCGTTCGCCGGTCCGATCGGCGCCGCGCGCGTCGGCTACGCGAACGGCCAGTACATCCTGAACCCGACCACCACCGAGCTGAAGACCTCGCAGATGGACCTGGTCGTGGCAGGCACCGAAACCGCCGTCCTGATGGTGGAATCGGAAGCCCAGCAACTGTCCGAAGAAGTCATGCTCGGCGCGGTCGTGTTCGGCCACGAGCAAATGAAGGCCGTGATCGACGCGATCCACGACCTGGTCGCCGAAGGCGGCAAGCCGGAAGTCGAATGGGCGCCGGCGCCAAAGAACGAAGAACTGATCGCCCGCGTCGGCGAACTGGCCGGCGCCAAGATCCGTGACGCCTACCAGACCCGCGAAAAGTCGGCCCGCCAGCAGAAGCTGAAGTCGCTGTCGTCGGAAGTGATGGCCGAGCTGTCGGCGCAAGGCATCGCCGCCGATGCTGGCGACGTCGGCAACATCCTGTTCGACATGGAAGCCAAGGTCGTGCGTTCGCAGATCCTGGACGGCGAGCCACGCATCGACGGCCGCGACACCCGCACCGTGCGTCCGATCTCGATCCGCTCGAGCGTCCTGCCGCGCACCCACGGCTCGGCCCTGTTCACCCGTGGCGAAACCCAGGCACTGGTGGTCGCCACCCTCGGCACCGCCCGCGACAGCCAGAAGATCGACGCGCTGATGGGCGAGTACACCGACGACTTCATGATGCACTACAACATGCCTCCGTTCGCCACCGGCGAAACCGGTCGCGTGGGCACCCCGAAGCGCCGCGAAGTCGGCCACGGCCGCCTGGCCAAGCGCGCGCTGGTCGCCGCACTGCCCAACCCAGAAGACTTCAGCTACTCGGTGCGCCTGGTGTCGGAAATCACCGAATCGAACGGTTCGTCGTCGATGGCGTCGGTCTGCGGCGGCTGCCTGGCGCTGATGGACGCCGGCGTGCCGATGAAAGCGCACGTGGCCGGCATCGCCATGGGCCTGATCAAGGAAGGCGGCAAGTTCGCGGTCCTGACCGACATCCTGGGTGACGAAGACCACCTGGGCGACATGGACTTCAAGGTGGCCGGCACCGCGCAGGGCATCACCGCGCTGCAGATGGACATCAAGATCCAGGGCATCACCAAGGAAATCATGCAGGTGGCGCTGGCCCAGGCAAAAGACGGCCGCCAGCACATCCTGGCCGAGATGCAGAAGGCCATGCCGACCGTGAAGACCGAGCTGTCGGACTTCGCGCCGCGCCTGATCACCATCCGCATCAACCCGGAAAAGATCCGTGACGTGATCGGCAAGGGCGGCGCCGTGATCCGCGCGCTGACCGAAGAAACCGGCACCCAGATCGACATCACCGACGAAGGCATCGTGACCATCGCGTCGGTCGACGCCGCCGCCGGCCAGGAAGCCAAGCGCCGCATCGAAGAACTGACCGCATCGGTCGAAGTGGGCAAGACCTACGACGGCACCGTGCTCAAGCTGCTGGACTTCGGCGCGATCGTGCAAGTCATGCCTGGTAAAGACGGCCTGCTGCACATCTCGCAGATCGCCAACGAGCGTGTCAACGCCGTTGCCGACTACCTGAAGGAAGGCCAGCAAGTGCGCGTGAAGGTCCTGGAGACCGACGAGCGCGGTCGTCTGAAGCTGTCGATGAAGGCGGCTGATCCGGTTGAAGGCGCGGCGCAGTAATAAAGCTGCAAGCGAGTGAGCGGTTCGCCGCTCGATGAAAAAACCGCCAGTGCGTGAGCCTGGCGGTTTTTTCATTCAGCGTTCAGTATTGCGCACGCCCAATCTGCAACATGCGGACCCGAGAATAATGGAACCTGATTTTTTCTGCTTCCGGAGAAACCATGCCGATACAGTCAGCCCTTGCGTTGTTCAATCAGCTCACGGAGCAAGAGCGAGCTTACTTGCGATCGCATCCGCATCACGTGCCTGTCATCATGAGGGCGCGCGAATTTGCACAGAGTGAGGCCAGGCGGCTGTTTTCGATCAGCGGCCATAACGACCATTCGGACGCTTTTCGCCATTGCTTGTGGTCTGCACAACTGGCACGCGATATCGGAATTACCAAAGCGCGCCTTTACACGACGGCGCATGAATCGTCCCTAAGGAACCCGCCGAAGGAACGTGCGATGGATTTGCATAACAACAGCATCGGCTTGAACATTGGTGCGTCGAAGCAAACGAACGAGGCGCTCAGCCGGCGCTGTATGGCAGCGTTGAAAACTGGCCAACTCAAGACCCTGCAGGTGAAGTGACGATGCGAACCCCAGCCGTCCTCGTGCTGACCATCCTTTTCCTGCAAGGTTGCACGCAAAGGTCTGTGGAAGAACAAAGCCGGGCCTTCGGCAATGATGAGTTCACGCCGAAGGCATGGGCCGCCGCGGATCGGCTGGGGCGTGGCCGGATGCTGGCTTCCTTCCTGCGCCAGCACCCGGTGAAAGAACTCAGCGCAGACCAAGTCAGGGCACTGCTGGGGCAATCGACGGGGTATGCCGATTATGACGAAAACCTCGCCTATTTCGTTGGCCCGTCCAATGTCGAGAGCGAATACGGCAAGGGATACTTGCTGATATTCGTGACGGACAAGAAGACAGGCCGTATTCAACAGCTGCGATTGGTCCCGTCCGTCGAAGAGTGACTGGCCAGGCGTGCATGCGTCAGCGGGCCATCGCATAGGATACCGCATCGTCATGTGTCCAGATTTGCACTCACGGCCAGCTCCTTCTGCGCCGTCAGCCGCGCCAGACGATCGGTCAGCGCCGCATGAATCGACTCGTACGCAGTCGACCCCAAGGTAATTCTGCGCGGCGCCGGCGCCTGATCAGCCGAGTCGATCATGATCTCCACCATCCGCACCGGGTCGCCCGTGAGCTTGAAACTGCCGTCCGCCAGCGCGCGCCGCACCCCACCCGACGGCGTATCGGCATACTCGTCCATCGCCGGCGCGGCGTCGAGACCGGCCGCGAAATTGGTCGGCGTCGGCCCCGGTTCGGCCAGGATGAATTCGATCCCGAACGGCGCGACTTCCTGCGCCACAGATTCCACGAACCCTTCGATCCCCCACTTGGTCGCGTGATAGACGCTGAAGTTCGGATAAGCCATCTGGCCGCCTTCCGACGAAACCTGGATCACCCGGCCGCCGCCTTGCTTGCGCAGATGGGGCAGGGCGGCGCGGATCAGCCCGATCGATCCGAGCAGATTGGTGTCGAGCTGGCGCTCCACCTGCGCGTCGGTCAGCTCTTCGGCCGCACCGAACAGGCCATAGGCCGCATTGCTGACGACTCCAATCCCGTATGCATTAGTGAAGGATCGCCATCAATGCCCCAGCCCGACCTCGACAGCCTGCACGCCTTCGTGGCCATCGTCCATCGCCGCAGCTTTCGCAAGGCGGCCGACGAAGCACGACATGCATGTCGCGCCATTCGGCGCGCCGGTGCGTTTCATGCCGGTCGCATCGCCCGCTTACCTGGCGGCGCGCGGCACGCCGCAGACGCCCGACGATCTGCGGCAGCACCAGTGCATCCGCATGCGCATGCAGAGCGGGAAGATCTATCGCTGGGAATTCGCGCGCCATGGCCAGGCCTTCGCGCTGGACGTGCCGGGCGCCTTGATCCTGAACCAGGTCGGGCTGATGGCCGAAGCCGCGCTGGCGGGACGAGGGATCGCCTATGTGCCGGACACGACCGTGCGCGATCATTTGCAGGAAGGTCGCCTGGTGCCCTTGCTGCAGGACTGGTGCCAGCCCTCGTCCGAGCTGGCGATGTACTATCCCGGTCATCGCCATGTGCCGGCGGCGCTGCGCGCCTTCATCGAGGTGCTGCAAGAGGTGTACGCACCGGCGTGAGTTTCGGACCGAATTCCTTATGCGATGTGCGGGAATCGCAGCGAACTGCACGAATGTGCTTGACCCTGTAGCGGCTACAGGGTATTTAATAGCTGGTAGCAAAAATTGGCCGACCGGCCCTGCGCTACCCGACCACCCTGACGCAATGCGACGCCTGATCCTGATCCTCCTGCTGCTCATGATGCCACTCCAGGCCGCCTGGGCCGCCGGCGCTCCGTATTGCAGTCATGACGAACAGACCATGCATCCGGGGCACCACGTCCACAAGCATCCGCCATCGAGCAACCAGGATCAGGATGATGGAACCCGGGACGAGCATTGCGACGATTGCGACGCCTGCCACCACCTGTCGGCCAGCGCCGTGCTGTCCGCGCAACCGAATCTCCCCTTGCCCAAGGGCGCCCCGCACATGCGCGGCGAATTGCGGCGCTACGTCTCCCACGTTCCCGACCTGATTCCTCCGCCAGACCGGCCGCGCCGCGCCTAAGGCGGCGGGAACCTCATCGGCGTCGCCTCGCGCGGCGCATCGCTTGCCCCGCCGGACATCCACCCGTTCGGAGCATCATCATGAAACATCGTTTGACACCGCTGCTGGCGGCGCTCGCGCTCGCCTGCGGGTTTGCCAGCGCTTCGGCCGCGGCATGGTCAGCGCCATTGACCCTGGAAGCGGCCATCGACCTGGCGCTGCGCGCCAATCCGACCCTGCGCGCGGCCGGCAGCGAAGTGGCGGCGCAAGAGGGCGCGCTGGCCCAGGCCGGGGCGCTGCCCAATCCCGAGCTCGAGCTGCTGCGCGAAGGCGAGGGCGGTGATAGCCGCACCACGACCGCCACCCTGAACATTCCCATCGAACTGGGCGGCAAGCGCGCCGCGCGGGTCGAGGCGGCGCGCCAGGAAGGCGCGCTTGCCGCCATCGCACTGGAAGCGGAACGGGACAAGGTCCGCGCCGATACCGCCGTCGCCTTCCACGACGTCGTCGCGGCGCAGGAGCGCGAGCGCATGGCCCGCGAACTGGTGGCGCTTGCCGGCCGCGCGCTGGCCGCCGCCGGCAAGCGGGTCGAGGCCGGGACCTTGTCTCCGGTCGAGGAGACCCGCGCCCGCGTGGCCCAGGGCAGCGCCCGGATCGAGGCGCTGCAGGCAGGGCGCGACCTGGAAGGCGCGCGCATCCGCCTGGCCGCCCTGTGGGGCGGCGACGCGCGCCAGTTGAGCATCCATGCGCCGCAGGCCGCCGCGTTGCCCCCGGCGCCGCCGCTGGACCAGCTGCTGGCGCAACTCGACCGATCGCCGGCGATGCGCCATGCGCGCGCCCAGGTCGGCCAGCGCGAGGCGCTGGCCCGGCTCGAGCGCGCGCGTCGCACGCCCGACGTCAACGTGATCGTCGGCGCCCAGCGCGAAGGGCCGGACACCCGCAACCGCGCAGTGCTCGGCCTGTCGGTACCGCTGCCGCTGTTCAACCGCAACGACGGCGCCGTGCTCGATGCGCTGCGCCGGGTCGACAAGGCGCGCGACCAGCGGGACGCCGAAGGCGTGCGCCTGCGCGCCGAGCTGGCGCAGGCCCATGCGCGGCTCACGGCGGCGCTGGCCGAATGCGCGCTGATCTCGACCGAGATATTGTCCGGCGCAGAAGACGCCGAGCGCGCCGCCAACCGCGGCTTCGAGCTCGGCAAGTTCGGCCTGATCGACGTGCTGGACGCCCAGCGCGTGCTGGCGCAATCGAAGAACCAATACCTGAACGCCGCGCTTGACGCTCATCGCGCGGCGGCCGATATCGCACGGCTGCTGGGACACGCAGCCGTCCAGGAGAATCCATGAACAAGCAGCAAAGCAAGGTCATCGCCATCATGCTGGCGATCGCCATTCTGATCGCCGCCATCGTGCTGGTGCGCGACCGCTCCCCAGCCGGTGTCGAGGAACACGGTCATCAAGAGGAACGGGAACACGCGGACGAGCACGGTCAAGAAGGGCACGCGGACGACGGCGTGATCCGCTTCACCGACCAGCAGGTCGGCGTGGCCGGCATCACGATCGCCACCGCCGGCCCGGTCCACCTGGACACCTTCATCCGCATGCCGGGCCAGATCGCGCTCAACGAAGACCGCACCGCCCACGTGACGCCGCGCGCCGCCGGGGTGGTCAGCGAGGTCAATGCCACGCTCGGCCAGCAGGTGCGCAAGGACCAGGTGCTGGCCAGCGTCGCCAGCGCCGAGGTCGCGGCCCAGCGCGGCGCGCTGGCGGCGGCCGAGCGCCGGCTGGACTATGCGCGCAAGGTCCATGCGTCCGAAAAAATGCTGTGGGAAGAACAGATTTCGGCCCGCCAGGACTTGCTGCGCGCCGAACAGGAACTCAGCGAAGCGCGGATCGCCGTCCAGAGCGCGCGCCAGCAGCTGCAGGCGCTCGGCGCCGTTGACGCCGGCTCGTCCAACCTCCTCAGAATCCGGGCGCCGTTCGACGGCGTGATCGTCGAAAAACACATCACGATGGGTGAAGTCGTCGGCGCCGACACCCGCGTGTTCACCCTCACCGACCTGTCGACCGTATGGGCCGACGTGGTGGTGCCGGCGCGCGACCTCGAGATCGTCCGGGTCGGCACCGATGCCGTCATTCGCTCGATTGCCTCCAACACGACGGCGCCGGGCAAGGTGTCCTACGTCAGCTCGCTGGTGGGCGAGGAATCGCGCTCGGCCAAGGCGCGGGTGGTGCTCGACAACCCGGGCGCGGCCTGGCGGCCGGGGCTGGCGGTGAACATCGACATCGTCACCGGGTCGAGCGACGTGCCGGTGGCGGTGGCGCGTGAGGCAATCCAAACGGCGGACGGGCGGCAAGTCGTCTACAAGCGGGTCAAGGCAGGCTTTGTCGCGCAGCCGGTGGCCACCGGCCGCTCGGATGGGCGCTTCGTCGAAATCACGGCCGGCCTGCGTGCGGGCGAGGCTTACGCGGGCGCCGACAGCTTCGCGGTCAAGGCGGAGCAGGGCAAGGCGGAGGGCAGCCATGAACATTGAGAACTCGACCAAACCTTTGATCAAACCATCGACCCTGTTCGACCGCCTGATCGCGACTGCGATCGCGCGCCGCTGGCTGGTGATGCTGGCCGTGCTGGCGATGGCCGGCATCGGCGTCTACAACTATGGCCGGCTGCCGATCGACGCGGTGCCGGACGTGACCAACGTCCAGGTCCAGATCAATACCGCGGCGCCGGGCTACTCGCCGCTCGAAACCGAGCAGCGCATCACCTATCCGGTCGAGGCGGTGCTGTCGGGCCTGCCGAATCTTGAACAGTTCCGCTCGCTGTCGCGCTACGGCCTGTCGCAGGTGACGGTGGTGTTCGAGGAGGGCACCGACATCCACTTCGCGCGCCAGCTGGTCAGCCAGCGCCTGCAGGATGCGCGCGAAGGGCTGCCCGCCGGGGTCGTCCCGACCCTGGGTCCGATCGCGACCGGCCTGTCCGAGATCTACCAGTGGACCGTGGAGACCGAACCGGGCGCGAAGAAGCCGGACGGCACGCCCTATACGCCCACTGACCTGCGCGAGATCCAGGACTGGATCATCAAGCCGCAGCTGCGCACCGTGCCGGGCGTCACCGAGATCAATTCGATCGGCGGCTTCGACAAGGAATACCTGGTGGCCCCGAACACGGCCACGCTGTCGTCGTATGGCCTTGAACTGGCCAATATCGTGAACGCTTTGGAGCGCAACAACAGCAACGTCGGCGCCGGCTACATCGAGCGCGAAGGCGAGCAGTACCTGGTGCGCGCGCCGGGCCAGGCCGCGTCGATCGACGACATCGGCAATATCGTCGTCACCAGCATCCGCGGCATCCCGGTGCGGGTGCGCGACGTGGCCGAGGTGACGATCGGTCAGGAGCTGCGCACCGGCGCCGCCACCGAGAATGGCGTGGAGGTGGTGCTCGGCACCGTGGTGATGCTGATCGGCGAGAACAGCCGCGCGGTGTCGAAAGCGGTCGACGCGCGCATGCTCGAGATCAACCGCAGCCTGCCGAAGGGCGTCAAGGCCGTCACGGTCTACGATAGAACCGTCCTGGTCGAGCGGGCCATCGCCACGGTGCGCAAGAACCTGGTCGAGGGCGCGATCCTGGTGGTGGCGGTGCTGTTCTTCTTTCTTGGGAACTTGCGCGCGGCGCTGCTCACCGCCATGGTGATCCCCTTGTCGATGCTGTTCACCTTCAGCGGCATGGTGGCTAACCAGGTCAGCGCCAACCTGCTCAGCCTGGGGGCATTGGACTTCGGCATCATCGTCGACGGCGCCGTGGTGATCGTCGAGAACTGCGTGCGGCGCCTGGCCGCCGCCCAGCACCGGCTGGGGCGCATCCTCACGCGCGAGGAGCGCTTTGCGGAGGTGTTCGAGGCGGCGCGCGAGGCGCGCCGGCCGCTGATCTACGGCCAGCTGATCATCATGATCGTCTACCTGCCGATCTTCGCCCTGACCGGCATCGAGGGCAAGATGTTCCACCCGATGGCCTTCACCGTGGTGTTCGCGCTGCTGGGCGCGATGATCCTGTCGGTGACCTTCGTGCCGGCCGCCGTGGCGCTGTTCATCGGCCGCTCGGTGACGGAAAAGGAAAGCCGGGTGATGGGCGCGGCACGGCGCTGGTATGCGCCGGCGCTCGACTATGCGCTGGCCAACCGCGCCGTGATGCTGGTGTTCGCGGCGGTGGTGATCGCGCTTGCCGCCCTGATGGCCACGCGCCTGGGCACGGAGTTCGCGCCGAATCTCGACGAGGGCGACATGGCGGTGCTGACGATGCGCGTGCCCGGCACGAGCCTGACCCAGTCGGTCAGGATGCAGCAGCAGATCGAGACCGTCTTGATGCGCGAATTCCCCGAGATCGCGCGCGTGTTCGCCCGCATCGGCACCGCCGAGATCGCGTCCGATCCGATGCCGCCCAGCGTGGCCGACAGCTACATCATTTTCAAGCCCGAGAAGGAGTGGCCAAGGGTTGGAAAAGGCGCGAGGCGTTCGCGCGCCGAAGTCGAAAGCGCGATCCGCGCGACGCTCGAAGGCCTGCCCGGCAACAACTACGAATTCAGCCAGCCGATCCAGCTGCGCGTGAACGAACTGATCTCGGGCGTGCGCAGCGACGTCGCCGTCAAATTGTTCGGCGACGGCCTGGGCGTGCTCGGCGCCACCGCCAGCGAGATCGCCGCCGCCCTGCGCCGGGTGCCGGGCGCCAGCGAGGTGCAGGTGGAGCAGACCAGCGGCCTGCCCATGCTGCAGATCCGGGTCGACCGCGAGCGCGCCGCGAGGATGGGCTTGAACATCGGCGACGTCCAGGAAATGATCGCCACCGCCACCGCCGGCCGCGCCGCCGGCACCCTGTTCGAGGGCGACCGCCGCTTCGACATCGTGGTGCGCCTGCCGGAAGCCGTGCGCGGAGATATCGACGCGCTGCGCCGGCTGCCGGTGGCGCTGCCCGGCAGTGCTGAAGGCATGCGCAGCTTCATCGCCCTGGGCGAGATCGCCAGCTTCGAGGTGGCGCCCGGCCCCAACCAGCTCAGTCGCGAGCAGGGCAAGCGCCGGGTGGTGGTCAGCGCCAACGTGCGCGGGCGCGACATCGGCTCCTTTGTCGCCGATGCGCGGGAGCGCATCGCGCGGGAGGTGCGCATCGCGCCCGGCTACTGGATCGCCTGGGGCGGCCAGTTCGAGCACCTCGCCAAGGCCGCCGAGCGCCTGCGCCTGATCGTGCCCGCCTCGCTGCTGCTGGTTTTCGTGCTCCTTTACCTGGTGTTCAACAATGTGCGCGACGGCTTGCTGGTGTTCACCGGCATCCCGTTCGCCCTGGCCGGCGGCGTGGCGGCCCTGTGGGCGCGCGGCATCCCGTTGTCGATTTCGGCGGCGGTCGGCTTCATCGCCTTGTCCGGAGTGGCCGTGCTCAACGGCCTGGTGCTGATTTCCTTCATCCGCAGCCTGCGCCAGGACGGCATGGCGCTGCCGGACGCGGTGCGCCAGGGGGCGCTGGCGCGCCTGCGGCCGGTCTTGATGACGGCGCTGGTCGCCTCGCTCGGCTTCGTGCCGATGGCGCTGGCGGTCGGCACCGGGGCCGAGGTCCAGCGGCCGTTGGCCACGGTGGTGATTGGCGGGGTATTGTCGTCGACCGTCCTGACGCTGCTTTTGTTGCCGGTTTTATATGAATGGACGCATCGCGCGCGACCCGCGCGGGCTTCTTTGCCATTCGTGCGCGCGTTTTTTCGCCGAAACAGTGAAAATATCCCATAGACAACCGTGCGCCACGTATTGCTCTATATGAAAATGGTATAGTTGGATGTTTAACAGAAATTTGTCCGCGCCGGCGGCGGAAAGCGGCCCCAGGCGCGGCGCCAATCACCATTTCAAGGGATAAGACAGATGAGCATGAAGGATTACGCGGATCGCATCAGCCAGACAATCCTGGACCAGGAGGCCGCGATCGGCGCCGAATGGCTCTCCCAGCTCGAAGCGCTGAGCGTGCGCAGCAACGCCGCCGCGCGCGAACAACTGCGTTCGCACTGCAACCACTTCCTGAAAGCCTTCGCCACTGCCACCCGCAGCGGCGAACTCGAAAACATCGACCACCGTTCGTGGGACGAACTGCGCGACCTGCTGGCCGAGATCTCGTCGACCCGCGCCAAGTCGGGCTCGACCCCGAGCGAGACCGCCACCTTCGTGTTCTCGCTCAAGCAGCCGCTGTTCGCGCGCCTGCAGGCGGCATTCGCCGGCGACGCCGAAGGCCTGGCCGCGGCATCGTGGATCGTCAACACCCTGCTCGACAAGCTGGGCCTGTACACCATCGAGGTGTTCCAGAAGACCAAGGACCAGATCATCGTGCGCCAGCAGCAGGAGCTGCTGGAGCTGTCCACGCCGGTGGTCAAGCTGTGGAACGGCATCCTGGCGCTGCCGCTGATCGGCACCCTGGACTCGGCCCGCACCCAGGTGGTGATGGAAAACATCCTGCAAAAGATCGTCGACACCGGCGCCATGATCGCCATCATCGACATCACCGGCGTGCCGACCGTCGACACCCTGGTGGCCCAGCACCTGATGAAGACCATCGCCGCCGCGCGCCTGATGGGCGCCGACTGCATCATCAGCGGCATCCGCCCGCAGATCGCGCAGACCATCGTGCACCTGGGCGTGAACCTGGAAGACGTGATCACCAAGGCCACCCTGGCCGACGCCTTCCTGGTGGCGCTCGAGCGCACCGGCGCCTCGATCACCATCAAGCACGCCTGAGGCCAGCGCCATGGAACGCATTCCGATCCTGCGCATGGGCGACCTGCTCCTGGTGACGATCCAGGTCGACATGCATGACCGTCTCGCCATGCAGCTGCAGGACGACCTGACCGAGCGCATCGTGAGCGACGGCGCCAAGGGGGTCCTGATCGACATCTCGGCGCTCGACCTGGTCGACTCCTTCATCGGCCGCATGATCAGCAACACCGCCGCCATGGCGCGCGTGCTCGACGCCCGCACCGTGGTGGTCGGCATGCAGCCGGCGGTGGCGATCACCCTGGTCGAGCTGGGCCTGACGCTGCATGGCGTGAAGACCGCGCTGAACGTCGAGAAGGGCATGGCCCTGCTCGGAAAGAGCTACAGATAATGGTCGACGCGCATACCGATGCCGTCCTGTTCGAGACGCATCTGCTCGACCATCACCGCCAGCAGCGCACCGGCCGGTTGACCCTGCCGCTGCGTTCGGACGAGGACGTGGTGGGCCTGCGCAAGCAGGTGCGCGAACGCGCCGTGGCGCTCGCGCTGTCGCTGGTCGACCAGACCAAGCTGGTGACGGCCGCCAGCGAACTGGCGCGCAACACCATCAAGTACGGCGGCGGCGGCGAAGTCCACCTCGACGCGCTCGACGACGGCCTGCGCAAGGGCATCGGCCTGCTGTTCGTCGATGCCGGGCAGGGCATTCCCGATATCGACAGCGCCCTGCGCGATGGCTTTACTACCGGAGGCGGTTTGGGCCTGGGCCTGGGCGGCTCCAAGCGCCTGGTCGACGAGTTCGACATCGACAGCCGTGCGAAGGAGGGCACCGCGGTGCTGATCGTCAAATGGAAGCGCTGATCAGTTCCCAGTCACCGCAGCACGTGTTCGCCGTATCCCACGCCAGCGACGTCGCCGCCGTGCGCCGCGCCGGACAGAAGCTGGCCGAGTCGCTGGGTTTCAACGAGACCCGCGCCGGCCAGCTGGCCCTGATCATCACCGAAGCAGCCACCAATATCCTCAAGCACGCCGGCGAAGGCCAGATCCACGTCGGCCCGGCGCAGTCGCCCGCCGGCATCGGGGTCGACGTGCTGGCGCTCGACAAGGGTCCCGGGATTGTCGACCTGGCCAGCAGCCTGGTCGACGGCGTCTCGACCGCCGGCACCGCCGGCACCGGCCTGGGCGCGCTGCACCGCCTGTCCGACGAATTCGACGTGTATTCGACGCGCGGCGACGGCGCCGCCTTCTTCATGCGCCTGTGGCGTGACGTGCCCAGCCCCGACCCGTGCGGGGTCGAAGTCGGCGCGCTGTGGAGTCCGATCCGGGGCGAGGACGTGTGCGGCGACGGCTGGGCGGTCGCCTGCGCCGGCGGCGGCGCGACCCTGCTCGCGGCCGACGGCCTGGGCCACGGTCCGGACGCGGCGCGCGCGGCCAATGCGGCAATCGGGGCACTGGACGAGCGCGGCCCGGTCGCGGCGGGAGAGCTGGTGCATGCGGCGCATGAGGCCCTGCGGCCCACGCGCGGCGCGGCGCTGGCGGTCGCCCGCATCGATTTCGCGGCCGACGAGCTGCGCTTCGCCGGCGTCGGCAATATCGGCGCGGTGGCGATCGACGAGACGCGCCGCGCGCTGGTGTCGCACAACGGCATCGTCGGCCACAACGTGCGCAAGGTGCAGGAGTTCGCGGTGCCGTTCGGCCCCGGCGCGCTGTGCATCCTGCATTCGGACGGCATCGAAACCCGGTGGGACCTGGACAAATACCCGGGCCTGCAGGGCCGCAGCCCGGCCCTGATCGCGGCGATCCTGATGCGCGACTACATCCGCGGCCGCGACGACGCGATGGTGCTGGTGGTGCGCCGTCTGGCGGGGCGCGCATGAGCCGCGCCATGCGCATCCTGAGCGTCGGCCTGGACAGCGACCAGGACGTGGTGCTGGTGCGCCAGCGCGCGCGCCAGATCTCGGCGCTGCTGGGCTTTTCGCAGCAGGACCAGGTGCGCATCGGCACCGCCGTCTCGGAAGTGGCGCGCGGCGCCTGCCACCAGGGCCCGGGCGGACGCGCACTGTTCCAGCTGCGCGAGAACGATGGCCGCCAGCACCTCGAGGTGCTGGTCAGCGGCGGAGCGCGCCCGGCCGGCGCCGGCGGACCGGAAACCGAGTCGCTGCGCGAACTGGCGATCATCACCGCGCACCGCCTGATGGATGCCTGCGAGGTCGATCCGGGCGATGCCGGCGCCTCCACCATCACGGTGCGCAAGGCGCTGCCGCGCCACGAACACGTCACTTCGGCCCGCCTGGCCGAGATCGGCGCGCGCCTGGCCGACAGCCCGGTGTCGAACCCGGTGCACGAGCTGCAGCTGCAGAACCAGGAATTGCTGGCCACCCTGGCCGAGCTGCGCGAACGCCAGGACGACCTGCTGTCGCTGACGCGCGAACTGGAAGACACCAACCGCGGCATCGTGGCGCTGTACGCCGAGATCGAGGACAAGGCCGAGCGCCTGCGCCGCGCCGACGAGATGAAATCGCGCTTCCTGTCCAACACCAGCCACGAATTGAGGACGCCTTTGTCGTCGATCCGCGCGCTGGCCCAGCTGCTGCTCGACCGCATGGACGGCGACCTGACCGAGGAACAGGAACGGCAGGTGAAATTCATCGCCGATGCCGCCAGCGACCTGTCCGAACTGGTCAACGACCTGCTCGACCTGGCCAAGATCGAGGCCGGGCGGGTCGAGACCCACGTCGAGCCGGTGGTGGTCGAGAACCTGTTCCGCGCCCTCAAGGGCATGCTGCGCCCGCTGGTGGACGAGGCGCGCGTGGAGCTGATCTTCGAGCCGTCCGGCATCGACGAGCCGTTCCATTCGGACGAAGGCAAGATCTCGCAGATCCTGCGCAACTTCATCTCGAACGCGCTGAAGTTCACCGAGCAGGGCTCGGTGCTGGTGTTCGCCGCGCACGATCCGGAAGCCGACACCATCGCCTTCGCGGTGGCCGACACCGGCATCGGCATCAGCCCCGACAACCTGCAGCTGATCTTCGAGGAGTTCAGCCAGATCGAGCACCCCTTGCAGCGCCGCAGCAAGGGCACCGGCCTTGGCCTCCCCCTGTGCCGCAAGCTGGCCGACCTGTTAGGTGGCCGGGTCGACGTATCGAGCACGCTGGGCGTGGGCACGACGTTCACGCTGACCCTGCCGCGCACGCCGCCACACACATCGCCGCAACCGACCATGGATCCTGATGGAACCGCATCATGAATAGTCATCCGACCCAGATTCTCAACGTCGACGACAACGACGGTGCCCGCTACGCCAAGACCCGCATCCTGCAGAGCGCCGGCTTCGACGTCATCGAAGCCGCCAACGGCACCGACGCGCTCGAGATGGTCAAGCGCCACATGCCGGCGCTGGTGCTGCTCGACGTCAAGCTCCCCGACATCAACGGCATCGAGGTGTGCCGCCGCATCAAGGCCGAATCGGACAGCAGCAGCGTGCTGGTGCTGCAGACCTCGGCCGCGCTGACCGGCCGCGCCGACAAGATCCGCGGCCTGGAGGGCGGCGCCGACAACTACCTGGCGGCGCCGATCGAGGCGGATGAACTGATCGCCAACGTCAACGCGCTGCTGCGCATGCGCCGCATCCAGGTCGACCTGCGCGACAGCGAAGAGCGCTTCCGCCAGCTGACCGACAATATCGACGACGTGTTCTGGATGTTTTCGGTGCCGGGCCGCCGGCTGGTCTACGTCAGCCCGGCCTATGCCGCGGTGTGGGGCAGCAGCGCCGAGGCGCTGCGCGAGGAGCCGACCGGCTGGCTCCACGCCGTGCATGCCGACGACCGCGCGCGCCTGGCCGGCCGCTGGGAGCGGCTGGCAGAGGAACCCCACTACGACGAGGAATTCCGCATCCATGGCGCCGACGGCCAGCTGCGCTGGGTGCGCGACCGCCTGTTCCCGGTGCGTGACGTCCGCGGCCAGGTGTACCGGGTGGCGCGCATGAGCAGCGACATCACGGCGCGCAAGGAAATGGAAGCGCTGCTGCGCACCGCCGACAGCAACAAGAACCAGTTCCTGGCCACCCTGGCGCACGAGCTGCGCAATCCCCTGAGCCCGATCCGCAACGCGGCGGCCCTGCTGGGCGCGAGCGGCGAAGGCGCGGCCGAGCGCCAGGCGCGCGCGCGTGACGTGATCACGCGCCAGGTCGACCACCTGGCACACCTGGTGGACGACTTGCTGGACGTGGCGCGCATCTCCGAAGGCAAGATCGTGCTGCGCAACGAAGAGGTCGACCTGAAGGGCGTGATCGCGCAGGCGATCGAGACCGCGGCGCCGCTGATCGCCGCGCGCGAGCACAGCCTGGACGTGCGCCAGCCGCAGGAAGACCTGTGGGTGACGGGCGACCCGGTGCGCCTGGCCCAGTCGGTCGGCAACCTGCTGCACAATGCGGCCAAGTTCACGCCGGCCGGCGGCGCGATCATCCTGGGCGTGGAAGTGAGCGGCGAGGGAGCTGGCCAGCGCGTGCGCATCTCGGTGCGCGACAACGGGATCGGCATCGATGCCGACAACTTGCCGCGCATCTTCGGCATGTTCGCCCAGGCCGCGGTGCCGCCGGACCGCGCGCCGGAGGGGCTGGGCATCGGCCTGTCGCTGGTGTCGCACCTGGCCGAGCTGCATGGCGGCCGGCTGGAAGCGGCCAGCCCGGGCGTCGGCCAGGGCAGCACCTTCACGATCGAACTGCCGCTGTTGCGCGCCGCGTCCGGCGCGCCCGTGGCCGCGCCGCAGGAAGCCGAAGACGCCAACGCATCCGGCATGCGCGTGCTGCTGGTGGACGATAACGTCGACGCCATGGAGATGATGGGCTTCCTGCTGGCCGAGATGGGCTACCAGCCGGTCACCACGGCCGACGCCGGCGAGATCGAGACGCTGGCGCTGCGCCACAAGCCGCAGGTGATCGTGCTCGACATCGGCCTGCCGGGCGTGGACGGCTACCAGGTCGCGCGCCGCATCAAGGGCAATCCGGCGCTGGCGCACATCCGCCTGGTGGCGCACACCGGCTACGGCTCGCCCGAAGACCGGCGCCGCGCCCAGGAGGCGGGCTTCGACGCGCACCTGGTCAAGCCGGCCGAGTTGTCGGACCTCGAAGCGGCGCTGCGGGGCGGCTGATCCGCCACGCAGGGAACGACGATCACGCCAGCAGCGCCACCGCCTTCACCTGCGCCCACAGCGCACATCCCGGCTCCACCGCCAGCTCGCGCCGCGAGCGCTCGGTGATGCGCGCCAGCAGCACGGTCGCGCCGATCTTCAAACGCACCAGCACCTGGCCCGGCGTCGTGGACGGACCCACCGCATCGACGACGGCCGGCAGGATGTTGGTGATGCTGCTGCCGCGCGGGCGCTCGAGCGCCAGGCTGACGTCGCGCGCATGGATGCGGCAGCGCACCCGGCTGCCGATGGCGGCGTCGCGCCGACCGACCAGCAGCACGCCGCCGGGAAACGCCAGGTGCGACAGGCCGTCGGCGTCGCGTTCGGCGAGCACGGTCTCGATCATCACGCCGGCATCGTCCTCGAAGTTCGCCGCCAGGTCGAGCCGCGCGAGCGTGTCGGCCAGCGGTCCGCTGGCCAGCACCCGTCCCTGCTCCAGCACCACCAGGTAGTCGGCCAGGCGCGCCACTTCGTCGGCCGAGTGGCTGACATAGACCACCGGCAGCGCCAGCTCGTCGTGCAGGCGCTCGAGATAGGGCAGGATTTCCTGCTTGCGCTTCATGTCCAGCGCCGCCAGCGGCTCGTCCATCAGCAGCAGGCGCGGCGAGGCGAGCAGGGTGCGCGCGATCGCGGCGCGCTGGCGTTCGCCGCCCGACAGCGTGGCCGGGCGCTGGTCCAGCAGGTGTCCGATGCCGAGCAGTTCGGTCACGGGCCCGAGCTCGAAGCGGCGCGCGCCCGGCGCCAGGCGCTTGAGGCCGAACTCCAGGTTGGCGCGCACGTCGAGATGGTCGAACAGGCTCGCCTCCTGGAACACGTAGCCGATGCCGCGCCGGTGGGTCGGCACGTACACGCCGCGCGCATCGTCCTGCCAGGTTTCGTCGCCCACGGCGATGACGGCGCCGGGCGCCCGTTCCAGTCCGGCCAGGATGCGCAGCAGCGTGGTCTTGCCCGAGCCGGAATGGCCGAACAGCGCGCTCACGCCGTGGTCCGGCAGGTCGAGGTCGGCGTCGAGGGTGAAAGCGCCCCGATCGATTCTTGCCTTGATGCGGATGCCGCTCATCGGCGCGTCCCCCTGACAGATTGCGGATACAGCGTGTACAACACCAGCAGCACCACGAACGAGAACACCAGCATGCCGCCGGCCAGCCAGTGGGCCTGCGCGTATTCCATCGCTTCCACGTGGTCGTAGATCTGGGTCGAGACCACGCGCGTCTTGTCGGGGATGTTCCCGCCGATCATGAGCACCACCCCGAACTCGCCGATGGTGTGGGCGAAGCCGAGGATGGCGCCGGTGACGAAGCCGGGCCGCGCCAGCGGCACCACCACCGACCAGAAGGCGTCCCAGGGCGTGGCGCCCAGCGTGGCCGCCACTTCCAGCGGGCGCGTGCCGACCGCCTCGAAGGCATTCTGCAGCGGCTGCACCACGAAGGGCAGCGAATAGAACACCGAACCGATGACGAGGCCGGTGAAGGTGAAGGACAGCGTGCCCAGGCCCAGCGCCGTGGTCAACTGGCCGAGCGGACCGTCGGGGCCCATCGCCAGCAGCAGGTAGAAGCCGATCACGGTCGGCGGCAGCACCAGCGGCAGCGCGACCACCGCCCCGACCGCGTGCCGCAGCCTGGACTGGGTGCGCGCCAGCCACCAGGCCAGCGGCGTGCCGAAGACCAGCAACAGCAGGGTGACGACCGTGGCCAGCCTGAGCGTCAGCCAGATCGCGGCGAGATCCGAACCATCCAGCATCCGTTCAGACTTCGTAGCCGAAGGTGCGGATCAGGGCTTTCGCCTTGTCGGTGCGCAGGTATTGCAGCAGCGCCCGGGCCGCCGGGTTGCCGGCGCCCTTGGCCAGCAGCGCCGCGTCCTGGCGGATCGGCGCGTGCATGGTGGCCGGGACGATCCAGCCCGAACCCGACGTGAACTTGCCGTCGCGCCAGACCTGGGCCTGGGCCACGAAGCCCAGTTCGGCATTGCCGGTGCTGGCGAACTGCCAGGCCTGGGCGATGTTCTCGCCCTGGACGATGCGCGACTGCACGCTCTCGTACAGGCCGAGCTTCTGCAGGGTGGCGACCGCCGCGGCGCCGTACGGCGCGGTCTTCGGATTGGCGATCGCCAGGTGCTGGTAGCTGCCGGTCTTGAGCACATTGCCGCCGGCATCCACGACGCCGCCCCTGGCCGACCACAGCACCAGGCGGCCGACCGCGTAGGTGAAGCGGCTGCCGGCCGCGACGTGGCCCTCGGTTTCCAGCCTGGCCGGGGTGTCGTCGTCGGCCGCCAGCAGCACCTCGAACGGCGCGCCGTTGCGGATCTGGGCGTAGAACTTGCCGGTGGCGCCGGTGGCGACGACGGCCTTGTGGCCGGTGTCGCGCTGGAACTCGGCGGCCAGCTTTTCCATCGGGCCGGCGAAGTTGGCGGCGACCGCGACCTGCACCTCGCCGGCGTGCGCCGTCCCCACGACGGTCAGTACGGCGATCAGGCTGGCAAGGCGTTTCATGTCATTTCTCCAGATGAGGATGGGAACATCGTGGTAGCCTGCTGGTCTGATGAGCAAGCGCTATTTACTTAAGTATATAACGAAGCGGCAGGCGACAATAGATGAGCACAGATGACAAGCGCATCGGCCTCGATGGCAAGGTCTGGATGACGGTCGGCGGCGAGAACCTCGGCGGCGGCAACCGGGTCGAACTGCTGGCGGCGATCGGGCAGCTCGGCTCCATCACCGGTGCGGCCAGGGCGGTCGGCCTGAGCTACAAGGCTGCCTGGGATGCGATCGACACGATGAACAATCTCGCGGGCGAGGCGCTGGTGGAGCGCGTCACCGGCGGCAAGGGAGGCGGCGGCACGCGGCTCACGGCGCGTGGCCGGCAGCTGGTGGACAATTTCAGGATGATCGAGCAGGTGCACCATGACTTTCTCGACCGACTCAACCGCCAGGCCGGCGACGTGGCCGACGACCTGGCACTGTTTACGAGGTTCAAGATGAGGACCAGCGCACGCAACCAGTTCTTCGGCACGGTGGCCCGGGTGGCGCGCGGCGCCGTCAACGACGAGGTCGAGCTCGAGATCGCGGGCGGGCAGACGATCGTCGCCATCGTCACGCGCGAGAGCGCGGAGAATCTCGGGCTGGCGCCGGGCCGGCAGGCCTTCGCGCTGATCAAATCGTCGTCGGTGATCGTGATGACGGCCGGCGACGGCGCGCGGCTGTCGGCGCGCAACCGGCTGCAGGGCCAGGTCACGCGGCTGATGCGCGGCGCGGTCAACTCCGAGGTCGTGATCGCGCTGGCGGGCGGCGGCAGCGTGGCGGCCACCATCACCAATGAAAGCGTGGATGCGCTCGAGCTGGCCGAGGGCGCGGCGGCGACCGCCCTGTTCAAGGCTTCGAGCGTGATCCTGGGCGTGCCGGACTAGCGTCGGTTACTGGCCGCACAGGTGCTGCACCGCGACCAGCCGCGGCGGCGGATCGCAGCGGCACAGGCACAGGTCGCCGTCGAGGGCGTATTGCCGGCCGTCGTGGCGCGCCGGCAGGCGCGGACCGTCGAGGCCGATGATGCCGGTCGTGCCGCAGACGGGGCAGGACACCTGGTCGCCTTCGAGCGCGACCTTCACGCCATCGAGCGCCAGCAGCGAGCTGGCCGAGGTCACGGTGCCGCCGGCCGTGGTCGAGGCGCCAAGCGTGATGTAGTAGCGCGTTGCCATGTCTCACTCCTTGTATGCAAGGCTGCAGCATAAGGATGGACCCGGGTCCCGGTCTTGACAACCCATAAAAAAGGCCCCGCGAGGGTCGCGGGGCCTTCGGGCCAGGATGTGCCTTTGGATTACTTGTCCGTCACGGTGAACGCGCCATACGGCTTGAGCTGTTCCTCGAGCTTGGACGGATCGCCGACCACCACGATCGACTGGTTCTCGGGCGCGAAATACTTGCGCGCCACGGTGCGCACCTGCTCCGGCGTGACCTTCTGGATCTGCGGCACGTATTCGCCCAAAAATTCCGGCGGCAGGCCGACCAGCCAGTTGGCGGCCAGGGTACTGGCGACCGAACGCTGCAGCTGGTTGCTGAGCAGGTAGCCGCCCGCGACGTAGCGCTTGTTCATGTCCATTTCCTTGGCCGGCACCAGCTCGGCGCCCAGGCGCTTGTATTCCTTGAAGTACTCTTCCAGCGAAGCGCCGGTGACTTCATTGCGCACGTCGGCGCCGCCCACCATCATGCCGCCCGCGCGGCTCATGCGCGCGCCGGCCGAGGCGCCATAGGTATAGCCCTTTTCCTCGCGCAGATTGGTGTTAATGCGGCTCGAGAACCCGCCGCCCAGGATGGTGCTGGTCAGGCGCAGCGGGATCTGGTCCGCCGCGCTGGCCGCGATGCCGGGGCTGCCCAGGCGCAAGGTCGACTGCACGCTGCCGTCGCGCTTGAGCAGGATGCGCGCCGGCTTGACGCCGGCGCTGGCTGCCGGGGTGTCGGGCAGGGCTGCGCCGCTGGCCTTCCAGTCGCCGAAGGCAGCCCTGGCAAGCTTCATGGCCTCAGCCTCGCTGATGCGGCCGGTGACCACCAGCAGCGCACGGTCGGGACGGAAGCGCTTCGCGTGCTCGGCGCGCAGCATTTCGGCGCTGACGGCGTTGATCGACTCGACCGTCGGGTCGGTGCGGCCATACGGGTGGTCGGCATACACGGCCTTCTTGATCGCGCGCTCGGCGCGGAATCCCGGCTGGGTCTCGGACACGCGCAGCGATTGCAGCGCATTGGCCTTGGCCAGCGCCACTTCGTTCTCGGGGAAGGATGGCTGGCGCGCGATCTCGGCCATCAGGTTCAGCATGGCCGGCGCCTGCGAGGCGAGGGCGTTGGCGGACAGGATGATGCCGTCGGCGGCCGGGCTGGCCGCCATTTCGCCGCCCATGCCCTGGGCCGCTTCGGCGATGGCGCGCGAGTCGCGCTTGGCGGTGCCTTCGTTGAGCATGCCGGCCAGCATGGCGGCAAAGCCGCTCTGGTTCGGCGCGTCGGCCGCGAAGCCGGCGCCGCGCAGCGCCAGCACGTAGTCCACGCGCGGCAGGCCCTCGCGCGGCACGACCCACACGGTCAGGCCATTGGAGAGGGTCTGCTTGGCGATCTTCGGCGCCGGGATCGATTTTTCCTGGCCATAGGCCGGCATGCCGGACGGCGTCTTGACGTCGGCGGAGTAGGCCGCCGGCGCGAATGCGAGAGAAACGGCAAGTGCGAGCATCAGTTTGTTCATGATGCGCTCCTTATTTGGTGTTGGTGGTGGCCGAGGCGGTCTTGGCCGCTTCGATCATGGCGGCCGGCTTGCGGTCGATGACGGTGCGGTTGGCCGGCACCAGGTAGGTCTTGACCGCGCGCTGGATGTCGTTCGAGGTCACGCCCTCGATCCAGCCCGGGATCTTGTTGACCACGTTGGCGTCGCCCCACAGGGTCTGCAGCTTGGCCAGGGTGTCGGCGCGGTTGACGAAGCTTTCCAGCTTGTTGTTCCAGTCGGCCAGCATGCGCGTCTTGACGCGCTTCAGGGTGGCATCGTCGACGCCGTCCTTCGCGATCCTGGCGATCTCTTCGTCCATCGCCTTGAGCACGGCGTCGGCGCTGCTGTCCGGCTTGTACAGCGCGAACACGGTCATCAGGGTCGGGCCGTTGTATTCCCATGGGCTGGTCAGGCCGAACATGGTGTCGACGTTGAGGGCGATCTCGCGGCCCTTCACCAGGCCCTGGTAGAACAGCGAGGCGTCGCCGCCGCCCAGCAGCTCGGCCAGCACCGCGATCGGCGCCTGGTCGCGGCTGCCGCGTTCCGGCACCTTCCAGGCCGCCGCGATGGCCGGCACCTGGGCCAGGGCGTCGCTCTGCTCCAGCCGTTTTTCGGCGGTGTTCAGCGGCTCCGAGAAATCGGTGCCCTTCGGCACCGGGCGCGCCGCGATGCCGCCGAAGTATTTCTCGGCCAGCGCGAAGCCCTGCTGCGGCGTGATGTCGCCGGCGATCGCCAGCACCGCATTGTTCGGGCCGTAATAGTCGCGGTGGAAGGCGCGCACGTCGTCCAGGCTGGCGTTTTCCAGGTCTTCGAAGCTGCCGTAGCCGTCGTGGTTGTTCTCCCATTTCTGGAAGGCGTGCTGGCTGATGTCGATCCACATGAAACCGCCGTAGGGCTGGTTCTTGACGTTGACGCGGATCTCTTCCTTGACCACGTCCTGCTGGTTCTTCAGCGTGGTCGGGTTGAAGTCCAGCGTCTTCATGCGGTCCGCTTCCAGCCACAGGATCGGCTCCAGGCTCGATGCCGGGGCGGTCTCGATGTAATTGGTGAAGTCGGGGCGGGTCGAGCCGTTGTTCCAGCCGCCGCCGGCAGTGATGGTGGTGTCGAACACGCCCTTCGGCGCGTTCGGCGTGCCCTGGAACATCAGGTGTTCGAACAGGTGGGCGAAGCCGGTGCGGTTCTTCGGCTCGAGGCGCATGCCGACGTGATACACGACCGAGACGCCGACGGTCGGCGAGCTGCGGTCTTCGGACACGATGACGGTCAGGCCGTTGTCGAGCTTCTTGGTATTGACCGGCAGGGTCCACTGGTCGCTCGGGGCGGCGAAGGCCGAGATCGACAGGGTGAGCCCGGCCATCAGGACAGGTAATTGGCGCATGCGCATGGAGACCTCATGATGAATGGTAGGACGACGGCGGCGAGCCGTCGGCGGCTCATCTTAGCGCAATGGCATGTTGTTAAGTGGTCTTTTTATTGTGCCATCGCATCTTATGCTGACGTCATGCAGACGGCATCCATCGCCGGCGTGTGCATTTCGGGCGGCGATTCGTGCAGTTCGTCGCATCGGCCATCGACCCGCCTGGCTTTCAGGCTATAGTTGCAACATGACAAGTCCCGGCGCGAGGCCGGCGCAAGAATTTACTGGAGAGAATGGATGAACCACCTGATCAAGCTGGGCGCCGCCATTGCCGTGCCGTGCGCCTTGTTCTGTGCGGCGATCGGCGTCGCCGAGGCCGCGCCGGAGACGAGCAGCGAGACCCGTCCGATCGACGCGCGGGTGGTGCGCGTCAAGCTCGAGGGGGTGGGGGACCTGAGGATCCGGCAGGGGGCGACCCCGGCCCTGGTGCTCACCGGCGATGCGCGCCTGCTGTCGCGAACCACGACGTCGCAGAAAGGGGATACCCTGAACATCGAGACCGAGGGCCGCAATGCCGGCTTCAGCTTCGGCCGTTCGTCCGGCCTGCAGGCCGAACTGGTGCTGCCGAACCTGCAGGCGGTGTCGTCGGAAAGCGTCGGTTCCACCGTCGTCAGCGGGTTTGCCGGGGAAACGCTGAGCATCAATCTCGATGGGGCCGGCTCGATGTATGTATCATCGTCGGAATACCGCACCATCAAGGCCAGCCTGGGCGGCGTCGGCAACCTCAAGATCCAGGGCGTCAATAGCGAGCACGTCGACCTGAGCCTGGGCGGAGCCGGCTACGTGACCCTGAGCGGGCGCAGCAAGAACCTCAGGGCCGAACTCGGCGGATTGGGCGGGCTGGACGCCCAGGCCTGCACGGTCGAGGCGGTCACGCTGGACTTGTCCGGTCTCGGCAACGCCACCGTCAACGCGCAGCGCAGCGCCAACCTCGCGCTGTCGGGCATGGGATCGGTGACGGTGTTCGGCAAGCCGGCCAATCGCAAGGTCGCCCTCGATGGCCTGGGCAAGGTCAACTGGAAATAACGATCCAGATTCTGTGCACGAGACATGAAAAAAATACTCCTTGTGACGCTGCTTGCCATCGGCCTGCAACTCGGCCTGCAGGCGAGCGCCCGGGCCGGCTTTGCGGAGGGCGCGAGCGCCTACAACGCCCGCAACTATGCGCTGGCATTGAAAGAAATCAGTCCACTGGCCAAGGCCGGCAATCCCGACGCCCAGCACCTGCTGGGCCTGATGTATTACATGGGCCGCGGCGTCACGCGCGACTACAAGCAGGCCTTCGCCTGGCACCTGAAGGCGGCCGAGCAGGGCAAGGCCGACGCCCAGTACGTGGTCGGCGCCATGTATTACACCGGCAATGCCGTGCCGCAAGACCAGAAACACGCCGTGGGCTGGTTCCGCAAGGCGGCCGAGCAGGGCAACCCCGACGCCCAGCACGCGCTCGGGCTGATGTACCGCTACAGCGTGGCCGGCGTGCCGCAGGATGCGGTGCTGGCCTATATGCTGTACAACCTGGCCGCGGCCGGCGGCCACCGCAACGCCGTCGAACAGCGCGCCGCGATCGCCAAGAAAATGACCCAGGAACAGGTTGAAGAAGCGCAGGCCCTGTCGCGCACCTGGAAAGTGGGCACGGCCCTGCCGGTCGTGTCGAAGACCGGCGCCAACCTGTAGGCATTCAGCGGGCATCGAGCAGCGGCATCGCCTCGCCCAGCGCCTGGTAACCACGGTCGTTCGGGTGCAGGTGGTCGCCGCTGTCATAGGCCGGCAACAGCCGGCTCGGACGCGCCGGATCGCGCAGCACGCGGTCGGCGTCGAACACCGCATCGAACTCGCCGCTGCTGCGGATCCAGGCATTCACCGCCTGGCGCAAGGTTTCCTTTTCGACCGAATACTGGATCGAATGCGACGCCGCGCCTTCGAACGGCGCCAGCGTCGCGCCGATCACCGCGATGCGCGCGGCGCGGGCGCGCGCGATCAGCTGGCGATAGCCGGCCACCATGTCGTCCAGCGTGACCGGATTGGCCGCCGACCCGTTGCCGATATCCTCGATGCCGACCATCAGCACCAGCTGGCGCGCGCCGCTCGTGGCCAGCACGTCGCGCTCGAAGCGCGCCAGGGCGCTGCGTCCGGCCAGCGGGTTGGCCGGGTTGTCGCCGAGCAGGCGGTTGCCGGCGATGCCCCGGTTGATCACGCCAGGACGCGCGCCGGCGTCGCGCTCGGCCTGCAGGCGCCGCGCCAGCACGTCGGTCCAGCGCCGGTTGGCGTCACTGGTGCTGCGCGCGCCGTCGGTGAGCGCGTCGCCCAGCACGACGATGGCGCCGCGCATGCCGTCGACTTCGAGCGCCGTCAGGAAAGGCCAGGCCGTGATCGTGCGCTGGACCGGCAGGCTGGCGCTGGCGGTATGGTCGCCGGTGGACGACACATAGCTGGTCTGGCGCGCCTGGCCGTGCAGGGTGGGCGCCTGCACGGCGCCCGGCAGGTACAGGCTGACGGCCACTTGCGCGAGCGGCGGCAGGTGCAGTTCGACCGGGTCGGACAGCGCCGGCGCGCCGGCCGGGATCGTCACGCCGGCGCGCCCGCCGAAGGTCAGGGCGCGGTCGGTGCCGGGCGCCACGTCCGAACCCTGGGCGCGCAGGCCGATGCGCGCGGCGCCGATCCGCAGCGGCGTCGACCCCAGCTCGTTCGACAGGCGGATGCGCGCGCGGTTGCCGCCCACGCTGGACTGGACGACCAGGCGCAGGGTCTGGTCAGTGAAGGTGTGCGGGCTGGCGTCCGCAGGCGGTCCGGCCGGCGCCGCGCCCCAGCTCGCGGTCCAGTGGCTGGTGTCCCATGACTGGGCTGCCGCCGGCTGGCCGGCCAGGGTGATGGCGGCGGCCAGCATGGCGCTGGCCAGCAGCAGGCGGCGCAATGCGGGTGTGAGGTAAACCTGCGGCAACAGCCGGCGCGCGGCCGCGGCGAGGGCGGACAGGAAACGGTTCATGTGCTGCTCCATCGGGCGCCCATGCGATACGCATGAGCTCGTAATGACAATCTAGTCTTGTCGGGCGATGTGGAAAAGATGGCAAGCGGCCAGTTCGTTGCGCGAAATCGAAGGCCACTTTGATTGCGATTCCAGCAAGAAAATTCCGACCATCTAAAGTTGGCGGTAAGCGATCTGGCGAACTGAGCAGATTGCCGATGCGGTCCAGCATGAGGCTGGATACATCGATGAGGAGATGACGATGGCGGATGTTGAATTGACGATGGCGACCCAGGTGCCGGTCTCGACCCAGGAAGCCTGGGCCTGGTCGACTTCGCTCCGGAGCGTGCGCGCCGAGATGCGGCCTTTGCTGAAGCTCGTGTTTCCCAAGGGGATGACGGATATCGGCGCCAATACGATGCTCGGCAAGTCGCTGGGCCGGTGCCAGTTCTTGCTGTTCGGCTTGTTTCCGGTCGATATGTCGAAGCTGACGTTTACCGAGATCGTGCCGGGCCACCGCTTCGTCGAGCAGTCGCAACTGCTCTCGATGCACACCTGGCGGCACGAGCGCGTGATCACGCCGGCGGCCGACGGCCGCGGCGCCCTGATCACCGATCATTTGTCGTTCGCGCCCCGTTTCGCCACGCCGGTCGTGCGCGCCATGGTCAAGCTGCTGTTCGCGCACCGGCACAAGATGCTGGCGCGCGCGCTGGGCGCGCAAAGCCAGGAAATTGCCCAAAACAGCGATGGAAGGGCGCGCCGGGACAGGTCCGCGTGGTAGGCTTCGGCTTCGATTCACTCGCGCGCGCCTGTCAATACAGTGGCAATGGCGCGGCGACCATTTGGAGCATGTATGTTGATTGCCACTCACGGCGGCAAATTCCACGCGGATGATGCGTGGGCGGTCGCCGTCCTGAAGGTGCTGTTCCCCGAGGCGGACGTCGTCCGCACCCGCGAACAGGCCAGGATCGATGCCGCCGACTTCGCGATCGACGTTGGCGGGGTCTGGGACCCGGCCACTGGCCGCTTCGACCACCACCAGAAGGAATTCGACGGCGCCCGCGCATCCGGCGTGCCCTATGCCAGCGCCGGCCTGGTCTGGCGCGAGTATGGCGCGCGCTGCGTCGCCGCCCTGGCCGAGCGCCATACCGGCGAGCGGCTGGCGGACGACACGGCCCAGCAGATCGCCTACGCGATCGACGCCGACATCGTGCAATACCTCGACCTGTCGGACGTCGGCGTGGCCAAGAATGCGCCGGGCAGCTATGGCTTGTCGGCAGTGGTGTCCGGCTTCAATCCCGGCTGGCTCGACGAGCAGCGCCTGGGCTATGGCGAGGCGGTGGAGGTCTACCGCATGGGCCAGTTCATGCGCGCCGTCGAGTTCCTGACCGACATCATGGGCAACGCCGTGCGCTACCGCGTCGGCGCGATGCTGGCCGTGACCCAGGTGCGCCAGGCCGAGGTGCTCGAAGACGGCAGGCTCCTGTTCCTGAAGAACGCCGCGCTGCCCTGGAGCAGTGTGGTGCGCAAGGAAATGCCGAAGGTCCTGTTTGTCATCAGCCACAGCTTGACCGAACAGCGCTACATGCTGCACACGGTCTCGGTCGACACCGAGAGCTTCGACGCCAGGGCCGACCTGCCGGCAGCCTGGGCCGGCCTGCGCGAAGCCGAGCTGGCGGCCGTCACCGGCGTCGAGGACGCCGTGTTCTGCCACACCGGCCGCTTCATCGCCGCCGCCCGGACCTATGCCGGCGCCCTCAGCATGGCGCGCCAGGCGCTGGCGGCTGTCGAGCAGGGCGCCTAGCAACGCGCACGGCGGCGCGCAAGCCGGCCCCGACTCCCGTACAATTACGGTTTTGCTAACACGGGAGCAACCATGCGCGCCATCGAGATCACCCAGCCCGGCAAGCCGGAAGTCCTGCAACTGTGCGAGCGCCCGACGCCGGCCCTGAAAGCCGGCGAAGTGCTCATCAAGGTCCATGCGGCCGGCATCAACCGGCCCGACGTGCTGCAGCGCCTGGGTAAATACCCGGTGCCGCCCGGCGCCTCCGATCTGCCGGGCCTGGAAGTGGCGGGCGAGATCGTCGACGGCGACCTGGACGGCAGCGATTTCAAGAAGGGCGACCTGGTGTGCGCGCTGGTGCAGGGCGGCGGCTATGCCGAATACTGCGCCGCGCCGCTCGCGCAATGCCTGCCGGTGCCGCAAGGCCTGAACGCGCTCGAAGCGGCCACCTTGCCGGAAACGTATTTCACGGTGTGGAGCAATGTGTTCGACCGCGCCCGCCTGTCCGCGGGCGAGAGCCTGCTGGTGCAGGGTGGCAGCTCGGGCATCGGCGTGACCGCGATCCAGCTGGCCAGGGCGTTGGGCCACCGTGTGTTCGCCACCGCCGGCAGCGCGGACAAATGCCGCGCCGTCGAGGCGCTCGGCGCCGAACGCGGCATCAATTACCGCGACGAGGATTTCGTCGCCGTGGTCAAGGAACTCACGAACGGCAAAGGTGTCGATGTAATTCTGGACATGGTCGCGGGAGATTATGTGGCGCGCGAGATCGATTGCCTGGCCGACGATGGCCGCCTGGTCGTGATCGCGCTGCTGGGCGGCGCGCGCGCCGACCTCGACATGGGGCAGGTGCTGCGGCGCCGCCTGACGGTCACCGGCTCGACCTTGCGTCCGCGGCCGGTCGACTTCAAGGCGGCGATCGCGCGCCAGCTGCGCGAGCACGCCTGGCCGCTGTTCGCCCAGGGCAAGATCAAGCCGGTGATCCATCAGGTCTTCCCCTTGGCGCAGGCGGCCCAGGCGCATGCCCTGATGGAGTCGAGCACCCACGTCGGCAAGATCGTGCTGCAGGTGCAGCCAGGCTGACACGGTTGAAAAAGGGGCGTGCCGGCCGGGCCAGGAAGGCCTCGCGGGCACGCAGTGGCGGCGGTTTCCAGGCAAAAATCAGCGAGCTGAGCAGCTCAGCCTTTGTTTGACCGCCATATGATCGACCGCTAGAATAGCGGGTTATTTGACATGGGGTAGTATGCGTCCCAAACTCGTCGTAGGTAACTGGAAGATGAACGGCAGCCGTGCAGCCAATGCACAGCTGCTGCAAGGTATTCTCGCTGGATTGAACGAGGCGGGCGCCGCGAGCGCCGTCTGCGTCCCCGCTCCCTACCTGTTCCAGTGTGAACAACTTCTCGCAGGCAGTGCAATGGCCTGGGGCGCGCAAGACGTCGCGACCGAGCCGTGCGGCGCCTTCACCGGCGAAGTCTGTTCCTCGATGCTGCAGGATTTCGGCTGCCGTTACGTGATCGTCGGCCACTCCGAGCGCCGCGCCTACCATGGTGAATCGAACGACCTCGTCGCGCGCAAGGCCAGGGCGGCGCTGGATGCCGGCCTGACCCCGATCGTGTGCGTCGGCGAAACGCTGGACCAGCGCGAGGCGGGCGCCACGCAAGACGTGGTCGGCGCCCAGCTCGACGCGGTGCTGGAAGTGGTGGGCGCGGATGCCGTGCCGAAGCTGGTGCTGGCCTACGAGCCGGTGTGGGCGATCGGCACCGGCAAGACGGCGACGCCGGCGATGGCCCAGGAAGTACACGCCTTCTTGCGTGATAAATTGCGCAGCCGCAACGCCGAGGCGGCCGAAAACGTACAAATCCTTTACGGCGGCAGCATGAAGCCGGAGAATGCAGGCGATCTGATGGCGCAGCCGGATATCGATGGCGGCCTGATCGGTGGGGCTGCATTAAAGTCGAGTGATTTTCTCGGGATTATTCGGGCCGCGCAGGCGGAGCGCTAAGCAAGCTGAATAAAACCTGCTTCAAAGCATCACGAATTTTCGAATCTTTTGAAAATATAAGAAATTTAAAAACGTTGTTTTAAACTTGGAATGGAATTGCAATGATCTGGTTCAATTTGATTATCGTCGTGCAGGTTGTTTCGGCCCTGGCCATTATCGGCCTGGTGCTGATGCAGCACGGTAAGGGCGCCGACATGGGCGCGGCCTTCGGCTCGGGCGCATCGGGCAGCCTGTTCGGCGCCTCGGGTTCGTCGAACTTCCTGTCGAAGTCGACCGCCGTGGCGGCCGCCATCTTCTTCGGCTCGACCCTGGCCCTGGCCTATATCGGCAACAGCGGCAGCGGCGAGAGCGGCGGCGGCGTCATGGGCCGCGTGACCGTGCCGTCGAGCCAGGCGCCAGCTACTGGCATCCCTGGCGGCGCACCGGCCCAGACCGCACCGGCCGACGTGCCGACCCTGCCGGCCAACAATGCCGCACCGGCCGCAGCCATTCCAGCAACCCCGGCCCCGGCCGCTCCGGCAACCGAGGTCCCGGCAGCGCCGGCGCCGGCAGCTCCGGCGAAGTGATTATCGCCCGGCGCGGCTAACGCGCCACAATAACAACATGCAAACGCGCCGTTTTATCGGCGCGTTTGTCTTTTTAGGCGTAGAATATTGCGGCGCGTGAATGGACTTGCCGAATCCGCTGGTGAGTGCGGCTAGGACATTGATCGCGCACCTGCGGGAAGAATGTCGCCAGGAGTGGGCAAGTAATTGCCGGCTCATCGAATAATCGGCGACGTGATTCAAAAAAATCGCAAATATCCTTGTGATTACGCAATTTGAGCATTGATAAGTAATGCTAAGGCAGGGTAAAATACTGGTCTCCAGCCGACGTGGTGAAATTGGTAGACACGCTATCTTGAGGGGGTAGTGGCGCAAGCTGTGCGAGTTCGAGTCTCGCCGTCGGCACCAAAATTTAGAAAGAAAGCCAGCAAGGGCGCACGAGTTTTTCCTCATGCCTGAGCTGGCTTTTTTACGAGGATCGTCGTCCGGTCCTGGTGGCAGGCTTGAAGCCAGGTTCGCACGATTCGGTGCTGCATCCCTACGCAGCATTTCATTAACCGATCGTTCAGGAAGCTTCAGCTGTGAACCTCGAAAACTATCTCCCCGTTCTTCTCTTTATCCTGGTTGGCATCGGCGTCGGTGTCGCCCCGCAGGTGCTTGGCCGCCTGCTGGGCCCGCACAAGCCCGACGAAGCCAAGCTGTCCCCGTATGAATGCGGCTTCGAAGCCTTCGAAGACGCACGCATGAAGTTCGACGTCAGGTACTACCTGATCGCGATCTTGTTCATTTTGTTTGATCTGGAAACGGCATTCTTCTTCCCATGGGGCGTCTCGATGCGCGAGCTGGGTTGGACCGGTTTCATCACGATGATGGTGTTCATCGCCGAGTTCGTGGTCGGTTTCTGGTACATCTGGAAGAAAGGTGCCCTTGATTGGGAATAAGCCATGGCAATTGAAGGCGTATTAAACGAAGGTTTCATCACCACCACAGCCGACAAGCTGATCAACTGGGCGCGTACCGGGTCGATGTTCCCGATGACGTTCGGTCTGGCCTGCTGCGCGGTCGAGATGATGCACGTGGGCGCGGCCCGCTACGACATGGACCGCTTCGGCATCGTGTTCCGTCCATCGCCGCGTCAGTCCGACGTGATGATCGTCGCCGGCACTCTGTGCAACAAGATGGCGCCGGCGCTGCGCAAGGTCTACGACCAGATGGCCGAGCCGCGCTGGGTGATCTCGATGGGTTCCTGTGCCAACGGCGGCGGCTACTACCACTATTCCTACTCGGTGGTGCGCGGCTGCGATCGCATCGTCCCGGTCGATGTGTACGTGCCAGGCTGCCCGCCGACTGCCGAAGCTCTGCTCTACGGCATCATGCAGCTCCAGAACAAGATCAAGCGCACCAATACCATCGCGCGCTAAAAACGGACGGCGTACTCCATGACGACAAAACTCGAGACCCTTGAACTCGCCCTGAAAAATGCACTGGGCGAGGGCGCTGCCATTTCGGCGGCGCTGGGCGAAGTGACGGTGGTGGTCAAGGCAACTGATTACATCAAGACCATGACCACCCTGCGCGACGATCCGCAATTGGCGTTCGAACAGATGATCGACCTGTGCGGCGTCGACTATTCGACCTATGGCGAAGGCACCTATGAAGGTCCGCGCTTCGCGGTCGTCGTTCACCTGCTTTCCCTGGCGAAGAACTGGCGCGTCCGCGTGCGCGTGTTCTGCCCGGACGACGACATGCCGCTGGTCGAATCGATCACCGGCATCTGGCGCGCCGCCAACTGGTTCGAGCGCGAAGCGTTCGACATGTACGGCATCCTGTTCGACGGCCACGGCGACCTGCGCCGCATCCTGACCGACTATGGCTTCATCGGCCACCCGTTCCGCAAGGACTTCCCGATCTCGGGCTATGTCGAAATGCGCTACGACCCGGAACAGAAACGCGTGATCTACCAACCCGTCACGATCGAGCCGCGCGAGAACATCCCGCGCGTGATTCGCGAAGAGACCTACGGGACGAAATAATGGCTGAGCTTAAGAACTACACCCTGAACTTTGGTCCGCAGCACCCGGCAGCGCACGGCGTGCTGCGCCTGGTGCTGGAACTCGACGGCGAGGTGATCCAGCGCGCCGACCCGCACATCGGCCTGCTGCACCGCGGTACCGAGAAGCTGGCCGAAACCCGCACCTACCTCCAGTCGGTTCCTTATATGGACCGCCTCGACTACGTGTCGATGATGTGCAACGAGCACGGCTACGTGCTGGCGATCGAAAAGCTGCTCGGCATCGAAGCGCCGATCCGCGCCCAGTACATCCGCACCATGTTCGACGAGATCACCCGCATCCTGAACCACCTGATGTGGCTGGGCGCGCACGCGCTGGACATCGGCGCCATGGGCCCGTTCCTGTACTGCTTCCGCGACCGCGAAGACCTGTTCGACGTGTATGAAGCGGTGTCGGGCGCGCGCATGCACGCGGCCTATTATCGTCCGGGCGGCGTGTATCGCGACCTGCCGGACACCATGCCGCAGCACAAGCAGTCGCCGATCCGCAGCGCCAAGGCGATCGCCGAGCTGAACGAACACCGCCAGGGTTCGGTCATCGACTTCCTGGACGCCTTCACCAAGCGTTTCGACGGCTATGTCGACGAATACGAGACCCTGTTGACCGATAACAGGATTTGGAAGCAGCGTACCGTCGGCATCGGTGTGGTGTCGCCGGAAGACGCGAAAGCCATGGGCTTCACCGGCGCCATGCTGCGCGGCTCGGGCATCGCCTGGGACTTGCGCAAGCACCAGCCGTACGCCGCCTACGACAAGGTCGAGTTCGACATCCCGGTCGGCACCAACGGCGACTCGTACGACCGCTACCTGGTGCGCGTGGAAGAACTGCGCCAGTCGAACCGCATCATCAAGCAGTGCCTGGCCTGGCTGCGCGCCAACCCGGGCCCGGTGATGATCGACAACAACAAGATCGCGCCGCCAAGCCGGATGGACATGAAGTCCAATATGGAATCGCTGATCCACCACTTCAAGCTGTTCACCGAAGGCTTCCACGTCCCCGAGGGCGAGGCCTATGCCGCGGTCGAACACCCGAAGGGCGAGTTCGGCATCTATATCGTCTCCGACGGCGCCAACAAGCCATACCGCCTGAAAATCCGCACTCCGGACTACGTCCACCTGCAGAGCCTCGACGAGATGGCACGCGGCCACATGATCGCTGACGCGGTGGCCATCATCGGTACCCAGGACATCGTGTTCGGCAGTATCGACCGATAAGAAAAGGGCAGAGAGAAGACTATGTTATCCGCGCAGTGCTATCAAAAAATCGATCGCGAGCTGGCCAAGTACCCAGCCGATCAACGCCAGTCGGCCGTGATGGCTTCGCTGGCCCACGCCCAGGTCGAACTGGGCTGGCTGTCGCCTGACACCATGCAAGAGATCGCCGACTACATCGGCATGCCGGCCATCGCCGTGCAGGAAGTGGCGACTTTCTACAATATGTTCAATATCAAGCCGGTCGGCAAGCACAAGATCACCGTGTGCACCAACCTGCCATGCGCCCTGTCGGGCGGTGAACGCGCCGGCCAGTTCCTGAAGGACAAGCTGGGCATCGACTACCGCGACACCACCGAAGACGGCCAGTTCACCCTGCTCGAAGGCGAGTGCATGGGCGCCTGCGGCGACGCGCCGGTCATGCTGGTGAATAACCATCGCATGTGTTCGTTCATGAGCGACGCCAAGATCGACGCCCTGGTAGAGGAACTCAAGAAATGACCAGCCTGCACGACCGTCACATCAAACCGCTGATCCTCGCCAACCTTAACGGCGAAAACTGGCACCTGGCCGACTACGTCAAGCGTGGCGGCTATTCGGCGCTGCGCCGCATCATCGAAGAAAAGATCACGCCGGAACAGATCATCGCCGACATGAAAGCCTCGGGCCTGCGTGGCCGCGGCGGCGCCGGCTTCCCGACCGGCCTGAAGTGGAGCTTCATGCCGCGCCAGTTCCCGGGCCAGAAATACCTCGTCTGCAATACCGACGAAGGCGAGCCGGGCACGTTCAAGGACCGCGACATTATCCGCTACAACCCGCATGCGCTGATCGAAGGCATGGCCATCGGCGCCTACGCGATGGGCATCACCGTGGGTTACAACTACATCCACGGCGAGATCTTCCAGGACTACCTGCGTTTCGAGGAAGCGCTGGAAGAAGCGCGCGCGGCGGGCTTCCTGGGCAATAACATCATGGGCAGCGAGTTCAGCTTCCAGCTGCATGCGCACCACGGCTACGGCGCCTATATCTGCGGCGAAGAAACCGCGTTGCTCGAGTCGCTCGAAGGCAAGAAGGGCCAGCCGCGCTTCAAGCCGCCATTCCCGGCTTCATTCGGCCTGTATGGCAAGCCGACCACGATCAACAACACCGAAACCTTCGCGGCCGTCCCGTTCATCCTGAACATCGGCGCCGAAAACTACATGGCGCTGGGCAAACCGAACAACGGCGGCACCAAGATCTTCTCAATCTCGGGCGACGTCGAGCGTCCGGGCAACTACGAAGTCCCGCTGGGCACGCCATTCGCGACCCTGATGGAACTGGCTGGCGGCATGCGCGGCGGCAAGAAGATCAAGGCCGTGATTCCTGGCGGTTCGTCAGCGCCGGTGGTGCCGGGCGACCTCATGATGCAGACCGACCTCGACTACGATTCGATCGCGAAAGCCGGTTCGATGCTGGGTTCGGGCGCCGTCATCGTCATGGACGAGACCCGCTGCATGGTCAAGTCGCTGCTGCGCCTGTCGTACTTCTACTATGAAGAGTCGTGCGGCCAGTGCACCCCGTGCCGTGAAGGCACCGGCTGGATGTACCGCATGGTCCACCGCATCGAGAACGGCCAGGGCCGTCCGGAAGACATGGACCTGCTGAACAATATCGCCGACAACATCAAGGGCCGCACCATCTGCGCGCTCGGCGATGCGGCAGCGATGCCGGTCCAGGCGATGATCAAGCACTTCCGCCAGGAATTTGAATATCACATCGAGCACAAGCACTGCCTCGTGCCCGCATACCTTTAAACCAGGTCAGGTAACGATCAAATGGTTGAAATCGAATTAGACGGCAAGAAAGTCGAAGTCCCACCAGGTTCCATGGTGATGGACGCCGCAAACAAACTCGGCACCTACATCCCGCACTTCTGCTATCACAAGAAATTGTCGATCGCCGCGAACTGCCGCATGTGCCTGGTCGAAGTGGAAAAGGCACCGAAGCCGCTGCCAGCCTGCGCCACCCCGGTCTCGCCGGGCATGGTCGTGCGCAGCCACAGCGACAAGGCCGTGCAGGCGCAGAAGTCGGTGATGGAATTCCTGCTCATTAACCACCCGCTGGATTGCCCGATCTGCGACCAGGGCGGCGAATGCCAGCTGCAGGACCTGGCCGTCGGCTACGGCAAGAGCGGCTCGCGCTACGAAGAAGAAAAACGCGTGGTGGCCCCGAAAGAGGCCGGTCCGCTGATCTCGATGGAAGAGATGTCGCGCTGCATCCAGTGCACCCGTTGCGTGCGTTTCGGCCAAGAAGTAGCCGGCGTCATGGAATTCGGCATGCTGGGCCGCGGCGAGCACTCCGAGATCACCACCTTCGTCGGCAAGACCGTCGACTCGGAAGTGTCTGGCAACATGATCGACCTGTGCCCGGTCGGCGCGCTGACCAGCAAGCCGTTCCGCTACTCGGCACGTCCATGGGAACTGCAGCGCCGCAAGTCGGTGTCGCCGCACGATTCGCTGGGCGCCAACCTGATCGTCCAGGTCAAGGGCGGCAAGGTGATGCGCGTGCTGCCGCTCGAGAACGAAGCGGTCAACGAGTGCTGGCTGTCGGACAAGGAGCGTTTCTCGTACGAGGCGCTGGACAATGCCGATCGTCTCACCAAGCCGATGATCAAGCAGGACAACAAGTGGATCGAGACCGAGTGGTCGACCGCCCTTGAATATGTCGCCCACGGCCTGCGCAATATCCGCCACGAGCACGGCGCCGACAGCCTCGCGGCCGTCGCCACCGCCCACTCGACCGTGGAAGAACTGTACCTGCTGAACAAGGCCTTCCGTGGCTTCGGTTCGGAGAACGTCGACTTCCGCCTGCGCCAGAGCGATTTCGCACTGGACGGCCAGGTGACCCCATGGCTCGGCATGCCGATCGCGCAACTGTCGACGCTGAAGCGCGCGCTGGTCATCGGTTCCTTCCTGCGCAAGGATCACCCGCTGGCCACCACCCGCCTGCGCGCCGCCACCAAGGCCGGCCTGCGTCTGTCGGTGCTGGGTGGCAGCGATGAAGAACTGCTGATGAAGGTCGCTCACAAGCTGGTCGCCGCACCGAGCGACTGGCTGGTCGCCCTGTCGGAAGTCGTGGTCGCCATCGCCGCCGACAAGAACATCGCCGTCCCGGCCGGCTTCGAGAACATCGAAGCGTCGGAGCAGGCGAAAGCCATCGCCGCCTCGCTGGTCGTCGTCGGTGACGTCGAGGTGCCGGGCGCGATCCTGCTGGGCAACGCCGCCGCACAACACCCGCAAGCCTCGAAGATCCACGCCGCGGCGCAATGGATCGCCGAGCAGACCGGTTGCTCGTTCGGCTACCTGGTCGAAGCCGCCAACTCGGTCGGCGGCCACCTGGTGGGCGCCACCTCGGGCAAGAAGGAATCGCTGTTCGCGACGCCGAAGAAAGCCTATGTGCTGCTGAACGCGGAACCGGAACTGGATGCGGCCAACCCGCAGCAAGCCGTCGCCGCGCTGCAGCAGGCCGAAATGGTGGTCGCGATGTCGGCCTTCAAGCACGGCATGGACTACGCCGACGTGCTGCTGCCGATCGCGCCGTTCTCGGAAACCTCGGGCACTTTTGTCAACTGCGAAGGCCGCGCACAGAGCTTCAACGGCACCGTGCGTCCGCTGGGCGACGCGCGTCCAGCCTGGAAAGTGCTGCGCGTGCTGGGCAACCTGCTGGGCCTGACCGGCTTCGACTACGAGACCTCGGAATCGATCCGCGACGAAGCCTTCGGCAAGGGCAATACCGACCTGTCGGCCAAGCTGAGCAACAAGGCGAGCCTGGCGCCAACCGCGGGCAGCTATGCCCCGGCCGGCCAGCTCGAGCGCCTGACCGACGTGCCGGTGTACTTCACCGATGCGCTGGCCCGCCGCTCCGAGCCGCTGCAGCGCACCGCCGACGCGAATGCGCCGCTGGTGACCCTGTCGAAGGCCGTCGCCGAATCGATCGGCGTGAACGCCGGCGACAAGGTCAAGGTCACCCAGGGTAGCGGCTCGGCCGTCCTGGTCGCCAATATCGACAAGACGCTGCCGTCGAACGCGGTGCGTGTCGCCGCCGGCCATCCGGCTGTCAGCGGCCTGGGCGCCATGTTCGGTTCCATCCAAGTTGAAAAAGCAGGGGAGGGCAAGTAATGGCAACGCCCGGTTACATCGATTCATTCAACGCCGGCGGCGCCGACCTGCTCGGCCCGGTCTGGCCGCTGGTCTGGACCATCATCAAGATCGTCGCCGTCGTCGCGCCGCTGATGATCGCGATCGCCTACGCCACCCTGTGGGAACGTAAATTCATCGGCTGGATCCAGATCCGTATCGGCCCGAACCGCGTCGGCCCTGGCGGCCTGCTGCAGCCGATGGCCGACGGCCTGAAGCTGCTGATCAAGGAAATCGTGATCCCGGCCAAGGCGAACCGCAACCTGTTCGTCATCGGCCCGATCATGACCATCATGCCGGCGCTGGCCGCCTGGTCGGTGGTGCCGTTCGGCCCGCAGTTCGCGCTGGCCGACGTCAACGCCGGCGTGCTGCTGCTGCTGGCGATCACCTCGGTCGAAGTCTACGGCATCATCATCGCCGGCTGGGCCTCGAACTCGAAGTACTCGTTCATGGGCGCGATGCGCGCCTCGGCCCAGATGATCTCGTACGAAATCCCGATGGGCTTCGTGCTGGTGGTCGTGCTGATGGTGTCGGGCACCCTGAACCTGTCGGGCATCGTCGCCGGCCAGCAAGTGGGCATGTTCGCCGACATGGGCATCAATTTCCTGTCGTGGAACTGGCTGCCGCTGTTCCCGCTGTTCATCATCTACCTCGTGTCGGGCCTGGCCGAGTGCGGTCGTCACCCGTTCGACGTGATCGAAGGCGAATCGGAAATCGTGGCCGGCCACATGGTCGAGTACTCGGGCATGTCGTACGCGATGTTCATGCTGGCCGAATACGGCAACATGATCCTGATCGGTACCCTGGCTTCGCTGTTCTTCATGGGCGGCTGGTCGGCGCCGTTCGCCTTCCTCGAAGTGGGCGGCACCATTGGCGGCTTCATCGGCTTCTTCTGGCTGTTCCTGAAGGCCTTCCTGTTCGTGACCTTCTTCATCTGGGTGCGCGGTACCTTCCCACGCTACCGCTATGACCAGATCATGCGCCTGGGCTGGAAAGTGTTCATCCCGCTGACCCTGATCTGGCTGGTCGTCGTCGCCGTCTGGATGCAGACGCCGTGGAATATTTGGAAGTAAGGAACGCACAATGTCCAGAATGAAAGAAATCCTCGGTAGCCTGATGCTGACCGAGTTGATCAAGGGCCTTGCCCTGACCGGGAAATATGCGCTGTCGCGCAAGATCACGGTCCAGTACCCGGAAGAAAAGACCCCCATGTCGAACCGCTTCCGCGGCCTGCATGCGCTGCGTCGCTACCCCAACGGGGAAGAGCGCTGCATCGCCTGCAAGCTGTGCGAAGCGGTGTGCCCGGCCATGGCGATCACGATCGAATCGGCGCAGCGCGATGACGGCACCCGCCGCACCACGCGCTACGACATCGACCTGACCAAGTGCATCTTCTGCGGCTTCTGCGAAGAATCGTGCCCGGTCGACTCGATCGTGGAAACCCACGTGCTGGAATACCACGGCGAGAAACGCGGCGATCTCTACTACACCAAAGAGATGCTGCTCGCCGTCGGCGACCGCTACGAAGCCGACATCGCCGCCGCCCGCGAGGCGGACGCGAAGTACCGCTAAAACATAAGGGTCCTGGGTAAGTCATGACATTTACAACTGTTCTGTTCTACGTGTTTGCGGCCATCATGGTGCTGGCCGCACTGCGCGTCATCACCGCCAAGAATCCGGTCCACGCCGCGCTGTTCCTGGTGCTGGCCTTCTTCAACGCGGCCGGCATCTGGCTGCTGCTGAAGGCCGAATTCCTCGCCATCGTGCTGGTGCTGGTCTATGTGGGCGCCGTCATGGTGCTGTTCCTCTTCGTCGTCATGATGCTCGACATTAATATCGACCGCATGCGCGAAGGCTTCTGGGGCTACCTGCCCCTGGCGTCCGGCATCGGCGCCCTGATCGTGCTGGAGATGGCCGCCGTGCTGTGGCGCGGTTTCGTCGACTTCGAGCAGACGCCGGAAGCGGCCGCCCTGAACATTGGCGGCACCAAGGAACTGGGCCTGCAGATCTACACCAAGTACATCTACGGCTTCGAGATCGCCGCCGTGGTGCTGCTGGTGGCGATCATCGCCGCCGTCGCCCTGACCCTGCGTAAGCGCAAGGACACCAAAGCCATCGACCCGGGCCAAGCGGTTCGCGTCAAGCGTAACGACCGCCTGAAGATCGTCAAGGTCGAAACGGTCAACCAGCGCGCCATCGACGCAGCGAACGTCGAGAAGGCCGCCGCAGCCGCTGCTGCTGCCGCTGCCGCCGCAGAACCGAAGGAGCCAAAATGACCTTGTCGCTCGCACACTACCTGATCCTGGGCGCGATCCTGTTCGCGATCTCGGTGGTCGGCATCTTCCTGAACCGGAAAAACATCATCATCCTGCTGATGGCCATCGAATTGATGCTGCTGGCGGTGAACCTGAACTTCATCGCGTTTTCCCATTACCTGGGCGACGCGGCGGGGCAGATTTTCGTGTTCTTCATCCTGACCGTCGCTGCCGCCGAATCCGCAATCGGCCTGGCAATCCTGGTGGTCCTGTTCCGTAACCTGGACACGATCAACGTGGAAGACCTCGACAGCCTTAAAGGCTGATGAGCTCGTCTCGATAACACATAACGAATAAGGTTCAACATGGCGGGGCAAATTTCAACCTCACTCTTACTGGCGGTGCCTCTGGCGCCGCTGGCAGGCTCGGCGATCGCCGGCCTGCTCGGTACCAAGTTCCTGGGCAATGTGGTCGGTCGCAAGGTGTCGCATACGGCGACCATCCTGGGCGTGCTGATCGCGCTGATCATCTCGGTGCAGACCCTGATGGCCACGCTCGACGGCTTCAAGCTGAATGAAGACATCTACACCTGGATGACGGTCGGCACGCTGAAGCTCGCCGTCGGCTTCCAGATCGACACCCTGACCGCGATGATGATGTGCGTCGTGACCTCGGTGTCGCTGATGGTCCACATCTACACGATCGGCTATATGGCGGAAGACGACGGCTACAACCGCTTCTTCTCGTACATCTCGCTGTTCACGTTCGCGATGCTGATGCTGGTCATGTCCAACAACTTCCTGCAGCTGTTCTTCGGCTGGGAAGCGGTGGGTCTGGTCTCGTACCTCCTGATCGGCTTCTGGTATACCCGTCCGACCGCGATCTTCGCCAACATGAAGGCCTTCCTGGTCAACCGTGTCGGCGACTTCGGCTTCATCCTCGGCATCGGCCTGCTGCTGGCCGCGTCGGGTTCGATGAACTACACCGAAGTGTTCGCGCAAGCCGACCAGTTGGTCACCATGACCGTGCCGGGCACCGACTGGCCACTGCTGACCGCCGCCTGCATCTGCCTGTTCATCGGCGCGATGGGCAAGTCGGCGCAGTTCCCGCTGCACGTGTGGCTGCCTGACTCGATGGAAGGCCCGACCCCGATCTCGGCACTGATCCACGCCGCGACCATGGTTACCGCCGGCATCTTCATGGTGTCGCGCATGTCGCCGCTGTTCGAGCTGTCGGATGGCGCACTCTCCTTCATCATCGTCATCGGTTCGATCACCGCGCTGTTCATGGGCTTCCTGGGCATCATCCAGAACGACATCAAGCGCGTGGTCGCTTACTCGACCTTGTCGCAGCTGGGTTACATGACCGTGGCGCTGGGCGTGTCGGCCTACTCGGTCGCCGCCTTCCACCTGATGACCCACGCCTTCTTCAAGGCGCTGCTGTTCCTTGGCGCCGGCTCGGTCATCATCGGCATGCACCACGACCAGGACATGCGCAACATGGGCGGCCTGCGCAAGTACATGCCGATCACCTGGATCACTTCGCTGATCGGTTCGCTGGCCCTGATCGGTACCCCATTGTTCTCGGGCTTCTACTCGAAGGACTCGATCATCGAGGCGGTGCACGCAAGTAACCTGCCGGGCTCGGGCTTCGCCAACTTCGCGGTGCTGGCCGGCGTGTTCGTCACGGCGTTCTACTCGTTCCGTATGTATTTCCTGGTGTTCCATGGCGAAGAGCGTTTTGGCAAGGCACATGCACACGATCATCATGACGATCATGCGCATGCCAAAGCCGCCGCGCACGACCACGCCGATCCGCACGCACTGCACGATTCGGGCGCGCACCATGAGGAAGACGCGCACGACGACCATCACCACCACGGTCTGGCCCCGGGCCAGAAGCCGCACGAGTCGCCTTGGGTCGTGACCTTGCCGCTGATCCTGCTGGCGATCCCGTCGGTCATCGTCGGCTACCTGGCGATCGGTCCTATGTTGCACGGTAACTTCTTCGATGGCGTGATCACCGTCAATCCTGCTCACCCTGCGATGGCGGAACTGGGCGAGATGTTCCATGGCGCCGGCGCGATGGCCCTGCACGGCCTGCAGACCGCACCGTTCTGGCTGGCACTGGCAGGCGTCGTTGCCGCCTACTACTGCTATATGGTCAATCCGCGCGTGCCGGCCTGGTTCTACGCCAAGCTCAAGCCGCTGCACACCCTGCTGGACAACAAGTACTACATGGATGCGTTCAACCAGAAGTTCTTCGCTGGCGGCGCACTCGGCGTGGGCAAGGGCCTGTGGAATGTCGGCGACCGCGGCCTGATCGACGGCCTGGTCGTCAACGGCAGCGCCAAACTGGTGGCCTGGTTCTCGACCATCACCAAGCGCGCGCAGACCGGTTACATCTATCACTATGCGTTCGTGATGATCGTCGGCGTACTGGCAGCGATGCTGTACTTCTTCCCGTTCTGGCGCGGTTAATCACAGGCAGAGATAAAGAAAAATGATGCAGTCAACAATTTCTACGTTTCCACCGTACCTGAGCCTGGCGATCTGGCTCCCGATCCTGTTCGGCGTGCTGGTCCTGGCTATCGGCCGCGACAAGAACGCCGGGATGGTGCGCATGATGTCGCTGGTCGGCGCCGTCGTCAGCCTGCTGCCGACGATCCCGCTGATCGCCAATTTCGACAACGCCGCCCACGGCATGCAGTTCTATGAACAGGCGGCCTGGATCGAGCGCTTCAACGTCTTCTACCGCCTCGGCGTGGACGGCCTGTCGCTGTGGTTCGTGCCGCTGACCGCCTTCATCACCATCATCGTGGTGCTGGCGGCGTGGCAGGTGATCGAAGAGCGCGTGGCCCAGTACATGGGCTCGTTCCTGATCCTGTCGGGCCTGATGATCGGCGTGTTCTGCGCGCTGGACGGCCTGCTGTTCTACTTCTTCTTCGAAGCCACCCTGATCCCGATGTACATCATCATCGGCGTGTTCGGCGGCCCGAACCGGGTGTATGCGGCATTCAAGTTCTTCCTGTACACCTTCTTCGGTTCGCTGCTGACCCTGGTCGCGATCGTCTACCTGTACACCCAGTCGCAAACGTTCGACATCCTGGCCTGGCATCAGTTGCCGCTGACGATGAAAGAGCAGATCCTGATCTTCATCGCCTTCTTCATGGCCTTCGCCGTGAAAGTGCCGATGTGGCCGGTGCACACCTGGCTGCCGGATGCCCACGTCGAAGCGCCGACCGGCGGTTCGGTCGTGCTGGCCGCGATCATGCTGAAGCTGGGCGCCTACGGTTTCCTGCGGTTCTCGCTGCCGATCACCCCGGACGCATCGCAATACCTGGCGCCGGTCGTCATCGGTCTGTCGCTGGTGGCCGTGATCTACATCGGCCTGGTGGCCCTGGTGCAGAAAGACATGAAGAAACTGGTCGCCTATTCGTCGATCGCGCACATGGGCTTCGTGACCCTGGGCTTCTTCATGTTCAACGACCTGGGCGTGCAGGGCGGCCTGATGCAGGCGATTTCGCACGGCTTCGTGTCGGGCGCGATGTTCCTGTGCATCGGCGTGCTGTACGACCGCGTGCATTCGCGTGAAATCGCCGACTACGGCGGCGTGGTCAACACCATGCCGAAGTTCGCCGCCTTCGCCGTGCTGTTCTCGATGGCCAATGCCGGCCTGCCGGCGACCTCGGGCTTCATCGGCGAGTTCATGGTCATCCTGGGCGCGGTCGAGTTCAACTTCTGGACCGGCGTCGCATCGGGCACCGCCCTGATCCTGGGCGCGGCTTACTCGCTGTGGATGGTCAAGCGCGTCGTGTTCGGCCCTGTCGCCAACAAGAAAGTCGCCGAGCTGACCGACCTGAACGGTCGCGAGTTCGCCATCCTGTCGGTGCTGGCAATCGCCACCCTGGCGATGGGCCTGTACCCGGCGCCGATCGCCGAGACCCTGCAAGTGTCGGTCACCGACCTGCTTCAGCACGTCGCAGTCAGCAAAGTGCCTCAATAAAACGCCATGAATGAAATGAACTCGACCCTGTTATCGGCTGCCGACACCAATCTGGCGCCGGTCTATGCCGAAATCTTCCTGCTGATCGCGACGTCCTCGATCTTGCTGATCGACCTGTTCCTGAAGGAAGGCAAGCGCAACCTGACCTATGGCCTGTCGCTGCTGGCGATCGGCGGCTGCGCGATCTTTTCCTTTATCGACTTCAACGGCGGCGCGACTGTCTATACGTTCAGTCATATGTACGTGTCGGATCCGATGTCGAACCTGCTCAAGCTGTTCACCTACCTGGCCACGGCCATGACCATCGTCTACTCGCGCCAGTACGCCGGCGACCGCGGCATGATGTCGGGTAACCTGGGCGGCGAGTTCTATTCGCTCGCGCTGTTCTCGATGCTGGGCCAGATGATCATGATCTCGGGTAACAGCATGCTGTCGATCTACCTGGGCCTGGAACTGATGTCGCTGTCGCTGTACGCGCTGGTTGCGCTGCGCCGCGACCACGCGGTCTCGACCGAAGCCGCGATGAAGTACTTCATCCTCGGCGCCCTGGCATCGGGCTTCCTGCTGTACGGCATCTCGATGATCTACGGCGCGACCGGTTCGCTCGACATCAATGCGATCGCCCAGATCACCGCAGCCGAAGGCGCGAACCGCACCATCCTGGTGTTCGGCCTGGTGTTCGTGGTGGCCGGCCTGGCTTTCAAGCTGGGCGTGGTGCCGTTCCACATGTGGGTGCCGGACGTCGTGCAGGGTTCGCCGACCGCCGTGACCCTGCTGCTGGGCGGCGCGCCGAAGATCGCCACCTTCGCCATCGTGATCCGCCTGCTGGCCGAAGCGCTGCCGTCGATGGCCTTCGACTGGCAGCAGATGCTGCTGGTGGTCGCCGTGCTGTCGCTGGCCTTCGGTAACGTCACCGCGATCGCGCAGACCAATATCAAGCGCATGCTGGCGTATTCGACCATCGCGCAGATGGGCTTCGTGGTGCTGGCCCTGGTGGTCGGCAACGTCGACGGCGACACCACCAATGCCGCCGCTGCCTACAGCGCCGCGATGTACTACACCATCATCTACGTGCTGACCACGGTGGGCACCTTCGGCCTGATCATGATGCTCGCGCGCGCCGGCCACGAGGCGGAACTGATCAGCGACTTCAAGGGTCTCGGCAAGCGCAGCCCATGGTTCGCGATTGTCGCCACGATCCTGATGTTCTCGCTGGCCGGCGTGCCGCCGATGGTGGGCTTCATCGCCAAGTACGCCGTGATCCAGGCCGTCGCCAACGCCGGCATGGTGTGGCTGGCCGTCGTGGCCGTGATGTTCTCGCTGATCGGCGCGTTCTACTACCTGCGCATCGTCAAGACGATCTGGTTCGACGAAGCGGTGGACACCGCCGCCATCTCGACCCCGACGGACATGCGCGTCATCATGTCGCTTAACGGCGTCGCCATCGTCGTGCTGGGCATCGTCCCGGGCGGCCTGCTGGCGATCTGCTACAGCGCCATGCAGGCGACCCTGGCGAATTAAGCCATGGATAGCTCGCTGGCCGCATTGCTGGTGATTGCCCTCGCGCTGGCGGGGGCCAATCTGCCGTTCGTGAACGAGCGCCTGTTCGGGCTCGTGCCGGTCCCCGGCGGCAAGGGGGCAGGGGAGCCGCGCAACAAGGCCTTCGCGCTGCGCCTGCTCGAGCTGGTGGTGCTGTACTTCGTGGTCGGCCTGGTCGCCAGGCTGCTGGAATCGCGTATCGGTTCGGTGTTCGTGCAGACCTGGGAGTTTTATGCGGTCACCGGCTGCATGTTCCTGGTGCTGGCGTTTCCGGGCTTCGTGATGCGGTATATGCGCAAGCGGCGCTAGATTAGTTAGGTAAAGCAAGCACGTCGTTCCCGCGCAGGCGGGAACCTAAGTTTGTCAGCGTATCGATAACGCGAGCACACTTGGGTTCCCGCCTCCGCGGGAAGTCTTTTTTTGCAGTGCCAAAAAAGACGTTTTTGGGCCAACGAATCTGGAAGCAGTGCAGGCTCCGCTGTCAGTGCGTTTGGCTTATGATTCTCACTATCTGCGTATCGTATGGAGTCCATAGTGTCGGATCTGAAAGAAACCCGCATCGACGGCGGCGTCGTCTACGACGGCCATTTCCTGAAAGTCGAGAAAGACCGCATCCGCCTGCCGGACGGCTCGGAGAGCCAGCGCGAGTTCTTCCGTCACCCTGGTGCGGTCGTGATCCTGCCGCTGCTGCCCGACGGCCGGGTGCTGCTCGAGCGCCAGTTCCGCTATCCGAACTCGCAGGTCTTCATCGAATTCCCGGCCGGGAAGATCGACCCGGGCGAAGACCACCTCGAATGCGCGAAGCGCGAGCTCAGGGAAGAAACCGGCTACACGGCGGGACGCTGGCGCTTCGTCTGCACCATCCATAACGCGATCGCCTATTCGGACGAGCACCTCGAGATCTTCGTGGCCGAAGACCTGAGCGCGGGCGAACAGCAGCTCGACGCGGGCGAATTCCTGGAGCTCTTCAGCGCCACCGTGCCCGAGCTGCTCGAGATGGTGCGCAAGGGCGAGATCACCGACGTGAAAACGATCATCGGCACCTTCTGGCTCGAGAAGATCCTGGCCGGCGACTGGACGCCTGCCTGATCGTCATGCGGCCGTGTCGGAGCCTGGCCTTGCTGTCGGCCGCGTTGGGGATTCTGGCCGCCGCCCCGGCAGTAGCCCAGGCCCGCACCCCGTTCCAGGCGCAATGCGAGGACACCATCGGCGAGACGATCTCGGTCCTGTCCAGCCGCAGCGAAGGCTACCGCATCGACAACACGCGTTCCTACTTCGACCTGACCCGCCTGAAAGGCAGCGTGCGCCGTGGGTCCTGGGTGCTGGGCCTGACGCATACCGAGGCCCGGGTGAGCATCAAGGTCGGCGGGCGCATGTTGACGGACGGGGCCAGCGGCTACGAATGCGTGGCGCCGCGCATGGACGTCAACCTGTATTACGCGCCGATCGTGATCTATGTCAGCCGCGAGTTTCCGCCGGGATCGTGTTCGTACCGGGAAGTGCTGGCCCACGAGATGCGCCACCTGCAGACCTACCAGGATTTCCTGCCGAAGGCCGAAGCCATCGTGCGCGCCCGCCTGGCGGCGCGCTTCGCCGGCAAGCCGTTGTATGCGCCGATCGGCCAGGCACGATCTCTGCTCCAGCGCGAAGTCGACCGCAGCTGGATGCCCTACATTAAACGTGAGATGGAAAAAGTCGAAGTATTGCAGGCGGCCATTGATACGCCGCAGGAATACGCCCGCCTGGGCAAGGTTTGCGCAGGTGAGGTACAGTCTTTGCTTAGACAGGCATCACGAAGCAGTTCATGACCACCGAACAAGCAAACGAAACGAACACGGCAGTGCAGCAGCATGTCGCCCTCATTCCGGCGGCCGGCGTCGGCGCCCGCATGGCGGCCGGCAGTCCCAAGCAATACCTGGCCATCGGCGCCAAGCCCATGCTGCGTCACACGGTCGACGCGTTTCTATCCAGCCCGCTCATCGCCCACACCTATGTGGTGGTGAGCGCGGACGACCCCTTCATCGACGGCGTGCTGCCCGACGCAAGGGAGCCGGGCAGCCGGGTCACCGTGCTGCGCTGCGGCGGCGCCACCCGCATGGAGTCGATCCGCAACGGCCTGCATGCGCTGGCCGGCGTGCTCGGCGCACAAGACCGCGTGCTGGTGCACGACGCCGCCCGGCCGGGGCTGAACGCCGCGCTGATCGAACGCCTGATCGTCGAGACCGGCGACCACGCGGCCGGCGGCCTGCTGGCGCTGCCGGTGGTCGATACCGTCAAGCGCCGGGGCGACGACGGCGTCGCCACCGTCCCGCGCGACGGGCTGTGGCTGGCCCAGACCCCGCAAATGTTTTCCTACGCGCTGCTGTGCCGCGCGCTCGACGCGGCGCTCGACCCGGCCGCGATCACCGACGACGCCAGCGCCGTCGAGGCGCTGGGCCTGGCCCCGCGGCTGGTCGAAGGCCATCCGCGCAACCTGAAAGTCACGCTGCCATCCGACATCCGCATCGCCGAGATGTACCTGGCGCTCGATTCCACCATTTGACCGACACGAACCACACACCATGGCACTCGCATCCTACAACCCCCATCCTCCGTTTCGCATCGGCACCGGCTACGACAACCACGCGCTGGTCGAAGGCCGCAAGCTGATCGTCGGCGGCGTCACCATTCCGCACCGCCTGGGCCTGCTGGGCCATTCCGACGCCGACGTGCTGCTGCATGCGATCATCGATTCGCTGCTGGGCGCGGCTGCGCTGGGGGACATCGGCAAGCACTTCCCGGACACCGACCCGATGTTCGCCGGCGCCGATTCGCGCACCCTGCTGCGCGAAGTCGCGCACCGGGTGTTGAACTCGGGCTACACCATCGGCAATATCGACGCCACCATCATCGCCCAGCAGCCGAAGATGGCGCCGCACATCCCGCTGATGGTCTCGCGCATCGCCGAAGACCTGGGCGTGTCGCCGCAGCAGGTGAACATCAAGGCCAAGACCAACGAAAAGCTGGGTTACCTGGGCCGCGAAGAAGGCATGGCGGCGCACTCGACCGCGCTGCTGATCCGGGCCGCCAACGAGGCGTCTTGAAGCGGTATTGACGGGCTTCGGCAAAGGTCGAAAAGGCAATCTATAATTGCCTGATGACCAACGCCAACCCGACACCGCCGTTCGATCCCTCTCCGCGCGCGGCCTGGACCCTGATCCTGGTCGCCAGCGCCATCATGATGATCACGATGGGCGCGCGGCTGACCAGCGGCCTGTTCCTGTCGCCGCTGAACACCGCGACCGGGCTCGGCGTGGCCAGCATCAGTTTCGTGATGGCGGTGGCCCAGCTGATGTGGGGAGCGGCCCAGCCGGTCTTCGGCGCGGTCGCCGACAAATACGGGCCGGGCAGGGTGATCGCCCTCGGCGGCCTGATGCTGGCGGTGGGCACCGCCGCCACGCCCTTCGTCGATTCGCAGTGGGCGCTGCTGCTGACCATGGGTTTTCTCTCGGCGGCCGGGGCCGGCGCCGGCAGCTTCTCGATCCTGATCGGCGCAACCGCGCAGCGCCTGCCGGCCGAGCGGCGCGCGTTCGCCTCGGGTTTCATCAACGCCGGCGGCTCTTTCGGCCAGTTCGTGTTCGCGCCGCTGATGGGCGCGATCATCGCCGGCGCCGGCTGGATCTGGGCCATGCTCACCATGGCCGTCGCCACCTTGCTGACCATTCCGCTGGCCTGGCCGCTGCGCGGCAGGAAAGCCGCCGCCGCTTCTCCCGTTAGTGCTGCCGGCGCCGCGCCTGCCGCGTCCCAGCCGGCTCCGCCTTCGATCTCGCTCGGCCAGCAGCTGCGCCAGGCCATGCGCGACCGCAGCTATATCTGCCTGCACCTGGGCTTCTTCACCTGCGGCTTCCACATCGCCTTCCTGGTCACCCACCTGCCGGGCGAAGTCGCGCTGTGCGGCCTGCCGGCCAGCGTCTCGGCCACGGCCCTGGCCCTGATCGGCCTGTTCAACATCGCCGGCAGCCTGGGCGCCGGGATGCTGGCCTCGCGCTACCGCATGAAGTCGCTGCTGTTCTGGATCTATGCCAGCCGCGCCATGCTGGTCGCCTTGTACCTGCTGGCGCCGAAGACCGCATGGACCTTCTACCTGTTCGCCGCCGCGCTCGGCGCCACCTGGCTGGCCACCGTGCCGCCGACGGCCGGCCTGGTCGGCAAGCTGTTCGGCGTGCGCTACCTGGCCACGCTGTTCGGCATGACCCTGCTGTCGCACCAGATCGGCGGCTTCTTCGGCGCCTGGCTGGGCGGCCTGGCCATCGTGCACACGGGCGACTACAGCTGGATGTGGTATGCCGATATGGCGCTGGCGCTGGCCGCGGCCCTGGTGAACCTGCCGATCCGCGAAGCGGCGGTGGTGCGCCCGCCCAAGCTGGCGGGGGCCTAGGCGTGGCGCGCGACGCCTGGGCTTACCGCGAGGTGGCGGTCGAATCGGCATTGGATGCGCGCACCGGCAAGCCGCGCATCCGGCCGGTGTCGGGGCAAGCCTTCGCGACCGATATGCGGGTGCAGTGTTCGCGCAGCCTGCTCGACACGGCGCGCTATCCAATCGGCACGCGCTTCCTGCTGTCGGTGCGCATCTCCGACCGCCAGGGCGGCGAGCCTTTCCTGTATGCCTGGCATGGCGACCCGGTGGCCGTCATGAGCAAGCCGCAGGTGAAGCGCTTCCTGGAGATGTACCGGCGCCTGCGGCTGTAGGCGAAAAAAAAGGCCGCGGAGCGCGGCCGTCGCGGTCTAGTCGACGCTGGGAGGAGGGACGCCGGTCCCGGTGGCCAGCACGAACAGGCTCAGGGCGATGCCGGCGCCGGCGATGGTCGCCAGCAGCGCCGCCGTGCGCGGCCTGGCGTTCTTGTGCGAGCGCCAGGCGGCGTCGAGCAGGCCGATGCCGATCACCAGGTTCACGAACAGCATGGCGTCCATGGCCGATCAGTCCCAGTCCAGCGCGCCTTTTTTCCACTCGTAGGCCAGGCCGATGGTCAACAGGCCCAGGAACACCATCATGGCCCAGAAACCGGTCGAGCCGATATCGGTGACGACGACCGCCCACGGCACCAGGAAGGCCACTTCCAGGTCGAACAGGATGAACAGGATCGCGACCAGGTAGAAGCGCACGTCGAACTGCATGCGGGCGTCGCCGAAGGCCTCGAAGCCGCACTCGTAGGCGGACAGCTTCTGTTCATCGGGGCGATGCGGCCCCAGGACGCGGCCCAGGACCTGGGGCGCGACACCGACCAGGATGCCGATGATGATGAACATGAGGACGGGGAAGTATTCTTCGAGGTTCATGGTTCTGCTGCGCGATCAGGCGCGTGGGTTGATAAAGTCGGTAGTGCGGTGTTCCTTCCTGGAACGCTGCGCCGTGTCGGTCCGGCATCGCATGCGGCCCCGACGGGCAAGGTCGGGCCCGATTCTAACTGGATATGATCCTGTTGCCAACCAGGCATTTCCGTGCAGTTACCATGCAGTTGCTGTGTTTACGAGGGTATTTACAGGTGTTTTCCGTGTGCGACGCACCGCGCGAACGAAAGCCGCTATCATCGGAGGTTGGCAAAACGACCTCATCCAATAAAGGAATATCATGGCCTCGAAAAAAATCGCCGTCCTCGTCGGCAGCCTGCGCAAGGACTCGTACACCCGCCGCGTCGCCCACAGCCTGATCGCGCTGGCGCCGCAAGGACTCCAGCTCGCGATCGTCGAGCTGCGCGACCTGCCGCTGTATAACGAGGACGACGAGACCGATCCGCCCCCAAGCGCATTCGCGGCCTTTCGCGACGCCATCCGCCAGGCCGACGGCATCCTGTTCTGCACCCCTGAATACAACCGCTCGGTGCCGGGCGCGTTGAAGAACGCGATCGACGTCGGCTCGCGCCCTTACGGCAAGGCGGCCTTCGCCGACAAGCCCTGCGCCATCGTCAGCGTCTCGCCAGGCGCGCTGGGCGGCTTCGGCGCCAACCACCACCTGCGCCAGATGCTGCCGTTCCTGAACATGCCGACCATGCCGGCGCCGGAAGCCTATGTCGGCGGCGTCGCCGGCAAGTACGAGGGGGATGAGCTGGTCGACGAATCGTCGCGCGCCTTCTTCCAGAAATTCATGGCCGCCTTTGCCGCCTGGGTGGAGCAGCATGCCAGATAAGGGTTCGCCTTCGCCGGCGGGACTTCACCCCAGATGATCCGCGCGACCGACAGCAAGATCGACAGCAAGTTCGTGCCGACGCCGCCGCGCGACCTGCCCACGCTGCTGGGCCGACCGCCGGACGGCTGGCGCGCGCGCATGTTCGACGTCATCTTCGGCACCGACACCCCGGCCGGGCGCCGTTTCGACATCGTGCTGGTGATCCTGATCCTGCTCAGCATCCTGGTCGTGATCCTCGACAGCGTGCCGGCCATCTACAGCCAGTATTCGGGCGTGACCTCGGTGCTCGAATGGGGCTTCACGCTGCTGTTTACGATCGAATACATCGCGCGCCTGGTGTGCGTGCAGCGCCCGCTGCGCTATGCGCGCAGCTTCTACGGGATCATCGACGTGGTGTCGGTGCTGCCGACTTACCTGTCGCTGCTGCTGCCCGGCAGCCAGGTGTTCCTGGACGTGCGCATCCTGCGCCTGCTGCGCGTATTTCGCATCTTCAAGCTGACCCTGTACATCGAGGAATACACGCGCCTGGGCGAGGCCCTGGTCGCCAGCCGGCGCAAGATCATGGTGTTCCTGTCGGTGGTGCTGATGCTGATCCTGATCCTCGGCACCGTGATGTACGTGGTCGAGGGGCCGGAGAACGGCTTCACCAGCATTCCGATGTCGATGTACTGGGCCACGGTGACCATCACCACCGTCGGCTACGGCGACATCGTGCCGCACACGCCGGTGGGCAAGGCGATCGCCTCGTTCATGGTGCTGCTGGGCTGGGGCATCCTGGCGGTGCCCACGGGGATCGTCTCGGCCGAGATGACGTCGCAGAAGATGTCGCGCCACGCCCCGCGCGGCACGCCGCGCCAATGCGGCGCCTGCGGCAGCGGCGAGCATGACCCGCGCGCCCACTTCTGCAAGGATTGCGGCGCGCCGCTGGCGCCGGCGCAAGGGTAGCGCTACGCGCACCGCGCACCATGACGGCGTGCGGTGCACCGCGATCGCTCAGGCCATGGCGGCGTGCTGCGTGAACCGCGACGGTGCATGCATCGGTGCATGCACCGGTGGGCGCGGCGGCGCCGGGCGCGCCAGCGTGACCGGCGGCGGGACGGCGGCGTCGCGCTCGAGCCAGTAATTGAACTGGCCGAAGCTGGGCAGCGCGCCGGCGTCGACGTCCTGGAAGAAGTCCTCCAGCATCTGGCGATAGGCGGCGCGGCGCGAGAAGCCGTCATGGCTGGCCGCATAGCGCGCGGCGGCGGCGCGGAAGATCGCGCGCATCCGCTCGTCGGCATTGGTGCCGGTGCCGACGCCCTTGCGCGGGCGTCCGCGCTTGATGCCGGCCGTGACCGCGCGGGTGCGGCCCGGCGCGCCCGAATTGCCGTAGTCCGGCAGCAGGGCGTCGGGCGTCTGGCCGCGCTCCCAGTAGCGGCGCAGGTAGCGCAGGATGCTCGATTTCGACATGCCGTGGGCGGCGGCGTAGGCGGCCATCAGCGTGGCGCGCTGGCGCGGATCGTACAGTGCGTGGCGGTCGGCGTGCAGGGCGCGCACGGCCGACCAGGCCTTGGCCTGCAGGTTCAGGTAGCCCTGCGGCACCGGTTCGCGCGGCGGCGCCGCCGCGAACGGGTCGACCAGCAGGCGCCGCGCCTGGCCGGACGCCTGTGCTTCTTCGAGCACCGCCAGCGGCGTCGGCTCGGGCATGGCCGCATGGCTGCCCAGTTGATAGGTCCAGGCCAGCGCCCGCGGCTGGTCGATCCACAGCACGCGGACCGTGCGCCCGGGCGTGCCCGCGAATTCGACTACATCGTTCTGTCCAATCATCTTTACCTCCCACAAAGCCCTTGGAATCCAGGGTGCTTTCTGACATGCAAGGATCGGGCCAGCCCGAATATCAGGGAGCCTGCACGTTTGGTGCACCTCAACTGTGCAGGGACGGTAGCGCTTTAATGTTCGTTGTTCGTGCCCAGGCACGCAACTCATTCATTTCACGTTCAATCTCACTCAAAGAGAGGCTCTGCATGTATCCGTTTCCGCAATCCGTGACGCCGGCCGTGCGCACCCACCTGGACGCCCAGACCGCCTTCGTCAACGACATGTCCAAATCCCTGTTCCGTTCCTTCCAGCAGATGTGTGAACTCAACATCCAGCTGGCCCAGACCATGCTCGAGGAGACCACGCTGGCCAGCCAGCACGTGCTGAATGTCGACCGCCAGTCCGAACTGCTGGGCGCGGCCTCGGCGCGGGCCCAGCCGGCCACCGAAAAGCTGCGCGCCTACCAGCAGCACGTTTCGCGCCTGACCACCGACGCCCAGGTCGAGCTGGCGCGCGTGGCCGAGCAGCACGTGCAGGCCACCACCCGCACCGCGCGCGCCGTGGTCGACGAGGTGGCGCGCACCTCGGCCGAGGAAACCGAGCGCGGCATCCGTAGCCAGCAGGAGGCGCTGCGCACCATGACCGACCCGTTCACGCGCGCCGATGGTGCAGGCAACGCGCGCGCCGACGGCGCGGCGCAGTCGGCCCAGCAGACCAGCCAGCAGGCGGCCCAGCAGGCGGCCCAGCAGGCCACGCAGGCGCTCCAGGCCGGCCAGCAGGGACGCCAGGCGCTGGCGACACACTGATCAGCGCGGCGCCGTCGCCTGGCCGTGCGCCAGGGGCGGCATGCCTCCCGTTCTCGCCTCTGGCGCCAGGCCGAACAGCGGGCGCGCCCAGCGCATACGGCGCACGGCTTCGTACAGCGCGAAGCTGCCGGTCGCGGTCAGGACCATCAGCAGCAGGGCCTCGACGCCGGGCGCCAGGCCCAGCGGCTTGAAAGCATGTGCCATCACGACGATCAGGGTCTGGTGCGCGATATAGACCGGGAACACCGCATCGGTCAGGTAGCGGCGCGCCGGCCCGTCGCGGTCCAGGTGGCGGCGCGCGAAACCGCAGGCGGCGACGATGGCGCTCCAGGCGCACAGCGCATACACGCAACGCATCACGGGGACCCAGAACGCCATCATCTGCGCGCTGTGTTCATGGTGCGGGGCGGCGTGCCAGGCCACGAGTGCGGCCCATCCGGCCAGCGCAATGCCGAGGGCGCTCCAGCGCACGCTCTCCATGTGTTCCCACACCGGACGGCTGCGCGCCACCAGGGCGCCGAGCAGGAACATCGGCAGGTAGGTGGCGTGATTGAACCAGTCGTCGACCAGGGCGTGGGTGCCCGGGAAGCGGTCGGCCAGCAGGATGCGCACGATCGCCAGGAACAGCGCCGGCAGCGCGATCAGCTTCCAGCCGCTCACCATGCCGGCGCTGCGCGCGGCCAGCGCCTCGATGCGGGCGTTGCCCAGCAATGCCGCGCAGGCGGCCAGCACCAGCGTGTACACCCACAGGTAGGCGACGAACCACAGGTGGTTCCAGGTCGGCAAGACCAGGCAGCCGTCCTGGCAGAAGCCGCCGTAGCCGACGAGGTACAGGCGCATGAACGCCATGAAACCGTCGGCGTAGCCAAGCTTTTCGACCACCTCCAGCCAGGGCTGCGGCGGCACGATGACCAGCATGCCGAACAGCAGCGGCAGCAGCAGGCGCAGGCTGCGCCGGCGCACGAAGGTCCCCGGCGCCATCTTGCGCAGCAAGAAATGCGAGGCCGCGCCGGCCACGAAGAACAGCAGGCTCAGGCGCCACGGCGAGGACAGCAGCATGAACGGTTCCGGACCGGCGCCGGCATGCGGACTCTTCACGTGCCAGCCCCAGCTCACGTAGTACATGCCCACGTGGTAGGCGATCAGAACGAAGAAGGCCAGGATGCGGACCCAGTCGAGGAAATACAGGCGGTGATTGCCGGCGGAAGTGGTTGGCTGCATGGCGCGCTCTGGTGATGATGGAGACGCCAGCATCGCGCGCAGGCGGGATCGCTGCCAGCGCCAGGGGGCGAACCGGGCCTTACGTGGGGCGAGCCGGGTCCAGGCGTGCGAGCAGGGCGGGGCGGTGCTGGCGGCTGCATGGCACCCGCGCGCCGCTGCGCAGCACCAGTTCGCAATCGCCCTTGTCGAGCGGCTCGATGCGGTCGATGGCCGAGAGGCGCACCGCCGCGCGCCGGTGGCAGCGCATGAAGGCGCTTCCCAGCTGGCCGAGCAGGGCGCCGAGGGTCTGGCGCAGCAGCGGGGCGCCGGCGCACGTGTGCAGCGCCACATAGTTGTCGGCCGTCTCGAGCCACTCGATATCGGCCACCTGCACCACGCGCGTCGCGCCGCGTTCGCTCACCAGCAACTGGCGCGGGGGACTGGGCGGCGGCGATGCCGCCTGCACTGGCGCCGCCAGGCGCGCGCGCAGCCGTTCGAGCGCCCGGTGCAGGCGTTCCTGGTCGAAGGGCTTGAGCAGATAGTCCACCGCTTCGCTGTCGAAGGCGCGCAGCGCATAATCCTCATGGGCGGTGACGAACACCACCAGCGGCGCCGGCGCCGGCAGCGAGGCGGCCAGGTCGATGCCCGAGAGCTCCGGCATCTCGATATCGAGCAGCAGCGCATCCGGCCGTTCGCTCTCGACCATGCGCAGGGCCTCGACGCCATCGACCGCTTCGCGCACCGACGCGATGCCTGGCGCCAAAGCCAGCATGCGGCGCAGCCGGTCGCGCGCCGGGCGTTCGTCGTCGACGATCAGCACGTGCATGGCAGCCTCATTTCCGCGCGCACGCCAGCCGGCGCCAATGCGACCAAGGCCAGGCTCGCGTGTTCTCCGTGCAGGGCGGCCAGCCGCGTGCGCAGGTTGGCCACCGTGATGCCGGGCGCGCTCGATTCTTCCAGCATGCCGCCGTCGTCCTCGACCCGCAGCACCATGGCGCCGCCGTCGACGGCGGCCGCGACCCGGATCGCGGTCGCCTCGCGGCGCCGTCCAACGGTGTGCTTGAACACGTTCTCGAGCAGCGGTTGCAGGCTGATGGCGGGCAGCATCACGTCAAGCACGGCCGGGTCGACGTCCCACGCCAGCGTCACCCGTCCCTCGAAGCGCTCGGCCATCACCGCCGCATAGCCCTGGGCCAGGCGCAGCTCGTCGCGCAGGCGCGCCTGCGGCCGCTCGCCCAGCGCCAGGGTGGCGCGCAGCACGTCCGCCAGGCGCACCAGCGTGGCGTCGGCGCGCGCCACGTCGGTATGCATCAGGGAAGAGATCGTGTTCAGCGCGTTGAACAGGAAGTGCGGCTGCATCTGGCGCGTCAGGCGTTCGAGCTGGGCTTCGCGCAGCAGCGCGCCGGCCTGCTCGGCGCGCACGCGCTCCTTCATCATTTCGCGGTAGGACAGGAGGCCGAAGCCGATCGTCGTGAACAGCCCGAAGAACACCGAGATCTTGAGCGCCTCGTAGACGAAGACGTCGGACCAGGGTTGGTGTTCGTAGCGGACGCCGGCCAGCGCATAGATGCCGTGCCGGATCGCGAACACGATGGGCGTGAAGCCGAACCAGTACAGCGGCAGCCAGCGAAGTTGCCGGCCGAACCAGCGCCGGGGCGTGGCGACCAGCGCATCGTCGCCGCTGCTTGACCGGCGCTGGACCAGGAACAGGAGCGTCGCCACCACCGCGGACGAGGTCTCCCACAACACCGGTTGCCATAGGGCCGTGCCGCCGTCGCGCCGATAGTCTTCCAGCGCGACCAGCACCATCAGGCTCCAGAACAGCATCCAGGCAATGCCGGCGACGATGAGGCTGCGGTTTGCGCGGTGTGAAAAAGAGGGCACGGATGGGTTCCATCTGAGAAAGACCCGATCATCGTGCATCGGCCCACGCTTGTCAAAACGGCGCGCCGTGGTAAATGTGACAATTGGTGACCATTGCCGTGCCTGCAAGCCCATCGTGCGACAATGGGCCATGAACATTCCTGGTCACCACAGCGACGATGCCGATAACCGGCGCCAGATGCGGGCCCTGCTTGCGGCCCATGACTGGTCGTCGAGTCCCATGGGCGCGCCGGGCGGCTGGCCGGTCGAGCTGCGGGTGGCGCTCGACCTGATGCTCGATGCGCCCCATCCGACCCTGGTGTGCTGGAGCGAGCGTTACCTGATGCTGTACAACGACGCCTATGCGGCGCTGCTCGGCCATGCCCATCCGGGCGCGCTCGGCAGGCCGCTGAGCGAGGTCATGCCGACCATGTGGCCCGAGGTCAAGCCGCTGGCCGACGCCGCCATGGCGGGACGGCCCGGCCATGTCGAGGACTTGTGCGTGACGCTGCCGCCGGGAGACCAGGAATGCCAGCGCTGGTTCGCCGCATCCTACGTGCCCTTGCGCGGCCTCGACGGCGTGGCGGGCGGTTTCGTTCATACCGCTTTCGAGACCACCGGCCGGGTGCTCGAGGCGCGCCGCGCCGATCAGGCGCGGCGGGCGAGCGATGCGCGCTTGTCGGCCCTGTTCGACAGCCTGCCGGTCGGGGTCGGCGTCAGCGACGCCAGCGGCGCGATCGTGCTGGCGAACGACGCGATGGAGCGTTACCTGCCGACGCGCCGCATGCCGTCGCGCGATGAGCGCGGCTTCGCGCGCTGGACGATATTCGACGAGGATGGCGCGCCGGTGGCGCGCGAGGATTTTCCCGGCGCCCGCGCCCTGCGCGGCGAGCGCGTCGTGCCGGGCATGGAGGCCTTGTACCGCGAGGACGACGGTCGCGAGGTCTGGACCCATATCAGTTCGGTGCCGATCCGCGATGCCGATGGACAGGTCAACGGCCAGGTCTCGGTGGTCACCGACATCGACCGCGTCAAGCGCGCCGAGGCGGCCTTGCGCGAGTCCGAGGAAAAATACCGCAAGCTGTTCGAGGAGGTCGATGAAGCCTTCTGCATCCTGGAAGTGAAATTCGACGCCGGCGGCGCCCCCTGCGACCTGGTGTTCATCGAAGTGAACCCGATGTTCGCGATCCAGAGCGGCATTCTTGACGCCAAGGGACGCTCGGTGCACGAGCTGGCGCCCGGCCTCGAATCGGTCTGGCTGGAACGCTACGGCGCGGTGGCGCGCACCGGCGAATCGATCCTGTTCGAGGAATATTCGCCCAAGCTCGAACGCTGGTTCGAGGTCAACGCCTCGCGCATCGGCGCGCCCGAGGCGCGCCACGTGGCGCTGGTGTTTCGCGACACCAGCGAACGCAAGCGCATCGAGGAAGACATGCGGCGCCTGGCGCGCGAGGCTTCGGAGGCGAGCCGGCGCAAGAGCGAGTTCCTGGCGGTGCTGGCGCACGAGCTGCGTAACCCGATGGCGACCATCCGCACCGGCCTCGAGATCATGCGCCTGCGCGCCGACAATCCGGACACCCTGGCGCGCGTGCGCGAGATGCTCGAGCGCCAGACCCACCAGCTGTCGCACCTGGTCGACGACCTGCTCGACGTCGCCCGCGTCAGCAGCGGCAAGATCGAGATCCGCAAGCAGCTGGTCGACCTCAACCGGGTGGTGACGAGCGCGGTGGAGACCAGCACTGCGGTCATCCAGGGCGCGCGCCACCGGCTCGACGTGCGGCTCTGGCACGAGCCGCTGTTGCTGGACATCGACCCGATCCGCGTCGCCCAGGTGGTGAGCAACCTCTTGACCAATGCCGCCAAGTACACCCCGCCCGGCGGCGACATCCGCCTCGACGTGAGCAAGGGCGCGAGCGGGGCGGCGGGCGAGGCCACGGGCATGGCGATCGTCGCGGTGAGCGACAGCGGCGTCGGCATCCTGCCCGAGCACCGTGAGGCGATCTTCGAGATGTTCAGCCAGGTCGGCGACCATGGCGGCCTGGCCCAGGGCGGGCTGGGCATCGGGCTGTCGCTGGTGCGCCAGCTGGTGGCCCTGCACGGCGGCCGCATCGAGGTGGACAGCGCCGGCGCCGGCCAGGGCAGCACCTTCACCGTGCGCCTGCCGCTCGGCGCGCGACCAGGCGCCGGGCCGGACGAGGTCTTGCGCGAGGCGCGGCAAGAGCAGCGCGCGGTCCCGCGCCGCAGTTTTCGCATCCTGGTGGTGGACGACAACACCGATGCCGCCGAGAGCCTGTCGCTGCTGCTGCAGATGAACGCCCACGAGATCCGCAGCGCGACCAATGGCCGCGACGCGCTGGCGCTGGTGCGCGACTTCACGCCCGACATCGCTTTCCTCGACATCGGCATGCCGGGCATGAACGGCTACGAGCTCGCGGCGCGGCTGCGCGCGCTGCCGGCGCTGGCGCGCACGGTCATCGTCGCCGTGACCGGCTGGGGTTCCGACGAAGACCAGTTGCGCGCGCGCGAAGCCGGTTTCGACCACCACTTCACCAAGCCGATCGCGGCCGGGACGCTGAGCCGGCTGCTGGGCCAGCTCGGCTAGCGCGCCCGCTTACCGTTCAGTTGCCGCTCAGCTGCCATTCAGTTGCCACCGCTACGCTCGGCGTCGATCTCCTTCTTCATCGCCCCCACCTGGTCGATGTAATCGGCCACCGGCACGTCCGGGCTGGCGCGCAGCTCGGGCGGCAGCAGCACCGGCATGTACAGCTCGTCGGCGGTGCGGCCGTGGCGCTGCATGTTCCCGGCCAGGATCAGGCTCGACACCAGGAGCGCCAGCGCGCCGCAGGCCAGGCGCAGGCGACGCCGGTACTGCGGCGTGACGGTGGCGAGGTGGAAGTAGACCGCCACCGCCACCGTCGCCACCGCCGCGTGCGAGGCATACGCGGTCAGCCATTCGAGCGACCAGGCATAGGCCACCACGCTGGCCAGCAGGCGCAGGCCCACCAGCGCCGCCAGCGCGCAGCCATAGATGAACAGGTGGCGCCCGAGGCGCGCGCGGCGCCCGAACAGGCGGTTGCCGAAGGCCCACAGGCCGGCCCAGGCCAGGCCGATGCCGCTGGCCGCGGCCGGGAACAGGGCATAGCGCTCCAGGTCGTTGCTGGCGTCGGTCAGCCAGGCCACCAGCAGCGCCGCCAACACGGCCAATACGATGCCGGCGCCGCCCGGCAGCATGCCTTCCCAGCCGTGCATGGTGCGATCGACCATCTCCGGCGCGACCCGCTGCGCGGCGCCGCGGATGCGCAGCGAGGTGTGGCCCATGCGCACCACGGTGTCGCCGTCGAGCGCCAGTTCGTCCTTGATGCGCCGGCTCTTGTGCACGATGCCGTTGCGGCTGCCGAGGTCGCGCAGCCGCAGGCGGCCATCCGGCCCGGCTTCGACCACGGCGTGGTGGGCGGCCGCGTAATCGTCGTCGACGATGAAGTCGTTGTCGTAGGCGCGGCCCATGCGGATCGGCAGCGCCGCCACGCGGTGGCGGTGCAGCACCTCGCCGTTGCGGGCCAGGGTCTCGATGGTCCACGGGCCGCGCAGCGACTCGGCGCTCATTGGCCCGCCGGTCGGCGCGCTGGTCGGCGCGCTGGTCGGGGCGCCCGTCGGCCTGTCCAATGGCTGGCTGGTGTGCTCGCTCATCGCCGTCCACTCCGCCCGAAGGCGCCCAGGTAGGCGCGCGTGACGCGCAGGCCGTTTTCGTAGGAGACGCCGGACACGTCCAGGCGGCTCTGCAGGCTCGATTGCGAGGCGTCGGTGCTGGCCGTGAGCAGGGTGAAGTTGTACAGGCCCTCGAACTTGCGGTAGGCGCGCACGCAGGTGACGGCGCGCAGCGGCAGGGTCCGGGTATGCACGAAGCGCTCGGTGCAGAACGGCTTGGTCAGGCGCGGGTCGCCGGTGCTGCCCAGGTTGTTCACCTGGAAGGTGTCGCTGGCGAGCGTCGCGAAGCGCATCGGGTCCATGGTGCCGCTGCGGATGTACTGGTGGGTCATGGCCACGTTGCCGGTCTGCTGCACGTCCGACACGAACACCGCCGACTGCATCACGCAGCTCATCGAATCGGTGCTGTAGACCGCGCCGCGGGCATTCGAGCGCCCCCAGCAGCGCACCTCGCCCGATTCGCGCACCGGCACCAGGTACTGGCCCATGCCCTTGAGCGTGAGGGGTTCCTCGAGCAGCTTGTCGACCATATTGCCCTGGTGCGCCAGCAGCTGCTTGCCGATCAGCGGATTGAAGTCGGCCGGCGGCGCGGCCTGCTCGGCCACCTTGCGCAGCAACTCCTGCGCATGCTTGACCGGCACCAGGAAGCTGACCGATTCGCCGTCGCGCCGGCGCGAGACGTTGATGCCGGCCACGGTGCCGCTGGCGGTCACGCTCGGCCCGCCGCTCATGCCCGAGTTGATCGGGCCGGAAAAGATCAGGCGATCGTAGAAGCTGCGCGTGAGCACGCCGTTATACGCCCCTTCCGAGATCGCGAAGCCCAGGTCGAGCGGATTGCCGAGCGAGTACAGGCGCTGCCCCTGGCGCAGCCGCACCGGCTGCTCGGGCACCTTGAAGAAGCCGCTGCCGTTGCGGTTGATGCGCACCACGGCCAGGTCGTGCAGCACGTCGACCGCCATCAGCTCGACCGGGCCGGTATTGCCGTCGGTGTCGATGTATTCGGCCGTATAGATCGCGGGGTCGAGCGCCATCTGCGACACCACGTGGTAATTGGTCAGCGCCAGGTTGCTGGTGCCGACCAGGAAGCCCGAGCCGACCGTCGACTGGGTGCGGCCGTTCTTGAGCAGCATGCGGATCTGCAGCAGGTCGCCGCGTGCGGAATCGTACAGGTCCTGGGCCGCCAGCGAAGGCTCGGGCAGGGCGTCCTGGGCCTCGGTCTCGCCCGGCAGCGGCGCGTTCGGCGTGGCCGCGGGCGCGGTATCGACCGGCATCTGGGGCGCGCCGATGGCGGCGCCGGTGCCGACGCCGGCCGTGTTCTGGCTCGCGCGCGGCGCCGTTTGCGCCAGATTCTGCGGCTGGGGCTGGGCAGCGGCCGGCGGCGACGTCGCCTCGAGGGCGGCGCCGACGGCGATGCAGGTCAGCAGGAGTGCCAGGACAGCTCGTTTCATGCAATAGTTTGATGGCAGTATGAAATACTATCTTGCCACTGGATCAACGAGCGTTGCGCGCGTTAGCGCACGTTTACGGCAATGTCGGCGTCGATTCAGGGGTATTGGCCGGTTCGACCAGTGCCTTTTCGCCCTGTTCGACGGCGGTCAGCGGCGCCATCATGTGGCCCAGCTTGGCCTGCTTGGTGTTCAGGTAGCTGTTGTTGTAGGCATTGCGGTTGACCAGCAGCGGCACGCGCTCGGCGACCGTGACGCCGATGCGGTTCAGGGCGTCGATCTTGCGCGGGTTGTTGGTCATCAGGCGCACCGACTTGATGCCGAACTGTTCCAGCATCGGCCGGCACAGCTCGTAGTTGCGGGCGTCGGCATGGAAGCCCAGCTGCAGGTTGGCCTCGACCGTGTCGGCGCCGGCTTCCTGCAGGCGGTAGGCGCGGATCTTGTTGACCAGGCCGATGCCGCGGCCTTCCTGGCGCAGGTAGAGCAGGATGCCGCGGCCTTCCTCGGCGATGCGCTGCAGCGCGCCTTCGAGCTGGGCGCCGCAGTCGCAGCGCTGCGAGAACATCACGTCGCCGGTCAGGCATTCGGAGTGCACCCGCGCCAGCACCGGCTCGCCGGTCGACAGGTCGCCCAGAGCCATCGCCAGGTGTTCCTTGCCGGTGGCCGGCTCGACCCAGGCGTGCAGCGTGAACTGGGCCCACGGCGTCGGCAGCGCGCACGAGGTGGCATAGTCCAGCAGGGAAGGCGGCGGCGAGGAAAGAGCGGGGGCGGCGGCGGTGGCTTGCATGACGGTGTTTCCAATCGATGTACTTATAGCCGTCAAGTTTACCGGAAATCGGGCATGGCCGTGCGGAATCACCCGCTTTTCGCCGGCCCCGGGCGGCGTCTGCGCCAGGAGGCGGACAGCGCTTGGCGAACGGTCGAGCTGCGCGGATGACCAAGTTTCGTATTGCCAAGCACTATTGTCACCGTGGTACGCTCGGTATTAACGATCGTCCCAGGTGCTTCCATGCCGCATTCCCGACCTTTCCTGCATCGCTTGAGCCCGCGCGGCCTCGGCGCCTGGCTCGCGCTCGCGTTCTCGGCGCTGACCGTGGTCCTGACCCTGCTGCTGGTCGAGGTGGTCGAGCGCGCCGCCACCGACCAGGTCAAGAGCAGCATCGGCAGCGGGCTGGGCGAGATGGCGATGCAGACCGCCGACAAGCTCGATCGCGGCATGTATGAGCGCTATCGCGAGGTGCGCCTGATGGCGCGCCGCAGCGACCTGATGGCCGCCGGCACCTCGCATGCGGAGCGGCGCCGCATCCTGGGCGACATGCAGTCGAGCTACGGCTACTACGAATGGATCGGCATGGCCGCGCTGGACGGCACGGTGCTGGCCGAGGCGCGCGGCCTGCTGGAAGGGAAGAACGTGGCCAAGCGGCCGTGGTTCATCAATGCCCTCAAGGGCACCTACGTCGGCGACGTGCACGAGGCGGTGCTGCTGGCCAAGCTGCTGCCGGTGCAGGAAGGCGAGCCGCGCCGCTTCGTGGACGTCGCCTTTCCCTGGCTGGACGCGAACGGCAAGCCGGCCGGCGTGCTGGGCACCCACCTGTCGTGGGAGTGGGCGCGCGACGTCGAGCGCTCGATCATCGCGCCGGTCCAGGCGCGCAACCGGGTGCAGGCATTGATCGTCAGCGCCGAAGGCGTGGTGCTGCTGGGGCCCGAAGGCCTGCAGGACACCAGGGTCGACCTGGCCAGCCTGGGCGAAGCGCGCCAGGGGCGCACCGGCTACGCGATCGAGCGCTGGGACGACGGGCGCGACTACCTGGTCGGCTACGCCGCCACGCGCGCGGTGGGCGACTATCCGGGCCTGGGCTGGCACGTGCTGGTGCGCCAGGACCTCGAGGACGCCTACCGGCCGGTGCGCGAGCTGCGTGAACGCGCCTTGTGGAGCGGCGCCGCGCTGGCGCTCCTGTTCTCGCTGGCCGGCCTGCTGCTGGCGCGCCGCATCACGCGTCCCTTGCAGGCCCTGGCCGCGTCGGCCGACCGCCTGCGCCGCGGCGACAGCCAGGTACTGGTGCCGGCGGGGCGCGGGTATACCGAGGTGCGCCAGCTCTCCGGCGCGCTCAATGCGCTGGTGACGGCGCTGGTGCAGCGGCGCGCCGAGCTGCAGACGCTGAACGACACCCTCGAACAGCGGGTCGAGCAGCGCACCCTGGAACTGGAACGCGCGTTGGCCTCGGTGCGCGCCAGCGAGCAGCGCATGGCCACCATCGTCGGGGCGGCGCAGGACGCCTTCATCGCGGCCGACCAGCGCGGCATGATCCTCGACTGGAATCCGGCCGCCGAGCGCATGTTCGGCTGGAGCCGCCACGAGGCGGTCGGCTGGCCGCTGGCCGAGATGATCCTGCCGGAGCGCTACCGCGCCAGCATCGCCAAGGCGCTGCGCGGCTTCCACCAGGGCGCGGAGTTTTCGTATGACCGGCGCCTGGAGCGGATCGTGGTCAACCGCCAGGGCGCGGAATTCACGGTCGAGACCACGGTGGCGCTGGCGGGCGAGGGCGCGGATGCCTTCTTCAGCATCTTCCTGCACGACATCTCCGAGCGCAAGAAGGTCGAGCGCATGAAAAGCGAATTCGTGTCCACCGTCTCGCACGAGCTGCGCACGCCGCTGACCTCGATCCACGCCTCGCTGTCGCTGCTCGACACCGGCATGGCCGGCGAATTGCCGCCGGACGTGGCCAAGCTGCTGCACATCGCCAGCCAGAGCTGCGACCGCCTGATGCGGATGGTGAACGACCTGCTCGATATCCAGAAGATCGAGGCGGGCCAGATGGAATACCGGCGCAGCGTGCAGCCGCTGGCGCCGGTGCTGCGGCACGCGACCGAGGCGATGGAGGGCCAGGCGCGCCAGGCCGGCGTCGCGCTGCGGCTCGACCTGCCGCCGGGCGCCGAAGGGGTACAGGCCGCGATCGACCATGACCGCCTGGTGCAGGTGCTGAGCAACCTGCTGTCGAACGCGATCAAGTTCACGCCGTCCGGCCAGACGGTGACGGTGGGCCTGGCGCAGCGGCCGGGCTGGGCGCGCCTGAGCGTGACCGACGAGGGGCCGGGCATCCCACCCGCGTTCCAGGCGCGCGTGTTCGAACGCTTCGCCCAGGCCGACGCCCACGACACGCGCCAGCGCGGCGGCACCGGGCTGGGGCTGAGCATCAGCAAGGCGATCGTCGAGGAGCACGGCGGCACGATCGGCTTCGAGACCCGGGCCAGGCTGGGGACGCGGTTTACGGTGGAGTTGCCGCTGGGGTGACTGGCGCGCGAGCGCGCTAGCGCAGCGCGTGCACCGCCATCCCGCCGAAGCTCTTCCACGCGCCAAAGGACTGTTCAAGCCGCGGCAGCAGGCGCATCAGCGCGGGCTTGTCGAAGTGGAAGGTGGTGGCCGAGCCGGCGATCTCGCGCCGGTCGGCCAGCGCGTAGGCCTGCGCCTCGTCCTGGGCCGCGGGCACCTGCAGCAGCATCAGCACCTTCTGGCCGTCGAGGTCGAACATCAAGAGGTCGCCTTTGGCGCCCGGCCCCAGGCGCCGGTATTGGCGTTCCACGCCGGCGCCGGCCGGTCCGGCCTCGAGCGCGATGCGCACCCGCTTGCCGTGCTGGACACCCCAGTCCAGGAAGGGCGCCGCATGGCGCCGTATCTCATCGGGGTCGGTGCGGTAGGTGCGCACCGTCAGCGCATCCACATGGCGCGCCAGGCCGCGCAGCAGCGCGTCCTCGCCGCTCCAGGCGGCCGGCGCCACGGCCTCGAGCCGCATCGTGCCGGCGGCCCCGCGCAGCGCGGCCAGCAGGTCGAGGTAATGGTTGTCGCGCGCCGCCTTCGGCAGCTTGTCGGGATCGAGCAGTTGGGGCTGGACGTCGAACTGGACGCCCTTCAGGCGCGCGCGCGCGCCGGCCTGCGCGTTATAGGCGGCATAGGCGCGCATGCGGTCGACGGCGTCGGCGCGCGCGGTCGGCAGGATCAGGTCGGGCCCGTCCTCGAAGGCGGTCACCGCGATGCCGCGGCTGTCCGCCTGGCGCACGAAGGCCGCCAATGCCTGCGGCTCGGCGACCGTGCCGGCGCGCACCGGCACGTTGATGAACAATTCGCCCATGCCTTGCTCCGCGGCCCAGTCGAGCATGGCGTCGGCGCGTTCGCGCCAGGCGTTCGGGCTCCAGGCCCAGGTGGCGCGCGGCGCGCGGCGGCGCACGTCGGCGGCGTCGAGCGGGGCTTGCGTGGCCAGGCCCGGCTGCGAGGCGGGCAGGGGCGGCGGCGCGCCCAGCGTGTGGCCGGTGACGGTGAACTCCTTGCCGCTTTGTTCGCCGCGCAGCAGGATCGTCTCGCCCGGCGCCGCGTCCAATGGCAGGAAGTGCAGCGCCTGGACGCCGCTGGCGGCCACCTTGAGCGGCACGGCGCGGCAGCCGGGATCGGGCTTGCCCGGCGCTTCGGTGACGATGGCGCGCATGCGGGCGCCCATGGCGGTGGTGTAGTCCTCGGTCACGGCGCCGGGCGAGGCGAGCGGAGCGCCGGGGCACAGCAGCAAGGTGGCGGCCTGGGCCGGCAAGGACAGCGATGACAGCAGAAGCGGAAGCAGGAAAATGGAGCGCGACATGCCCCGAGTGTAAGCGAGCCGGACGATTCGCAGCGCCCGCTTAGGGATACTCAGGCGGCCGGCAGCAGCAGGCGCCGCACGCGCGCCAGCAATTCGTTGGGCTGGAACGGCTTGCTAACGAAGTCGTTGGCGCCGGCGTCGAGCGCGCGCACGGTGTCGCGCTCGGTGTTCTTGGCGGTCAGCATGAGGATGGGCACCGCCGCCCACTCGGCGCGCGCACGGGCCAGGGCGACGATCTCGAAGCCGTCGAGATGGGGCAGCATCACGTCCATCAGCACCAGGTCGGGAATTTCCGGACTGGCGGCCACGTACTCGCTCGCGGCGCGGCCGTCGGCCAGGTGCAGGACGCGGTAACCCTGGCGTTCGAGCATGAAGCGCAATACCTGGGCAATGTGGTCGTCGTCCTCGACCACCAGCACCAGGGGCGCGGGAGCGTGTTCGTTGAGCATGGCGGATTCTTCGTTGAATGTTCGATTATACCGATGCCCAGGAGGATATTGGCGTGTGTATTGCTAGAGGGTATCACCTAGTCGACGGTCCACGCAGCGGATCGAGCAGGCCGCGCAAATCATTGTGGTCGAGTTCGACCATCAGGGCCAGTAATTGGCCGAGCTCGCCGCGTGGAAAACCTTCGCGCGCGAACCAGCCCAGGTAATGGCCCGGCAGGTCGGCCAGTTTGCGGCCTTTATATTTCCCGTAGGGCATTTCGCGCACGAGGAGGAGGGAGAGGTGTTCGGCGTTCATCGTGCGGCACTTTAGCAAACAACGACGGCGTTGTAGCATTTCGGTGACAAGGGGAGGGAAACATCATGGATGACTTCAACCTGACGCGCTTCGTCGAGGCGCAGGAGCCGGTCTACGCCAATGTGCTGGCCGAATTGCGGGCAGGGCACAAGCGCAGCCACTGGATGTGGTTCGTTTTTCCGCAGTTCAAGGGGCTGGGCAGCAGCGAGATGGCGCAGCGCTATGCCATCGGCTCCGAGGACGAGGCGGCGGCTTACCTGGCCCATCCGGTGCTGGGCCGGCGCCTGCGCGAATGCGCCGGCATCGTCGCCGCGCTCGACGGGCCGACTGCGCACGAGATTTTCGGCCATCCGGACGAGCTGAAATTCCGCTCGTCGATGACCCTGTTCGCCGACGTGGCGCCCGACGAAGCCGTGTTCCAGGCCTGCATCGACAAGTATTTCGACGGCGAGGCCGACCCGGAAACGCTGGCGCGGGTGTAGGGATCGGACCGGCGGCTCAGGCGTCGGCGAACTGCGCCAGCAGTTCGTCGGGCCGGCCGCGCATGGCCACGTGCAGGATCACCGCGGTGGAAAAGCGCAGCGCCGGGTGGCTGGCGCGGTGGCGCGCGAACCAGAACACTTCGTCCAGGTCCTCATCCTCGTGCGCCGTCGTCAGCACGGATTGTTCCGGCGCGACGTCTTCGTAGTCGAACGCTTCCAGGGCGGCATCCTCGACCGCCTCGTTCCAGCTCGCGCATTCCTTGCCCCAGGCCAGCATGTAGCGGCAGCCGGAATCGACCAGCCAGCGTGCGACGTCCCAGCGCCACATCTCGTCGCTGTCGTCGTCGATCACGACCACGGCCATGAACGGCGCCAGATGCTTGAGGTCGGGCAGGGCGTCGTGGGGACGCAGCTGCAGGTAATGGGCTTTGTGTGCTTGCATGATGAGATGGTCGAATGATTGCCGATTGAAATGCGCGGCATTATCGCCGCACGGCGCCGATCGGGGAAGGCCGCGCGGCGCTCAAGCGGCCGGCGCGGCCACGCCTTCCAGCAGCGCGTACAGGCGCCCGGTGTCGATCGGCTTGACCAGGTGGTGGTCGAAGCCGGCGCCGAGGATCTGGTCGCGGTCGCGCGCCTGGCCGTAGCCGGTGACCGCGACCAGCAGCGCGTTGGCCGCTTGCGGCAGCGCGCGCAGGCGCCGCGCGAGTTCGAGCCCGTCGATGCCGGGCAGGCCGATGTCGAGCAGGCAGACCTGGGGACTGAACTGCTGCGCGCATTGCAGCGCTCGCAGCGCATCGTGCTCCACCGCGACCTGGTGCCCACCCGACTCCAGCAGCATCGACAGGGTGACGGCCGCATCGACGTTGTCGTCCACGACCATCACGCGCAGCGAGCCCGGTGGCGCGGCGCTGCGCGGTTCGTCGCAGGGCGGGGCGGCGGCGTCGCTTTGGCGTTCGAGCAGCGGCAGGCAGACCGAGAACCGGCTGCCGCGGCCCGGGCCGGCGCTGTCGCAGGCGACCGCGCCGCCATGCAGATCGACCAGGCTTTTCACCAGCGCCAGGCCCAGCCCCAGGCCGCCCGAGGAGCGGTCGGACGAGCGCTCGGCCTGGGCGAACAGTTCGAAGGCGCGCGCCGCCAGCTCGGGCGCCATGCCGATGCCGTTGTCGACGACGTCGATGCACAGGCGCCGTTCGGCGTCGATGAACGATGCGACCTCGAGGCGTCCGTCTTCAGGCGTGTATTTGGCGGCGTTGTTGAGAAGATTGGCGACCACCTGCACCAGGCGCTTGCGGTCGCCCGCGACCAGCGTGCCCGGCGGCGGCAGGCGCAACGCCAGGTCGTGGCGGCGCGCCTGGATCAGCGGCATGACCTGTTCCACCGCCTCGTGCAGCACGGCGCCGACGTCGAGCGGCTCGCTGTCGAGTTGCACCAGGCCGCGCGTGACGCGCGAGACGTCCAGCAAGTCTTCGATCAGCGCCGTCATGTGGCCCACCTGGCGCCCGATGATCTGGCTGGTGCGCTTGATCATCGTTTCGTCCAGCTTGATGCGCTGCAGCAGCTCGGCCGCGGCGCCGATCGGCGCCAGGGGATTTCTCAGCTCGTGCGCCAGCATGGCCAGGAATTCGTCCTTGCGGCGGTCGGCCTCGCGCAGCTTTTCTTCGGCCGCCTTGCGCTCGGTGATGTCGCTGGCGGCCCCGATCCATTCGTAGACCTCGCCGGCGGTGTCGAACATCGGCACCGCGCGCGACAGGGTCCAGCCGCTGCTGCCGTCGGCGCGCCGCACCCGGTGCTCGAGCTCGAACACCGAGCGGTCGCGGATGGCGCGCGCGATCTCCTGGTGCAGCCGGCCCTGGTCCTCGGGCGGGACATATTCTTCGAGCCAGAGGCCGTTGGCGTCGTCCGTGTCCTTCAGGAAGCCGCGGCCTTCGAGATGGCGCAGCTGGGTCCAGTCGGGATTCATGCGATAGATGACTTCGGCCGTCGCATTGGTCAGCGCGCGGAAGCGCTTCTCGCTTTCGCGCACGGCCGCCTCCGAGCGCACCTGGGCGGTGACGTCGTTATTGCTGTGCGAAATGCAGGTCAGTTCGCCGCCGGGGCCGAAGATCGGCGTGCTGGTCGAGGTCCAGAAGCGTTCCTCGAACACCGTCCGGCCATCGGGCAGCACCACGGGAATCGGATAGCGCACCGCCGGCAGGGTGTCGGGCAGGCCGGTCGCGCGCACCTTGGCGAGCGAGGCGCGCAGGTCGGCTTCGCCGGTATCTTCCGGATCGTCGGGGTTGCCGGGAAAGGCCGTGAACAGGCTGACCCCGAGCAGTTCCTCGCGGGTGCGCGACGAGGCCTTGAGGAAGGCATCGTTGACGGCGAGGATGATCGCGTCAGCCGTGGGCGACAGCAGGTAGTGCCCGAAGGGCGAGCTGTTGAAGGCTGACTCGAACAGGGTGGCAGAGAGCATCGTCGCCCGAAAACCGGTTGAAGGAGCCGGAATTATAGGGCAGAAGCGGGCGTGTTAAACGTACAATTGAAGCGGTCACGCTTCTTGTATGCACGATTGGTAAATGCCTTGCTTCGTCGAATGAAACAAGTCGGAACGTCGCCGGATGCCGGCATGGAAACGGTGGCGCGCCGATGCGCGCGGGCATGTGAGCAAGCGGGACGGTGAAAAGCCCCGGCGGTTGCGTATAATCGCCGTTAGCTTGTCCACTTATTACCAGAAAACAACAACTCATGGCCTCATCTTCCGACAACATCAGCATGGCGGTGTTCTGCGACTTCGAAAACGTCGCACTGGGCGTGCGCGACGCCAACTACGAGAAATTCGACATCAAGCCGGTGCTGGAGCGCCTGCTGCTCAAGGGCAGCATCGTGGTCAAGAAGTCCTACTGCGACTGGGACCGCTACAAGGGCTTCAAGGCGGCCATGCACGAGGCGAACTTCGAGCTGATCGAGATCCCGCACGTGCGCCAGTCGGGCAAGAATTCGGCCGACATCCGCCTGGTGGTCGACGCCCTCGACCTGTGCTACACCAAGTCGCACGTCAATACCTTCGTCATCATCAGCGGCGACTCCGACTTTTCGCCGCTGGTCTCCAAGCTGCGCGAGAACGCCAAGCAGGTGATCGGCGTCGGCGTCAAGCAGTCGACCTCCGACCTCCTGGTGGCCAACTGCGACGAATTCATCTTCTACGACGACCTGGTGCGCGAAAAGAACCGCGCCACCGCCAAGCGCAAGGAAGAGCAGGAGGCGCGCAAGGGCCAGTCGACGCGGCGCCCCAATGCGAGCGACGACAAGCGCAAGGAAGAACTCGAGGCGCGCAAGGTGCAGGCGCTGGACATGGTGGTCGAGACCTTCGACGCCCTGGTATCCGAGCGCGGCGACACCGGCAAGATCTGGGCTTCGCTGCTGAAAGACACCCTCAAGCGCCGCCGTCCGGACTTTTCCGAGACCTATTACGGCTTCCGCACCTTCGGCAACCTGCTCGAAGAAGCGCAGACCCGCGGCCTGTTCGAGTTCGGCCGCGACGAGAAGTCGGGCACCTACGTCTACCGCAGCGCCAACGCGCCGGCCCTGGTCCCGACCGTCGACACTGCCGCGCAGGATGTCGCCCAGGCGCCGGACGCCGTGGTCCAGGACCTGGTCGATGCCATCGCCCCGGTCGAAGGCGTGGCCGAAGAAGCCAAGCCCGACACCCGCCGGGGCCGTGGCCGCGGTGGCCGCAAGGGCGGTCGCGCCGAAGCGGCGCCGGCCTCGGCGCCGATCCCGGCCCTGCTGGAACCGGTCGTGAGCGACGCCGAGGCCCTCGCGCAGCCCGCCTCGCAGCCGACGCTGTTCGTGAGCGAGCCGGAAGCGCCCGCCGCCCAGGACGCAGCGCCGGCCGAAGCTGCGCCGGCCGAAGCGGCCCCGGTCAAGGAACGCCGCCGCACGCCGCGCAAGCCGTCCGCCAAGAAGCTGGCGGAACAGGCCGCGCTGGCGGTCGTGGCCGAGGAGGCCGCCGCCGTGCCGGCAGCGGCCGAAGCCGAGGCCAAGGCCGATGCCGCACAGCCGGAAGCCGAGCCGGTGTCGGAAGAGACCCGCGACGAAACCCAGGACGACGCCAAGCCGGCGCGCAAGAAAACGGCCCGTCCGGCCCACAAGGCGCCGGCGCGCAAGGCAGCGCCGCGCGCGCGCCGCCCGGCCAAGCCGAAGACCGGCGCCGAGAACGGCTGATCCGTCGAAGGGGAGGGATGGCGCGTGCGCCATCCCCGCCGCGCCGATGCAATAATGGCATCGCCTGTCCGGCCCCGGGCAGGCGCCATCCGGCCGCGAAGGAGCCCGCCATGCGCACAGTTGCCAGCCTGTTGCTGTTGTCCCTGCTGGGCGCCTGCCCGCCGGCGCTGGCGCAGAAGGGCCCGGCCGCCGACCATCCGATCCTCGGCATCTGGCGCCTCGCGGTGCCCGCTACCCACTGCCTCGAAACCTACCGCTTCCGCGCCGACGGCACCACGCTGGTCACCAGCGCCGCCGAGATTTCCGAGAGCGTCTACACGATCCCCAACGAGCCCGATCCCGACGGCTTCTATCGCCTGACCGACCGCGTCACCAAGGACAACGGCAAGCCCGATTGCTCCGGCAACGTCATGAAGCCGGGCGCCAACGCCACCCATTTCGTGCGCTTCCATCCGTCCGGCACGCTGTTCCTGCTGTGCGCCGAAGCCTCGATCGAGGCCTGCATCGGCCCCTTCACGCGGGTGCGCGGCGAAGAAATCTGAGCGGCGGATCGATGGCGTGCCTGAGCGCCGGCCCTTGGGCCAGCGCGGCGCAGGGTGTATATTGCTGAGCGAAACGTCAACCTCGGCATCCCATGTCCCCGCTACTCCTCTTCTGCATCCTCATCGCTTATTTCGCATTGCTGCTCGGCGTCGCCTGGGCCACCTCGAAAGGCGCCAACAACGACAGCTTCTTCATCGGTAACAAGAGCAGCAACTGGATGCTGGTCGCCTTCGGCATGGTCGGCACCACCCTGTCCGGCGTCACGTTCGTGAGCGTGCCGGGCGCGGTCGGCGTCGACGGCTTCGGCTATGCCCAGATCGTGATCGGCTACGTGATCGGCTACATCGCCGTGGCCTACGTGCTGCTGCCGCTGTACTACCGCCTGCAGCTGACTTCGATCTATCACTACCTCGACGTGCGCCTGGGGCGACGCGCCTACCAGAGCGGCGCCGGCTTCTTCATCGTCTCGCGCCTGCTGGGCGCCACCGCGCGCCTGTACCTGGTGGTGAACATCCTGCAGGCGATCATCCTCGACAGCCTGGGCGTGCCGTTCTGGCTCAGCACCCTGGTCGTGCTGGGCATGATCCTGCTGTATACCTACCAGGGCGGGGTGAAGACCATCGTCTGGACCGACACCCTGCAGACCAGCTGCATGCTGTTCGGCCTGTTCGCGTGCGTCTGGATCCTGCTGGGCGAACTGAACATGTCGATCCCGGAAAGCCTGAACCAGATGCAGTCGCAGGGCCTGGCCAACGTCTTCACGCATGACGTCGACAGCCCCAATTTCTGGCTCAAGCAGATCATCGCCGGCGCCCTGATCACGATCACCATGACCGGCATGGACCAGGAAATGATGCAGAAGACCATCTCGGTCAAGACCCTGAAGGATTCGCAGAAGAACATGCTGACCCTGACCGCGGTGCTGGTCGTGGTGCTGCTGTCCTTCGTGTTCCTGGGCGGCCTGCTGTACCTGTATGCGCCGATGGTCGGCGTGACCGCCACGGGCGACAAGATCTTCCCGGCGGTGGTGATGGGCCACCTGCCGGCGGCCTTGCAGATCATCTTCCTGATCGCCCTGATCTCGGCCCTGTTCCCCAGCGCCGACGGCGCCATCACGGCGCTGACCTCGTCGACCTGCATCGACCTGCTCGGCATCAAGCGCCGCACCGACCTGACCCAGGCCCAGGCCGAAAGCCTGCGCCGCCGCGTGCACCTGGGCTTCGCCTTCCTGTTCCTGCTGCTGGTGCTGGGCTTCAAGGCGGCCGACAATCCGAGCATGATCGGCGTGATCCTCAAGCTGGCGGCCTATACCTACGGCCCCTTGCTCGGCCTGTTCGCCTTCGGCATGCTGACCGCGCGCATGCCGAACGACCGTTTGGTCCCGCTGGTGACGATCGGCGCACCCGTCCTGTGCGCGATCCTTGAGTACAATCAGGCTTATCTGCTCGGCGCTTACCGCCTCGGGCTGGAATTACTGTTGATTAACGGCATACTGGTGTTTGCCGGCTTGTATGCGATCTCGCATCGCGTCCCTGGCGTCGCCGGGGACGGGCAGGTCGCCCGACCGCTTCCTTGACCTAGACTGGAGTTTCGATGGCCTTCAAGCCCCTGAGCGCGTTGCGGCGCGGGTTCGTGTTCCTGTGGACCGCGCTCGACGTGACCCGCCGCACCTTCTTCAACCTGCTGTTCCTGCTGATCCTCGTCCTGATCGTCGCGATGTTCTTCGGCGGCGGCGTCAAGCCGCTGTCGGAAAAGACCGCGCTGGTGGTCGAGGTGAAGGGCGACCTGGTCGAGCAGTACGAGACCACCTTGCGCGACACGGTGCTCGACAACGTGGGCGGCGACAGCAAGCGCACCGTGCGCCTGCGCGACGTGACCCAGGTGCTCGACAACGCCGCGCGCGACCCCAACATCACCAGCGTGGTGCTGCTGCTGGACGAGATGAACGGCGGCGGCATGGCCATGCTGCGCGAGTTCGGCGCCGCGGTGGAGCGCGTCAAGAAGGCCGGCAAGACGGTCGTGGCCTGGAGCGGCCAGTACGACCAGAAGCGCTACCTGGTCGCCTCGCACGCCAACGAAGTCTACGTCCACCCGATGGGCATGGTGCTGATCGAGGGCTTCGGCGGGCGCCGCAACTACTACCGCGACGCGCTCGACAAGGTCGGCGTGACGGTCAACCTGGTCAAGGTCGGCACCTACAAGAGCGCGGCCGAGCCGTATATCGCCAACGGCCCGTCGGACGCCGCGCGCGAGGCCGACGCCTACCTGTACAACGCGATGTGGGCCGGCTACACCGGCCTGGTCGAAAAGAACCGAAAGCTGCCCGACGGAGCGCTGGCCAGCATGATCGACACGCTGCCCGAGCGCATGGAAGCGGCCGGCGGCAGCGCCGCCAGGGTCGCCCTGCAGGCCAAGCTGGTCGACGGCCTCAAGACCCGCGACGAGTTGCGCGCGCTGATGGTCAAGCGCGGCGTCTACGAAGAAGACATCAAGTCGTTCCGCCAGATCAGCTTCCATGAATACCTGGCGCGCCATCCGCAGAAAGCCTTCGGCGACGCGGTCGGCGTGATCGTTGCCTCCGGCACCATCACCGACGGCGCCGGCGGTCCCGGCGTGATCGGCGGTCGCGCCACGGCCAACCTGATCCGCCAGGCGCGCGAAGACGATTCGATCAAGGCCCTGGTGCTGCGCGTCGATTCGCCCGGCGGCAGCGCCTATGGTTCCGAGTTGATCCGGCGCGAGCTGGAACTGACGCGCGCCGCCGGCAAGCCGGTGGTGGTGTCGATGGGCAGCGTGGCGGCGTCGGGCGGCTACTGGATCTCGATGGCGTCCGACGAAGTCATCGCCGACCCGGCCACCATCACCGGCTCGATCGGCGTGTTCGCGCTGCTGCCGACCGCCGACAAGGTGGCCGACAAGCTGGGCGTGCGCACCGAGGGCGTGACCACCACCTGGCTGGCCGACGCCTACAATCCGCTGCGTCCGCTCGATCCGCGTTTCGAGAAGCTGGTCCAGCAGAGCATCAACAACGTGTATGCCGACTTCACCAGCAAGGCGGCGGCGGCGCGCAAGACCACGCAGGCGAAAATCGACGAAGTGGGGCAGGGCCGCGTCTGGACCGGCGCCCAGGCCAAGGAGCGCGGCCTGGTCGACCGCCTGGGCAGCTACAACGACGCCCTGGCCTCGGCCGCCGGCCGCGCCAAGCTGGCCAAGGATTACCGCGTGGTCTACGTCGAGCGTCCGGTCACGCGCGTGGAGCGCTTCCTGCAGATGGCCGGCGCCTCGGCGGCGCAGGCGATGACGATCCAGGTCAAGCTGGGCCTGGTCGAACAGGCGATTCCGGCGGGCCCGGTCGGCCAGGTGGCGCAAGACATGGCCTTCCTGTCTGAACTGACTCAGGAGCGCAAGCCGTTCGCGGCGGTGGCCCATTGCTTCTGCGGCAATTGGTGAGCAATCTTGTAAGCAGTTTGTAACTGATTAATACAGTGTTTTGGCGGGCGCGAGCGGAATCTCGCGCCCGTTTTTCGTTTACGTCGCCTAAATAGAGGCGAACTGTGTAAATCGGCGTTAAGGCGGGTGGAAACGCACGGTTTCAGTGGAAGAGCAGTGTACGTTACGAAACATTGTGAGTGAAACGGCCATGCTAAAGTCATTGTGACCCGTATTGCGCAAGTATCAAATCTATAGAACAAGGACAAGCATGGACCAGCATCTCCCGCCCCATCCAATCACCGACCGTCCCGCCCGCACCCGGCGCGCCCGCCTCATCGGCGGGGTGATCGCCGTGCTGTCGATGGTGGCGCTGGGCGGCCTCGCCTGGTGGCTTACCCACCAGCCGGCGGGCGGCCCCGGTGGCGCGGGTGGGCCGGGGATGGCGGCCGGCGGCCCCGGCGGCCCGGGCGGCGGGCGCGGTCCGGGTGGACGGGGCGGCCCGGCCACCACGGTGGGCGTGGCGACCGCCCAGCAGGCCGACCTGCCGGTGACCCTGGACGCGCTCGGCACCGTGGTCGCCGCGGCGACCGCCACCGTGCGTCCGCAGGTCTCGGGCGTGGTCCAGAAGATCCATTTCACCGAGGGCCAGCTGGTCAAGCAGGGCCAGGTGCTGGCGACGATCGATCCGCGCCCGTTCGAAATGGCCTTGCTGCAGGCGCGCGGCCAGCGCCAGCGCGACGAAGCCCAGTTGGAGAGCGCGCGCCTGATGCTGTCGCGCTACCGCACCCTGCTCGAGCAGGATTCGATCGCGCGCCAGGAAGTCGATACCCAGGCCGCGCTGGTCAAGCAGCTCGAAGGCACGGTGATGACCGACAAGGCGTCCGAAGGCACGGCCCAGCTGAACCTGGATTATGCGACCGTGCGCGCCCCGATCAGCGGCCGCGTCGGCCTGCGCACGGTCGACGTGGGCAACCTGGTCGGCAGCGGCGATGCGACCGGCATCGCCGTCATCACCCAGCTGTCGCCGATCGACGTCGAATTCGCCGTCCCGCAAGACCACCTGCCGACGCTGCAGGGACGCATCGCGCAAGACGCGAAGCTGCCGGCCACCGCGCTGGACCGCACCCGCACCGAGGCGCTGGCCACCGGCAGCTTCATCGCCCTCGACAACCAGGTCGACACCCAGACCGGCACCGTGCGCGCCAAGGCGCGCTTCGCCAATGGCGACAACAAGCTGTTCCCGAGCCAGTTCGTCAACCTGCGCCTGACCGTCGACACCCTGCGCGACGCGGTGGTGGTGCCGGTGACGGCGCTGCGCCATGGCGCCAACGGCGACTTCGTGTACGTGCTCGATCCGGAAGCGCGCACCGTGGCGCTGCGCATCGTCCAGCGCGGCCAGGCGACCGTGGATAAGGTGCAGATCGCCAGCGGCCTGAAGGTGGGCGAGCAGGTGATCACCGAAGGCGCCGACCGCCTGCGTGACGGCGCCAGCGTGGTGTTGCCGGGCGATCGTCCGGCCGGCGCCGGCGCGCGCGGCCAGGGGCAGGGGCAGGGCCAGGGTCGTGGCCAGGGCGCAGGCCGTCCGGCCCAGGGAGCGCAGCAATGATGTTGCGGCGCCGCGATGAGCGCGCGGGGAGCATCCGATGAGTCCTTCCACTCCCTTCATCAACCGCCCGGTCGCCACCGCCTTGCTGATGCTGGCGATCGTGCTCTCGGGCCTGGTCGGCTACCGCTTCCTGCCGCTGTCGGCGCTGCCGCAGGTGGACTTCCCGACCATCCAGGTGCAGACCCTGTACCCGGGCGCCAGTCCCGAAGTCATGGCGCGCACCGTCACCGCGCCGCTGGAGCGCCAGTTCGGCCAGATGGCCGGCCTGACCCGCATGAGCTCCACCAGCGCCGCCGGGGTCTCGATCGTCACCCTGCAGTTCGCGCTGGGCGAGACGCTCGACGTGGCCGAGCAGGAAGTGCAGGCCGCGATCAACGCCGGCGGCTCGCTGCTGCCGACCGACCTGCCGGCGCCGCCGGTCTACGCCAAGGTCAACCCGGCCGACGCGCCGGTGCTGACCCTGGCCATCACCTCGGACACGCTGCCGCTGACCGAGGTGCAGAACCTCGTCAACACGCGCCTGGCGCTCAAGATCAGCCAGGTCTCGGGCGTGGGCCAGGTTTCGCTGTCGGGCGGCCAACGGCCGGCGGTGCGGATCCAGGCCGATACCGAAGCGCTCGCCTCCTATGGCCTGGGGCTGGACACCCTGCGCACCGCGATCAGCGCCGCCAACGCCAACAGCGCCAAGGGCAGCTTCGACGGCCCGACCCGCTCGTATGCGATCAATGCCAACGACCAGCTGGTCACCGTCCCCGACTATCAAAACCTGATCGTCGCCTACCGCAACGGCGCGCCCGTCAAGCTGCTCGATGTGGCGAAGGTGGTCGACAGCGCCGAGAACGTGCGCCTGGGCGCCTGGGCCAATATGAAGCCGGCGATCATCCTCAACGTCCAGCGCCAGCCGGGCGCCAACGTGATCGCCACCGTGGACGCGATCAAGGCGCGCCTGCCCGAGCTGCAGGCCGGCCTGCCGACGGCGCTGCGCATGGACGTGCTGAGCGACCGCACCACCGGCATCCGGGCCTCGGTCAAGCACGTGCAGATCGAACTGCTGCTGGCCGTGGTGCTGGTGGTGCTGGTGATCTTCGCTTTCCTGCACAGCCTGCGCGCGACCATCATCGCCAGTCTCGCCGTGCCGATCTCGCTGATCGGCAGCTTCGGCGTGATGTACCTGCTCGGCTACAGCCTCAACAACCTGTCGCTGATGGCGCTGACGATCGCCACCGGCTTCGTCGTCGACGATGCGATCGTCATGATCGAGAACATCGCGCGCTATATCGAAAAGGGCGAAAAACCGATGGCGGCCGCGATCAAGGGTGCTTCCCAGATCGGCTTCACGATCATCTCGCTGACCGTGTCCCTGATCGCGGTGCTGATCCCGCTGCTGTTCATGGGCGACGTGGTCGGCCGCCTGTTCCGCGAATTCGCCGTCACGCTGGCGATCACGATCCTGATCTCGGGCGTGGTGTCGCTGACGCTGGTGCCGATGATGTCGGCGCGCTGGCTGCGCAGCCACGAGGAAGAAAAGCCGAGCAGGTTCGCCATCCGGTTCCAGGCCTTCTTTGACCGCGTCATCGAGCGCTACGACGTGATGCTCGGCTGGGTCCTGAAGCGCCAGGGCCTGACCCTGCTGGTGGCGCTGGGCACCCTGGTCCTGACCGCCCTGATGTGGACGGTCATCCCGAAAGGGCTGTTCCCGACCCAGGACACCGGCCAGCTGCAGGCGCGGGTGCAGGCGCGGCAATCGATCTCGTACACCGACATGGCGAAACTGCAGCAGGAAGCGGCGCGGCAAATCATGGCCGACCCGGAAGTCGCCTCGGTGGCGTCCTGCGTGGGCGTCGACGCCGCCAACAACACGATGCTGCACACCGGCACCATGCTGATCAACCTGAAGGCCGACCGCGGCGACCAGCTCGAGACCATGCAGCGCCTGCGCCAGCGCGTGGCCAATGTGGCGGGCCTGCAGCTGTTCCTGCAGCCGACCCAGGATCTGACCATCGACGCCGAGAGCGGCCCGACCCAGTACCGGCTGTCGATCGAAGGCGCCGACGAGGACACCGTCAACGAGTGGGCGCGCCGGCTGACGCAGAAGATCGGCAGCCTGCCCGAGCTGCGCACGGCGATCACCGATGCCGGCGCGACCGGCGCCGCCGCCTTCATCGACATCGACCGCGACACCGCGTCGCGGCTGTCGATCACGGCCGCCTCGATCGACGACGCGCTGTACAGCGCCTTCGGCCAGCGCATCGTGTCCACCATCTTCACCGAGACCAACCAGTACCGCGTGATCCTGGAGGCGCAGCAGGACGAGGCGATGTCGATCGCCGCGCTCGGCCGCCTGCAGCTGCGCACCGGTTCCGGCCAGCCGACGCCGCTGTCGGCGATCGCCACCATCAGCGAGCGCCAGGCGCCGCTGCAGGTGATCCACGTGGCCCAGTATCCGGCGGCGACGGTCGGCTTCGACACCGCCTCCGGCACGTCGCTGGGCCAGGCCGTGAGCGCGATCCGCGCCGCCGCCGAGGAGATCGGCATGCCGGCCTCGGTCAGCATGACCTTCCTCGGCGCCTCCGGCGCCTACGAGGCCTCGCTGTCGAACCAGCTGTGGCTGATCCTGGCCGCCGTCGTCTGCGTCTACATCGTGCTGGGTGTGCTCTACGAGAGCTACATCCACCCGCTGACCATCCTGTCGACCCTGCCGTCGGCCGGCGTCGGCGCGCTGCTGGCGTTGTGGGTCAGCGGCCAGGGCCTGGGCGTGATCGGCATCATCGGCATCATCCTCCTGATCGGCATCGTCAAGAAGAACGCCATCATGATGATCGACTTCGCGATCGAGGCCGAGCGCGAGGAGGGCAAGTCGCCGCTGGTGGCGATCAGGCAGGCCGCGCTGCTGCGCTTCCGCCCGATCCTGATGACGACGCTGGCGGCGCTGTTCGCGGCCATCCCGCTGATGCTCGGCACCGGCGAAGGCGCCGAGCTGCGCCGGCCGCTCGGCCTGGCCATCTTCGGCGGCCTGATCCTGAGCCAGCTGCTGACCCTCTTCACCACCCCGGTGATCTATCTCGCTTTTGATCGTACCGCGCGGCGCTGGACCGGCAAGGCCCCCCATAAGACGGAAGGGGCGGGCGCATGAACCTGTCGCGCCCCTTCGTCGAGCGCCCGATCGCCACGGTCCTGCTGACGATCGGCCTGGCGCTGGCCGGCATCGGCGCCTATTTCGTGCTGCCGGTGGCGCCGCTGCCCCAGGTCGACTATCCGACCGTGTCGGTGTCGGCCTCGCTGCCGGGCGCCAGTCCGGAAACCATGGCCTCGAGCGTGGCCACGCCGCTCGAGCGGCGGCTGGGCGTGATCGCCGGCGTCAACGAGATGACCTCGAGCAGCAGCACCGGTTCGACCCGCATCAATCTGCAGTTCGAGCTGAACCGCCAGATCGACGCCGCCGCGCGCGAGGTGCAGGCGGCGATCAGCGCTTCGCGCGCCGACCTGCCGGCGACGCTGCGCAGCAACCCGACCTATCGCAAGGCCAATCCGTCGGACGCGCCGGTGATCATTCTGGCGCTGACCTCCAAGACCAAATCGCCGGCCCAGATCTATGAATCGGTGTCGAACCTGGTCCAGCAGCGCCTGGCCCAGGTGAAGGGCGTGGGCGAAGTGGAGATCGGCGGCGGCTCGCTGCCGGCGGTGCGGGTCGAACTGGTGCCGTATGCGATGAACCGCTATGGCGTCTCGAGCGAAGACGTGCGCGCCGCGATCCAGGCCAGCAATCCGAACCGCCCCAAGGGCGAGATCGAGGGCAACGGCAACCGGCTGCAGATCTATTCGCAGCCGGCCGGCGGCGACGGCCGCAGCGCCAGCGACTACAAGGACCTGGTGGTCGCCTGGCGCGACGGCGCCGCCGTGCGCCTGTCCGACGTGGCCACGGTGTTCGACGGCCCCGAGAACGTGTACACGCTGGGCCTGTTCAACGGCCAGCCGGCGGTGATCGTGCTGGTCACGCGCCAGCCCGAGGCGAATGTGATCGAGACCGTAGACGGCATCCGCGACCTGCTGCCGTCCCTGCAGGCCCAGCTGCCGGGCGACATCAGCCTGGCGGTGGCCTCGGACCGCACCAACTCGATCCGCGCCTCGCTGCACGAGATCGAGTTCACCCTGGTGCTGTCGATCGTGCTGGTGGTGGCGGTGGTCAGCGTGTTCCTGCGGTCCTTGCGCGCCACCGTGGTGCCGGCGGTGGCCACCGTGGTGTCCCTGCTGGGCACCTTCGGCGTGATGTACGCGCTCGGCTTCTCGCTCAACAACCTGTCGCTGATGGCCTTGACGGTGGCGGCCGGCTTCGTCGTCGACGACGCCATCGTGGTGCTCGAAAATACCGCGCGCCATATCGAAAACGGCATGGACCGCATGCAGGCCGCGCTGCTGGGCGCGCGCGAGGTCGGCTTCACCGTGCTGTCGATCTCGCTGTCGCTGGTGGCGGTGTTCATTCCGTTGCTGTTCATGGGCGGGCAGGTGGGACGGCTGTTCCGCGAATTCGCGGTGACGCTGTCGGCGGCGGTGCTGATCTCGCTGGTGATCTCCTTGACCACGACGCCGATGATGTGCGCCTGGCTGCTGCGCAAGGAAGACAAGGACAAGCAGCCGGGGCGCCTCGCGCGCTGGTCCGAAGCTGGCTTTGCGCGCGTGCTGCGCACCTACGAGCACGCGCTCGACTGGGCGCTGGACAGTAAACTCCTGGTGATGATCATCCTGCTGTTCACGGTGGCGCTGAACGTCTACCTGTTCTCCAGCGCCCCCAAGGGTTTCTTCCCGCAGCAGGATTCGGGCCAGATGAACGGCGGCATCCGCGCCGACCAGAGTATCTCGTCCCAGGCCATGCAGCAGAAGATCTACCAGCTGGTGGAGATCATCCGCAAGGATCCGGCGGTCGACACGGTCGTCGCCTTCACCGGCGGCGGGCGCGCCGGCGGCGGTTTCATGTTCGTCAACCTGAAGCCGGTGGGCGAGCGCGACGTCGCGGCCCAGGCCGTGATCGCGCGCCTGCGTCCGCAGATGGCGAAGGTCACCGGCATCACGATCTTCCTGAATCCCGTGCAGGACTTGCGCATGGGCGGGCGCTCCAGCAACTCGACTTACCAGTACACGCTCAAGAGCGACAACGCCGAAGACCTCAAGACCTGGGCCACGCGCCTGGCCGAGTCCATGAAGGCGCAGCCGGCGCTGGTGGACGTCGACACCGACCAGGCCGAGAACGGCGTCGAGACCTATGTCACCATCGACAAGGCATCGGCGGCGCGCCTGGGCATCACCACGCGCGACGTCACCAATGCCCTGTACAACGCCTTCGGCCAGCGTCAGGTGGCGAACATCTACGATGAGCTGAACCAGTACCACGTGGTGATGGGCGTGGCCCAGAAATACGCGCAGTCGCCCGAAGCGCTGAAGGACGTCTACGTCCCGGCGCGGCCGACCGGCGGGGCCTCGAGCGCGGTCTCCACCGGCACCGGCACGGCCGCCGCCGCCGGCGCCGCCGGCGCCTCGACCTCGTCGACCGCCTATCTCACCGCGGCGCGCGACCCGTCCGGCGGGCAGGCCCTGGCCAGCGCCGCCGCCACCATGGTGCCGCTGTCGGCGATCGCGCGTTTCGCCGAAAGCGCCACGCCGACCTCGGTCAACCACCAGGACGGGGAACTGGCGACCACGGTGTCGTACAACCTGAACCCGGGCTTCTCGCTGACCGACGGCGAGGCCGCGGTGCGCCAGGCCGAAGCCGATATCGGCATGCCGACCAATGTGCGCGGCAGCTTCCAGGGCACGGCGGCGGCGGCGCAAGAGTCGAGCAAGGAGCAGCCGCTGCTGATCCTGGCCGCGATCGTCGTCATCTATATCGTGCTGGGCATCCTGTACGAGAGCCTGGTGCACCCGGTGACGGTGCTCTCGACCCTGCCGTCGGCCGGCGTCGGCGCGGTGCTGGCGCTGCTGCTGTTCAAGATGGAGTTCTCGATCATCGCCCTGATCGGGGTGTTCCTGCTGATCGGCATCGTCAAGAAGAATGCGATCCTGATCATCGATTTCGCGCTCGAAGCCGAACGCGCGCGCGGCCTCTCCGCGACCGAGGCGGTGCGCGAGGCCTGCATGCTGCGCTTCCGCCCGATCCTGATGACGACCCTGGCCGCGGCCCTGGGCGCGCTGCCGCTGGCGATCGGCTTCGGCGAAGGCTCGGAGTTGCGCCGCCCGCTGGGCATCGCCATCATCGGCGGCCTGGTCGCGAGCCAGCTCCTGACCCTGCTGACCACGCCGGTGGTCTACGTCCTGCTCGACAAGCTGCGCACGCGCAAACCCGATGAACACAATCTGACGCGCCACCCTCATGAAGACGAGGGTGGTCCGTCACTGGCCAAACCATGACCACTATGCGACAACAGCTTCCATTCCGTCTTTCCCTGCTCGCCCTTGCCGGTGCGCTTAGCGCCACCTTGGCCGGCTGCGCCGTCGGTCCGGCCTACGAACGCCCGGACCCGCTTGCCGCCGGCGCGGCGCTGCCGGGCGCCTACAAGGAGGCCGCAGGCTGGGTGCCGGCCGCGCCGGCCGACGCGCTCGAGCGCGGCCCCTGGTGGACCCTGTTCGAAGACCCCGAACTCGACCGGCTGGCCAGGCAGGTCGAGGCCGCGAACCAGAACGTGGCGGTGGCGGTCGCCAACTACGCCCAGGCGCGCGCGCTGGTGGCGCAGCAGCGCGCCTCGCTGTTCCCGGTGGTGTCGCTGGGCGCCGGCGCGGATCGCGCCGGCGGGGGAGAGCGCAGCGCCGATAATGCGTACCGCCTGCAGATCGGCGCCAGCTGGGAGCCGGACGTGTTCGGCCGCCTGAGGAATGCCGTGACCGGCGCCGAGGCCAGCGCCCAGGCCACCGCCGCCGACCTGGCCAGCGCCGTCCTTGCGGCCCAGGGCGAGTTGGCGATCAACTACTTCTCGCTGCGCCAGACCGACGCCCAGCGCGAGATGCTGGCCGCGACCATCGAAGGCTACGAGCGCGTGCTGCAAATCACCTCGAACCGTTTCGAAGCCGGCATCGCGGCGCGCTCCGACGTGCTGCAGGCCCAGACCCAGCTCGCCAATGCCCGCAGCGAAGCGCTCGGCCTGCAGAACCAGCGCGCCCAGCTCGAGCACGCGATCGCGGTGCTGGTCGGCCAGACCCCCTCAAGCTTCTCGCTGCCGCCGGCGCCATGGCACGTGTCGGTGCCGGACGTGCCGGTCGGCGTGCCCTCGACCCTGCTGCAGCGCCGTCCCGACATCGCCGCCGCCGAGCGCGATGTGGCGGCGGCCAATGCCGACATCGGCGTCGCACGCTCGGCCTACTTCCCGAATTTCGGCCTGTCCGCTTCCTACGGCAACAACACGAGCCGGGTGGGCGACCTGTTCTCGGCGTCCGCCGCGGCCTGGTCGTTCGGCCTGTCGGCGGCCCAGACCATCTTCAATGCCGGCGCCACCCGCGCCAGCGTGGAAGGCGCCGAGGCGCGCCACCAGGCGACCGTGGCGCGCTACCGCCAGGTGGCCCTGGACGCCTTCGCCGCCGTCGAGAACGGCCTGTCCGCCACCCGCGTGCTGGAACAGCAGCAGCAGTTGCGGGCCGAGGCGGCCGAGGCGGCCGGCCTGGTGGAAGAGCAGATCCTGAACCGCTACAAGGCGGGGCAGGTCAGCTATACCGAGGTGGTGCAGGCCCAGGTGACGGCCCTGAACGCGCGCCGTTCGCTGGTGCAGGTGCAGGCCGACCGCCAGACGGCGGCGGTGTCGCTGATCCAGGCGCTGGGCGGCGGCTGGCAGGAACAAAGGCTGGCGGACGCGGTGCAGTAATCACGCGTCAGGCATTACAATGCTGCGATTATCGATAGTCAGGCACACGCCATGAAAAACTGGATCAATCGCATGTTGAGCAGCGCCGACAAAGCGCCCGACGCCAGCGCCTCCGCTGCACAGGTCGAGGCGGCGGAAGGTGACTATGGCGTCCAGGTCGACGCCGCCTATTACCGCTGGCTGACCGCATCCGGCGGTTACCAGGCCGGAGCGGAGGTCGAGGAGCACATCCTCGATCTGGTGCGCACGCTGGCGGCCGACCCGCTGGCCGCCAGCGGCCTGGTGCCGCGTATCCCTGAGCTGATCCCGAAGCTGCTGCGCGACCTGGCCGACGACGAGGTCTCGACCGGAGACCTGGCGCGCCAGGTCGAGCAGGACCTGGTGCTGGTGGCCGAGGTGATCCGCGAGGCCAACAGCGCCTATTACCGGCCGCTGCAGGCGGTGAAGTCGCTCGACGCCGCTCTCATGATGATCGGCCAGAACGGCCTGCGCATGCTGCTGGCCCGGATCGCCTTCCGGCCCCTGATCAGGATGGCCGACCAGGGCTTCGCGCGCCACGCCGCGCCGCTGGTCTGGAACCAGTCCGAGAAATGCGCGCTGGCCTCGAGCCTGATGGCGCCGGGCCTGGGCGCCGGCGTGTTCGAAGCCTACCTGGCCGGCCTGATGCAGAACCTGGGGCTGGTGGTGGCCTTCCGCCTGGCCGAGCGGGCGGTCGAAAATGGCAAGATTCCCGGTTCCAGCGACTTCGGCCGGCGCCTGTTCGACGTCAGCCGCAGCCTGTCGTCGACCATCGCCGCCCACTGGGAATTTCCGCCCGACGTGGTGGAAGGCATCGCCGGCGTCGGCCAGCCGGATGCCTCGCCGCTGGCGCGCACGCTCGAACGCGGCGACCGGATCGCCAAGCTGCGGCTGCTGCTCGACGCCCGCGTGGTGCTGGAGGACGATGCGCTCGTGACCGAAGGCCTGGACAGTTTCGAGCGCCGCTGCCTGGGCAAGCTGACCGATTTGCCGGGCTGACCGCGGTATTGCGTCACCTTTTTTCGCGAGGAGACCGCCATGAACATGAATGCCGAACACCTGGCCGAGCTGCACGAGGCCAAGCGCCTGCTGGAGACCCCCGGCCTGGCCGCGCGCATCAGCAACCTGGTCGGCTCGCCGATCGAAGCGGCCATCGAGCGCCTGCCGGCGCCGTGGCAAAAGCGGGTGGGCGAGGCCACCGAGCATGCGCTGCAGTATGCGATGACGGGAGCGCTGTCCACGCTGCCCGACGGCGGCAAGGAGGCATCGTACCCGCGCCTGCACAAGTTCGCGGCGAGCGTGTCGGGCGGGGTGGCCGGCGTGTTCGGCCTTCCGGGCCTCCTGGTCGACCTGCCGCTGTCCACCGTCATCATGCTGCGCTCGATCGCCGAGATCGCGCGCGCCAATGGCGAACGTCCGCAAGATGCCGAAACCCGGCTGGAATGCCTGCGCGTGCTGGCCATGGGCGGACCGGGCGGCGCTGACGATGCCGCCGATTCGGGCTATTTCGCGATGCGCATCGCGCTGGCGCGGGCGGTGAGCGACGCCGCCCAGGCGCTGGCGGCCAGGTCGGCCAACGCCGCCACGACGCCGGCCCTGCTGCGCCTGATCGCCACGGTGGCGGCGCGCTTCCAGGTGCACGTCACGCAAAAAGGCGCCGCGATGCTGGTGCCGGCCCTGGGCGCGGTGGGCGGCGCGACCATCAACCTGCTGTTCGTCGACCATTTCCAGAACATGAGCCGCGGGCATTTCGCGGTGCGGCGGCTGGAGCGCCTGTATGGCGAGGGGATGGTGCGACGACAATACGAAGCGATCGTGCTGGCCGACGAGACGACGGGATTGCTCATGTAGAGCAAATCCTGTTGCGGCCGGTCTCCTTGGCTGTGTACAGCATCGCATCCGCCCGCAGGAACAGCGCGTTCTCGCTGCGGTGCTCGGGGAACGCGGCCAGGCCGCCGCTGAACGAAAAATGCCGCGCCTCGCCCGGCGCCACCTGGAACCCGACCGCGCCGAAGGCCTGGCGCAGCGCGTCGAGCCGGCGCCACGCCGCGTCGAGCGCGCAGTCCCAGAACACGACCACGAATTCCTCGCCGCCGAAGCGCGCCAGCAGGTCGCGCTCGCCCATTCGCGGCGCCAGGCACAGGCACAGGCGCTTGATGACGATGTCGCCGAAGTGGTGGCCCCAGGTGTCGTTGATGGTCTTGAACTTGTCGATGTCGATCACGCCGAAGGCGAGCGGCTTGCCCTCGAGCGTGGCTTGCCGGATCAGGTCTTGCGTCTTGCGCTGCAGGCCCACCTTGTTCAGGAGGCCCGTGGCGCGGTCCTTGCCGATCAGGTCCTTGCTGACGCGGATCCTGGCGGCGCGGCTGGCCAGCTGCGCTTCGACCAGGCCGCCGCTGGCCTGCAGGACGGTGTCGAAGCCGTCGCCGAGCGCGCGCCGCGCCAGCGCATCGTCGGGGCGGCGCTGGAGCAGCACGATCTCGCGCACCGGATCGGCCTCGATGTTCTTCTTCATGACCCGCGCCAGCGCGTCCAGGCGCCGGTACTCGTCATCGAGAATCACGACCAGGTCGGGCTGCAGCTCCTTGACGCGCAGGTGCAGCGTGGTCGCGTCCGGGTGATGGACCACCTCGACCCGCTGCGCCAGCAGCGCCGCCGTATCCAGGTCGCCCGGCGCGCCGAGGTAAACGAGCGACACCGGGTCGCCGCGTCCGGTGCGGGCCAACAGGTTGAACAGCCTGTCGACCAGGACGTCGTTGGCGATCGGCTTTTCGGCATAGGCCAGGCAGTTGCTGTCCACCAGGCGTTGCTGGAGCAGGAAGCGGCTGCCCTGGCGGCTCGACTGCAGGTAGACGTATTCATGGCCGGGCGGCAGGCGTTCGAGCAGCTCGCCCAGCATCAGGGTCTTGCGGCTGTCGTGCAGGTCGGCCTGCATATTGTGCAGGGCGTCGAGGTCGATCACGAACAGGCTGGCGCCGTGGTCGGCCGCGACGGCGGCGGTGAATTCGGCCACTTCGCTGAAAAAACGGATGTCAAAATCGTATTTGTGCGCGTGCAGCAGCAGTTCGGCGCGGTTGTCCTTGATGAAGAAGTTCTGGGAGAGGAAGAGGACCTGGTGTCGGTACAAGGGGGCCTCGGTGCGCATGTCAACCTGCCTTCTTTCTGCATGATGTGACATCTTGCCACGCCAATATGACGTGATGTTGACGCCGCCGGGACGACCGTCAATACCCCAGAAAATCGCACGGGCATCACCCAACGGGGCTATACTCGCGCATTGCTTTTTTCACCTCGAGGACTTGTCTTGTTCAAATCGATCGTCCTGCCCGTCGCCCTCCTGGGCGCGGCGAGCGCCGCCTTCGCAGACGAAGGCCAGTGGCAACCGCACCAGCTGCCGCAACTGAAATCCGAACTGAAACGCATCGGCATCACCATGCCTGCCGAGAAGCTGGCCGACCTGGGCAAGCATCCGATGAGCGCGATCGTCTCGCTGGGCGGCTGCTCGGCGTCCTTCGTGTCGCCCGACGGCCTGGTGGTGACCAACCACCACTGCGCCTATGGCGCCATCCAGCGCAATTCGAGCGCCGAGAAGAACTACATCGTCGACGGCTTCCTGGCCAGGAACCGCGCCGACGAACTGCCGGGCGGCCCGAACACGCTGGTGTACGTGACCGAGAAGGTCGAGAACGTGACCGGGCGCGTGCTCCAGGGCCTGAATCCGTCCATGTCGGGCCGCGAGCGCCATGCGCTGGTCGAGTCGCGCATCAAGGCCCTGGTGGCCGAATGCGAAACCGACAAATCGACGCGCTGCTCGGTGCCTGCCTTCCACCGCGGCCTGGAGTACTACCGCATCAAGCAGCTGATGATCCGCGACGTGCGCCTGGTGTACGCGCCGTCCGACCGCATCGGCAACTACGGCGGCGACATCGACAACTACGAGTGGCCGCGCCACGTCGGCGACTACGCCTTCTACCGCGCCTACGTCGGCAAGGACGGCCGTCCGGCCGACCCGTCGCCCGACAACGTGCCCTACAAGTCGAAGGACTTCCTGGTCGTCTCGGCCGAGGGCCTGAAGAACGGCGATCCTATCCTGCTGGCCGGCTATCCTGGCCGTACCAGCCGCTACAAGCTGCCGAGCGAGATCCGCTTCGCGCGCGACGTCGACCTGCCGGCCAAGGCCGCGGGCATCACCGCCGACCTGTCGGTGATCGCCGCCGCGACCCAGGGCAATCCGTCCTGGACCGTGCGCTATGCGAGCGTCGACAAGGGCCTGAACAATGTGCTCAAGAAGACCAGGGGCCTGCTCGACGGCTTCGCGCGCAAGGACATCGCCGCCATCAAGGACGTGCAGGATGCCGAGTTCCGCGCCTGGCAGAAGGCGCATGCCGACGGCAACGCCGGCCTGCTGTCCGAACTGGACGCGGTGATCGCCCAGGACATGGCGCTGCAGCGCCAGGAAGCCGCCTGGCTCGAAGCCACCCACAGCGACCTGCTCAAGAGCGCGCGTACCCTGTACCGCCTGGCGCTGGAGCGCGGCAAGCCGGACGCCGAGCGCGAAAGCGGCTACCAGGAACGCGACCTCGGCTTCATCAAGGCGCGCCTGACCCGCCTGGAGCAGTCGTTCGTGCCGAGCGTCGACCAGGCGCGCTACGCCGCCGCCCTCGCGCGCTACGCCGGCATCGACGCCAAGGTCCGTCCGCAAGGCGTGGACGCGCTGCTGCCGGCGCAGGATGCGCTCACTGGCATGTACAAGGCCAGCGAGTTGTCGGATACCGCCAAGCGCCTGGCCTGGATCGGCAAGGACGTCGAGGCCTTCCGCAAGTCGGACGATCCTTTTATTCAGCTGGCGGTGCGCCTGCACGACGCCGGCATGGCGCTGGAAGAGCGCCGCAACGAGATCGACGGCAACCTCGAACGCGTGATCCCGCAATACATGGCGGCCGTGATCGCATGGAAGAAATCGCAGGGCAAACCGGTCTACCCGGACGCCAACTCGACCTTGCGCGTGACCTACGGCACCGTGTCGCCGTTCTCGCCGCGCGACGGCCTGGTCAAGGGCCCGTTCACCACGGTCGAAGGCATCCTGGAAAAGGAGACCGGCAAGGATCCGTTCATCGTGCCGGCCCCGCTCAAGGAAGCGATCCAGGCCAAGCGCTATGGCGTGTTCAAGGATGCGGCGCTGGGAACGGTGCCGGTCAACTTCCTGTCGAGCGCCGACACCACGGGCGGCAACTCCGGTTCGGCCGTGATGAACAAGAACGGCGAACTGATCGGCCTGAACTTCGATTCGACCTATGAATCGATCACCAAGGACTGGTACTTCGACACCGCCATCACGCGCGCGATCCACGTCGACATCCGCTACATGCTGTGGGTGATGAAGGAAGTCGACCACGCCGACAACCTGCTCAAGGAAATGACGATCAAGTATCCGAAGAAGTAATTCGGACGTTGCCCATCGGTGCACTTGCGCGCCGAGTTGCACCATGCACGTCGTTCCCGCGGAGGCGGGAACCCAAGTTCTGCGCGCGCCGTCGGGCTGCACGCAGCCTTGGGTCCCCGCCTGCGCGGGGACGACGGCTTTTCCGCCAACAAGAATGAACGAACCCCTCGTCATCGCCGGTCTCGCGACCTCGCCGCTGGAATTGATCTCCTTCCTGCTGGCGGTCACCACCGTCGTGCTCAACATCCGCCAGAAGCACTGGGCCTGGCTGTTCTCGATCGCCTCATCCGCAACCTATGCGGTGGTGTTCTACGACGCGCGCCTGTACGGCGACATGGGGCTGCAATTCGTGTTCATCGCGGCCTCGGTCTGGGGCTGGTACCAGTGGCTGCACGGCGCTGCCGGAGTTAGTACGGCGCCGCTGCTCCCTACCTTCCTGAAACCGGGCGGCCGCGCCTGGTCGCTGGCGGCCTGGCTGGCGGGCTTCGTGCTCTTGTCGACCTTCCTCGACAACTTCACCGACACCGACGTGCCGCACGCGGACGGCTTCCTGACCGCCGGCAGCCTGGTCGGCCAGCTGCTGCTGGCGAAGAAGAAGGTCGAGAACTGGCATGTATGGATCGCGGTCGATATCCTGTACGTCGGCCTCTACCTGTACAAGGGCCTGGTGCTGACCGCCGTGCTGTACGGCGTGTTCGTGCTGCTGGCGATCGCCGGCCTGCGCACCTGGGCTGCCTTGGCGCGGGAGCGCGCATGAGTGTCGAGGCAGCTCGCATCGCCATCCTCGGCGCCGAGTCGTCCGGCAAGTCGACCTTGTCCGAGGCCCTGGCGCGCCACTACGGCACGCTGTGGGTGCCCGAATACCTGCGCGAATTCGTCGATGCGCAGGGCAGGGTGCCGCACGAGGAGGATCAGTATGGCATCGCGCTGACCCAGCGTGCGCGCGAGGATGCCGCGGCGGCCGAGGCAAGCCGCTTGCTGTTTTGCGACACCACGCCCCTGATGACGGCGCTGTACAGCCGCGTATACTGGGGCAGGGTGGATGCGCAGCTGGCGGCGCTCGACGCGCGCCACGACTACGCCTGGACCTTCGTCACCGCGCCCGACACCCCGTGGGAGCCGGACGGCCTGCAGCGCGAATCGGAAGAGGTGCGCCAGATGGTGCACCGGATGCTGGTGGAGACGCTGGCCGCGCGCGGGATCGCCTACACCTTGCTGGCAGGCGACCTGCCGCATCGCATGCGGCAGGTCGAAGGGCTGCTCGGCAAGCCTGAAGGTTAGCCCTTCGGCAGGCTGGCCGCCAGGTCGAGCCACGACTGCGGCTGCGGCTTGCCGCGCTCGCGCACCCCGAAGAAGGTCACCACCAGCTCGCCCTGGTCGTCGAAGAACTCGACCGAGGTGACGCCGGCCCGGCGCACCACGTAGCCGCTCCTGAACGCGCTGTCGCGCAGGTGCAGGTTGAAGTCCGGATCGAGCACGTTGAACCAGCCTTCGGCCGCCATCACCTTGTTCACCTTGCCGCCGTAGATCTGGGTCAGTGCGCCATTGCCGAGGAAGGCCATGATCGCGACCCCGTTCTTCGCCGCATCCCCGAGCAGCTTGCGCACCGCCTGCGGCGCCACTTTCTGCACCACGCCGCCCGGGGCCAGGCGCAGCGCCTGTTCGCGCGTCAGGCCGAATTCCGACACGATGCGGTTGAACTGGTGGACGTCGGTCATCTCTTGCCAGGCGGTCTGGAATTCCTTGACGTCGACCGCATTGTCGGGTTTTTCGGCGGGCTTTGGCACGACGGGCGCCACATCCAGTTGGGCGTTCTGGCTCGGATGGCGGAAGTCGGCCACCAGCTTGTCGAAGACCGGTATATTGGCGTCGTCGCGCAGGTAGAGCTTGTGCACGGCGTTGCCGCTGGCGTCGAAGAACTGCAGACTGCGGTTGATGGCGCCGTCGCGGCCGGGCTGGGTCACGGCGAAGGCGTACTTCCATTTGGCGAACTGGAAACGCAGGTCGATCGGGCCGCCGAGGTAGCCGCCGGCGATGTTCAGGTTGCGCGCTTCGCGCTCGGCCTCGTCGGCGCTGCCTTTCTCGGCCTGTTTCGGGATGCGCATGGCCACGCCGGTGGTCTCGATCACGCCGTTCTCGTTGCGCGTGAGCGCCATCACCTTGCCGAGGTCGAGGGCGCGGCGCATGATCTCGCGCGGCGCATGGTCGCTTTCCTTCAGGCGCACCACGGTGCTGCCAATGCCGGTGGCGAGCAGCTCGGCTTCGGATACCTTCAATTGGCGCGCGGCGTCGCGCGTCTGCAGGCGCGGCTCCTTGGCCTTCAGTTCGGCCCACTGCTGCGCCAGTTGCGGGGCGGCTTGCGCCGGGACCAATGCCAGGGCTATGGCGGCGGCCAGGAAGTGGCGGGTGAGTTTCATGAATGTGTTCTCCTTGTTCGTTCAATAGACCAGCTTGAAGGTGACGGCCGCATGGCGCCCGGGGCGCGCCTGGCGTTCGATGTCGGCCGCGGTGATGGCCGCGGTGATGGCCGTGGTGGCGGCCGGCAGGCTGCGCGACGAGGCGTAGTCCCAGTACTTCTTGTCGGCCAGGTTGTAGACGCCGGCGGTGATCGATGCGTGCGCGTTGATGTTCCAGTATCCGGTCAGGTCCAGCACGGTGCTTGACGGGACCGCAAAGAAGGTCGTGTTCACGCCGCCAATCACGTCGCGTTCGGCCTGCTTGGCGCGGGTATGGACCGCGGCGAAGGCAATGCCGCCGCGCTGGGCGGGGTCAATCCAGGCCGCGATCAGGCTGGTCTTTTTCGGCAGGGTCGAGGCCAGCTCGCTTTCCAGTCCGGTGCGGCTGTTCTTCGCCTTGCTGCGCTGGACGCCGCTGGCCAGGGTCAGCTTGCCGCCCTTGAAAGATGGATTCCACTGGCCCAGGTCGGCGTCGAGCGTGAGCTCGCCGCCCCAGGTGCGCGCGCTGCCGATGTTTTCGGGTCGGAACAGGCCGAAGGTGATGTTCGGATAGTTGACCGGATCGGCCGGCTGCGAGGCGTATTCGATCAGGTTCTTGTAGCGGGTGTGGAACAGGGCCGCATGCAGGCGCAGGCCGCGCGCGACCTGACCTTTGAGGCCCAGCTCGAAGGCGTTGCTGGTTTCCTTGTCCAGGTTCGGATTGCCGATCACCGCGTAGGCGTTGCCGACTGCCGTGTAGCTGAGCGAATCGTAGGTGCCGGTGCGTTCGGCGGCGGTCGGCAGGCGGGTGCCGCGGCTGTATTGCAGGTAGGTTTCCAGGTTCGGCGCCAGTTGCGCGGTGAGGCCCAGGCTCGGCGTGAGGTAGCTGTCGGTTTCCTTTGTCAGCTCGCGGCTCGCGTTGGGAATGCCGATCGCGTAGTTGTCCGTGCTGTTCGGCTCGAGTTCGCGCCAGTTGTAGCGCAGGCCGGGCGTGATGCTGGCCCAGGACGACAGGGCGACGTCGGCGCGCGCGAAGGCGGAGAAGCGCAGCGACCGCATGTCGGCCATGCGGTTCTTGTTGGTCACCTGCTGGGCGCCGCTGTTGACGACGGTGCGGTCTTCGCGCCATGGACGCGCGGTGTCGGTCTGCTCGACATTGATGCCATAGGCCAGGTCGTGGCTGCCCAGCCGCTTGCTGGCGTTGCTGGCGAAGCCCACGCTGCGGTTGTCGAAGCTGGTCGCGATATGGCGCAGCACCGGCTGGCCGCCCGTGATGTAGCGGGCCGTCGTGATGTCTTCGACTTCGCTGTCCTGGATGTAGAGACGGCTCTCGAGCGTATCGAACCATGCGCCGGCGCCTGGAACAGGTGGTCGATGCCGAAGCGGTCGCGCCGGGTGCGCCCGGCCTGGGTCGCGCCTTCAGGGTAGAGGGCGCCCTGCTTGTTGTCGTATTCGCGGTCGTGCTCGGCGCGAAAGGCGTCGATCGTCGCCGTGAAGCGGTGACCGGTCCATGGCGTCCAGGACAGCTTGGCCAGCAGGGCGTCCGAATCCCAGTCGTCCGGATTGAGCGGCGCGCTGCCCGTCGAGCCGAGTTCCTTGCCGTCGCGGTGGACCAGCACCGCCAGCGCCTTGAGTGCGCCGGACTGCGCGGCGCCGGTCAGCGCGTGCATGCGCATGTCGTTGGCGCGGTTCGATCCGAACTTGTACTCGGCATAGGTGGGGCGGGCTTCGCTGACGTAGTCCTCCGGCGCCTTGGTGACGAAGGAGACGTTGCCGCCCAGGCCCTGGGCCCCGGCGCCGGCCGGCGCGGTGCCGGACTGGATGGTCACCGAGCGAAGGGTCTCGGGATCGACGTAGTCGCGGCCGACGCCGAAGCCGTTCAGGGTCGAGGCATCGGGTTTCGGCGCGGCCTCGGGCAGCTCGATGCCGTCCAGGTCCAGGCCCACCCGGTTGCCCTCGACGCCGCGGATGTTGAAGCCGGTATTGCCTGCGCCGTCCCAGACGTTGCCGCTGCCGCTGGCGGCGCCCGGCACGCTGACCAGCGGCGCGTAGCGCGCCATGTTCTGCATGTCGGTCACGCCCTGGCGGGTGAGGGCGGCGGCATCGAGCACGGTCACGGTGCCGGCCTTGTCGAGGCGCTGGCCGGTGATGACGATGGGGTCGAGCGGGGTGGGTGCATCGGGCGCGGCGGGGGCATCGAAGGCGCTCGCCTGGGTGGCGAGGGCGCAGGCGAAGGTGGTGGCAAACAGCGCGGGAAGTCGTCGCAGGCCGGGAAGGGTTGCTGCCATGGTGGTCCAGTCAAGAGGGGTTGCACATGCGCCGCCCGGCATGCGTGCGCAGGCAGGCGTGCTTGGGCAGGCCCATCAATGAGAATGATTCTCATTTGCGATGTATACTAAATGATAATCATTATCATTTGCAACAAGATTGCTCGACTTTTTGACAGCGTTTTTTGACCTGGCGCACAGAGCGCCGATATGAGGCGAGGTTCGATGTCGTTACGAACAATAAATCTTTACCTCCTCATGACTATTTGTTTCTAGAAGGCATTACAATCATCGGATTTCGAACGTACGGCGGGGCGCTATGAAAAACTGGATAGGACGCTTTTTGGGCGGTTCAGAGAAAGAGACACAAGCCGCGGCAAGCGCCGGCGCGACCGCGACGATCGAAAACGACGAGGACATGGCGAACGACGTCCACGCCACCTTCTATCGCTGGCTCACCGCTTCCAGCGGCTTCAACGCCAGGCCCGACCAGGAAGCGCAGATCCTGGACGAAGTGCGTTCGCTGGCGGCCGATCCGGTCTGCGCGTCCGGCCTGGTGCCGCGCGTCCCCGAGCTGGTGTCGCAACTGCTCACCGCGCTGTCCGACGAAAACATCTCGACCAGCGCGCTGTCGGCCCAGGTCGGGCGCGACCTGGTGCTGGTGGCCGAAGTGATCCGCGAAGCCAACAGCGCCTATTACCGGCCGGTGACGCCGATCGAGACCCTGGAGGGCGCGGTGACCATGCTCGGCCTGAACGGCTTGCGCATGCTGCTCGCGCGCATCGCGTTCCGGCCGCTGGTGCGGGTCAAGGTGCAGGGCGTGGCGCGCCAGGTGGCGCCCAATGTGTGGAAGCATTCCGAACGCTGCGCGTTCGCCGCCAGCGTGATGGCGCCGGGCCTGTCGGCCGGCGTGTTCGAATCCTACCTGGCCGGCCTGATGCAGAACCTGGGTCTGCAGGTCGCGTTCCAGGTGGCCGACCGCATCTGCGAAGGCAGGGTGCCCGGCTCCAGCGAATTCGGCGTCGAACTGTTCGCGGCCAGCCGCCAGCTGTCGTCGGTGATCGCCAACCACTGGGACTTCCCGCCCGAAGTGGTGGAGGCGATCGAACAGGCCGGCGAAGCGGATGGTTCGCACCTGGCGCAGGCGCTGGCCCAGGGCGACCGCATCGCCAAGCTGCGCCTGCTGCTCGATGCCGAGGTGATCGAGGAGGATGATGAACTCATCACCCGCGGCCTGAACGGCTTCCAGCGGCGTTGCCTGGGCAAGCTGGTGGATTTGTCGGATTGATGCATGACGCCTGCCACGGCGCGCGTGGCAGGCGAAGCGGCGGGATGGTCAGAAATCGATCTGCGCCGACAGCCTGAACGTGCGCGGCGCCCCCGGCAGCAGGTAGCCACCCAGCGACTGCGTCACGTCCCGCCAGTAGAACTTGTCGAAGGCATTGTCCACCCGCGCGCGAACGATCGTGTTCAGCCCACCCGCGCGCAGCAGGTAGGACGCGCCGAACCCCGCCACGTGGTAGCCCGGCACCTTCATTCGGTTGGCCGGATCGAACACCTTGTTGCCCGAGTACTGCCACTGGGCGTCGAGCTTCAGCCCCGCCACCTGCGGCACCGCATACTCGATCCAGGCGGTGGTGCGCAGCTCCGGCACATTGGTCACGCGCTTGCCTTCGGTCGACGCGTCGCCCGTGTCCTTCTGGTCGGTGTCGAGCGCCATCAGCGACAGGCTGTAGTTCAGGTTCTGGGTGGCGCGGCCCATCGCCGACAGCTCGACGCCGCGGTGGGTCTGCTCGCCGGCGCGCACGAAGGTGTTGGCGGCGTTCGTGTATTCCAGCCCCTGGCGGATCTCGAACAGCGCGCCCGACAGCGCCAGCTGCTCATTGACGTTGCGCTTGACGCCGAACTCCAGCTGCTTCGAGCGGCTCGGCGGCAGGGCGGTGTTCTGGTTGGTGGTTTCCATCGGCGCGATGCCGCCATACTGCAGGCCATGGCTGATCGAGCCATACACGCGCCAGTCGCGCGCCGGCGCGTACACCAGCGCCACGTTCGGCAGCGCGAACGAATCCTTCGTGTGCACCCAGCCGCCTTCGATTTCTTCCAGCGCGTCGAGCTTGAGCTTCACGTAGCGCACGCCGGCGTGCAAGGTCAATTGCGGCGACAAGGTCAGCACGTCCTGCACGAACAGCGAGCGCTCTTCTGTGGCGCGGCGCTCCATCACGGGGCCGGTCACGCGGTCGCCCGATACCGGCGGCACGACGCTCGGGTTCCAGATATTGCTGGAGCCGACGTAGTCGTAGACGTATTCGCCGAAGCTGTCATGGCGTTCGGCATACGAGCCGCCGATGGTGAGGGAGTGGCGCACCGCGCCGGTGTCGAAGCGGCCCTGCAGCATCGCCTGCAGGCCCCACGGCGTCTTGCGCTCGCCGGTGCTCTGGAAGTCGTACACGTCGTAGTCGCCGTTCGAGCAGTAGCCCGGATAGTAGCCGTCGCCCTCGTTGCTGCAGCCATACGGGAAGGCGGTGAAGTCGTCGCGCTTGAACCAGTGCTTGTTGGCGCTCACGGTGGCGTTCCACGCGTCGCTGAGGCGGTACTCGAAGCGCAGGCCGAGATTGCTGCTGTCGGTGTCGACCGGCCTGGTCCACGGCTGGTCGTTGAGCAGGGTCTTGGGCGAGACGCCGGTCGGCAGGACTTCGTCGCGGATCAGCTGGTAGCCCGGCGCCGTGACCTGCGACTTGTGCTGGTGGTCGAGGTCGATCTGGAACAGCGCGTCCGGCGTGATCTGCCAGTCGAAGGCGGCCGACACGAACTGGCGCTCGCCGTCGGCGCCGCGCACGTAGGATTTCAGGTCTTCGGCTGCGGCGTTGATGCGATAGCCGAAGCGGCGGTCCGCGAAGCGGCCGCCCAGGTCGACTGCGCCGTACACGGTGCCGCGCTCGCGCACCTCTACCGTGGCCTGGCGCAGCGGGGCGCTGGTCGGGCGCTTGGTGACGAAGTTGATCATCCCGCCCGGCGCCGCGACGCCGGCCTGCAGGCCGGCCAGGCCGCGCAAGACTTCGATGCGTTCCTTGTTCTCGAGCGGGATTTGCGTGTCGCCCGAGATCGCGATCATGTCCTTGCGGTAGCTGGTGGCGTTGTCGAGCGCGAAGCCGCGGATCGAGAACTGCTCGGCGTAGCCGATCGCATTGTAGGCGTCGCCGATCGAGGCGTCGTAGCGCGCGGCGTCGGTGGCGCTGCGGATCGACAGGTCCTGCATCTGGCCCTGGCTGATCGAAGAGATCGAAGCCGGGGAATCGAGCAGCTGCACGTCGGAGAAGCCGCCGACGCTGGCGCGATCGAGCGCGATCCACTTGCTGCCGGTGACGACGACCGACGATATGGCCGACTGCGCAGCGTCCTGCGCGGCGGCTTGGGACGACAGGGAGAACGCCTGCACGATGGCGCAGGCGAGGATGGTGTGCTTCGAGGTGAATGTCATGGTTTGCTCTTTTTCGCGCGCAGCGTGGCGCGCCGCTTTTATCAAAGCCGGAGCCAACGTGGGGGAAGGGCAAACGAATGGGGATGCTGCTTTGCGCTTTCCTTCGCTGGCATTATCCAGATCAGGTACGAAGGGTATCTCTCACCCGGAACAGCGTTCCAGGACCCCTAGCGAATCGCGAGTGTATCACGGCCCGCGCGGCCGTGGTGAATCTGTCAACCTGTTCGAGCGGCGCCGCTCAGGCTTTCGCGGTCGACGGCGCCTCGGCCGCCGCGGGCTCGCTGACGGCCGGCGTCGCCATATGGCGCAGCAGCACGGCGCGGGCCGCGTCGCCGATGGCGCGCCAGTGTTCGCGCCGCTGCGCCGCGCGCTTGCGGTGCTTCGATGGCATGTCCTGCAGCGGCTTGAGGTAGAACGGCAGCGGGACCACGAAGCTGCGCGCGTCCAGCTCAAAGCCGCCCAGGATGCGCCAGAAGCCGTCGTAGGCGTTCTCGAAAGCCTTGTCTTGCGCCGCCTCGTAGGCCACGTGGGCGCTGCCGCGCACCGCGACCACCCGGTCGAAGCCGAGCGCCTGCGCCGCGCCCTGCAGGGCGGCAAAGCAGAAGAAGCTCGGCGAATTGTTGGGGAACACGCGCTCGAAGGCCTCGAAGGCGCCGCCGGCATCGCGCCACAGGCCGGCGTTGCGGGTGACGAAGGGAACGATCGGCAGGTCGACGCCCACCACCGCGCCCTCGACCCAGGTCCAGGACAGGCGGTGCAGCACCGTGCCGTCGACGATCAGGGACAGCGTCAGCTCGCCTTGCGGGTCGATGCGCGGCGCATGCTCGAGCCGCATGATGAAGTTGCCTTCGTCACCCTCTTGCTCGCCCCGGTGCTGCCACAGGACCAGGCCGCCGTGGTGCGCGGCGTGCCGGTAGGCACTGTTGAAGGTGGCCTCTTCGAAGCGGTAGTGGGCCAGCACGCAGCGCATGCGCTCGCGCACTTTCATGCCGCGCGCGAGATAGTCGCGACCGCTCACCTGGCGGAACAGGTCGTCGGCGGGGGCGTTTTCGAGGCGGCGCACCAGCTTGAGGCGGGACAGGGACTGGTGCTCGCGCCAGTAGCGCAGCGCATGCCAGCGTTGGGTGAGACGAGCGAAGATCATCGAGCGCTCCATTCGGCGTAAAGGGACGTTGCGTTGCCGGGCTGCGCGCGATGGCTGGCCACGCTCGGCAAGAGCAAGAAATAATTCCGTTTTGCAATTATCTGCCGAATTGCTAACTCGTGCCCGGACGAAGTGCAAACAGTGCTTGGGAACCAAGGCGGGCGTGATCTGTCATGGGACTCTCTCTGGACGTGTTAACTTATGGTTGTTTTTAGGCATGCACGACAAGACTACCATGTTTGCCGCGCGTTACGCTTCTTCATTCATCATCGATAATGCGCCGAAACCAATCAGCAATGGAGGAAGCAGCTGGCGTGTGAGTGCCGTTCTACACAGCTACGCACGGCGTTGATGTTGATACGTTCACTCTGCACATTCACGCCGCAGTGGGAGAGCAAGAGCGACGCCTGGTCGGCCAGCGGACCAAGGATGCGTTAGCAGCCCTGCAAGTGAATGGCGGTGAATGGCATAAGTCAACCGTCTCTCGTCTCATGAAAGCCGCACAGGCGGCTTAGAGCAGTCCTACAGTAAACGAACGGGGTGGACCCTCACACCCCACCATCCCGCCAAAAAGCCCGTCAGCGGCCTTCTAAGCGCTTCCTATCGGATATTTAAATTTGATAACAGGAGCGTTCATCTACGTCATTACTGGCATTCACTCGGGCAGTCGCCCGCGCTACTTTTCAGAATCGGCCTTCTGAACACTTTTTCAGATTCGGGCTGGAGAAAGTCCGACAGGGTCAAGTTGCAAAAAAAATTTTTAGATAATTTCAAGATTCCAGAAATGGGCTTGCCAATACATTAACTTCTATTGATCCCGTTCTACTGCCGTGCTGACCAGTAACAAGCTCTGCCGGGCGCATCCGATCAGAATCGTTACGACTTGCTCAACGACACGGAGAACAGCATGGCGAACGACGCATACCTCAAGATCGAAAGCATTAATGGCGAGTCGGAAGACGAACGGCACCGCAACTGGATCGAAGTAAATAACGTCGTCTATGCAGTCCACCAGCCAAGAGCCGATGTCGTTTCGACCGCAGGCGGGCATAGCACCGGGCGAGCCGACCTTTACCCGATCAGCTTCAGCAAGCTTGCTGACTTAGCCTCGCCCGTTCTCCTGCAAACTTGTGCAACTGGCAAGACTATCCCGAAAGCCTGCTTTGAGTTCATGAGGGCAGACGGCGACGGCAAGCCCATCCCTTACTTTAAGATCGAACTGGAAAGCGTAATGATCGCCAGCATCAAGCCAGATAGTGGCGAAGGCGGGATCATTACTGAGAGGGTCCAGCTTGCGTATGCCAAGATCAAATGGCACTACACCCGCCAGAGCATCCGGGGTGGAGCGCAGGGCAATACTAGCGGTAGCTGGGACTGTTCAGCCCATAAAGTGTGCTAACGGGAGGCGATATGTCCACCCCCTACGAGGGCGCATCAATGTTTATCAGCCCGCTTGAACTATCTGACTGGCGGCACGTATGTGCTGTCATCGTTTCGGGTCATAAGCTCAACAAATGCGGCCATACTCTTCTCCATGTTGGTGAAAGTTGGAGTTGGTATGTCCATATCGCTGGCCCATACAATTTGCCCAAGTTCATCCCTGAAAGTAATTACATGCGGTACTTAAAGGAGAACAACAAGCGTGAGATTCGCCGCTGGGATATCAAACTGCCCAACCCTAAGGGTGCGCGTGACAAGCTGCATGAACTCATCGATAAGCCTTGGTTCTGGGGCGGGATAGTGAACAACTGCACTTCCTTTGTGGAAGACGTGGTGCGGGCAGGCGGTAGCAACGCCTATCAGATGTTCAACTGTCCTATTGCGGAGCCATTCGCATGAGAACCGCATTCATTTCACTCCTAAGCGCCTTGTTGATAGCTGTACTTGTCTGGGCTTCGATCATCATTTTTGCTCCGAGGATGAATCTCGACACAGCTTATAGCCTGATCGTTGGCTCGTTTCTCGGCTCGGTAGTCCTCACTGCACTGCTATTGACGCTAAGGGATCGCCACCGCTGATATGACCTCGGTAGAGAGCTTTAACAGTGTCCCGTGCAGCGTGCGCAGGCCGCTAGAGCTACCATGGCCCGCTTACAGACACGAGAGAAATTTATCATGGTGCAACCGTCAATCTATATTACCGGCTCATAAGCAATCGTCTTGTTGAGCTTCCTCGCGTATTTTTTGACACCTGCCAACATTGTTCTTGTTCGGGCAAGAATCACCGTTGAATCCTTATAGTGGAGGCATCAATGGGGAATCCGAAGACGAGCGGCACCGCAACTGGATCGAATGCAATAACGTCCTGTACGCGTGGCGCATAACTGCACGTCCTTTGCGGAAGAAGTTGTACGGGCAGGCGGCAGTAAAGCCGGACAGTATTTCAATTGCCCTATTGCGGAGCCATTCGCATGAGAACCATGCTAATTTCATTTGGCGTCGCACTCTTAGCGGTGGCAATTGTCTATATCTCAATACTCTTCCTTGACCCCGGAATGAACGTTGAAAAGGCATTTGGCATCATCTTCTACGCGTTTTTCGGCTCGGGCATTCTCACCGCATTGGTGTTGATGTTTCGGGGCCGTCACCGCTGATATTGGTAACTGCCCTTCAAGTACGAGCAATCAACCGCGAGGTGGGGCAAGGTAGATAAGCTTACCCTTTGTCAGACCATTAGCCTTCGCCCCTTCATCGCTCGACCACAGGGCCGCCGTCAACGTCGCGGCAATGCCATTCAGATCGGCCTCTTCCACTCTATGTTCAAGCTGCTTGCGAACCAGCAGGAACTGTTCGGCGATGCGTTCGGCGTTTGCTGCTTGGGATTCTTTGAGATCAACCGAGAGACCTCCTGATGAGTTATGGAGCGTCGATTGTACGAGGCTCGACAGTCTCTTCAAAGAACCAAATTTGCATTCCGAGCAACTATTTCTCTTGGTGGTTCCGTGTCGTGACGCTAGCAGTCCGATCAATTGCCGCTACTTACGACGCCCTCAGCAGTATCGACCATGCCGTGCATCGTGTACGGTCTACTGCGGATACCATGGGCCGACCTGAAGACATCGGAGAAATTTATCATGGTGGAACCGTACAAGCTATTCTATTGGCCGAGCATCCAGGGCCGCGGCGAATTCGTCCGCCTGGCGCTGGAAGAAGCGGGCGCCGACTACGTCGACGTGGCGCGCCGCGAAGGCGGGGTCGACCTGTTGATGGCGGCGCTCGACGTCGAGGAATATCCGGCCTTCGCGCCGCCCTTCCTGAAGGCCGGCGAGCTGGTCATCGGCCAGGTGGCCAACATCCTGCTCTACCTGGGCGAGCAGCACGGCCTGGCGCCGCGCACCGACCCGGGCCGCCTGTGGGTGCACCAGCTGCAGCTGACCATCGCCGACCTGGTGACCGAGGCGCACGACACCCATCACCCGATCGCGTCCGCGCTGTACTACGAAGACCAGAAGCCCGAGGCGCTGCGCCGCTCGGCCGATTTCGTCGAGTCGCGCATCCCCAAGTTCATGGCCTATTTCGCGCGCCTGCTGTCCAACCCCGAGCCGCGCGACTACCTCACGGGCGACAAGGTGACGTACGCCGACCTGTCGCTGTTCCAGGTGATCGAAGGCCTGCGCTATGCCTTCCCGAACGCGATGAAGAAGATCGAGCAGGAGCATCCGGTGCTGGCAAGCCTGCGCGACCGGGTGGCCGCGCGGCCCAACATCGCCGCCTACCTGGCGTCCGAACGGCGCATCCCGTTCAACCAGGAAGGCATCTTCCGCCGCTATCCGGAACTGGATCAGTAACGAGCCTACCCCGGTAGGTGTGAGTCGCTCCTGGCGCGCCTGGCAGACGTGGGCTGCGTTGCTCGTCGTTGCATGGCTTGCCATGCGGCCTCCTCGCGCCTTGCCCACGCCAGCCATGCATCGCCTACGCGCATGTCGCCATGAGCTTCCCCACACCTACCGGGATAGGCTCTAATCAATCCCAGGCCGGCGCGAAATCCGGGCTGACCAGGCGAGCGCCATCGTCGAGCGCATCGATGGCGGCGCTGTCCTCCCGGCCCAGCACGAGTTCAGTCGCCCGCAGGTTGCCGGCCAGGTTCTCGCGTTTGGTCGACGACGGGATCACGGCGTAGCCCTTGGCCAGCAGCCAGGCCAGCGTCACCTGGGCCGGCGTGGCCCCGTGGCGGCGCGCGATCTCCTTGACCACCGGGTCGCTCATCACCTTGCCATAGGCCAGCGGCATGTAGGCGGTGACGTGGATGCCGGCCGCGCGCGCGAAGTCGGCCACGCCGCGGTTCTGCAGATAGGGGTGCAGCTCGACCTGGTTGGTGGCGATATTCTCCGCGCCGACGGCGGCTATCGCCTCGCGCATCAGCGCCACCGGGAAGTTCGAGATGCCGATCGCGCCCGTGAGGCCGGCGTCGCGCGCCGCCAGCAGGGCCTGCATCGACTCGGCCACCGGGACGGCGGCGCCGGGCGAGGGCCAGTGGATCAGGGTCAGGTCGACCTGCTCGACGCCCAGCTTGCGCAGGCTGTCCTTCAGGCTGGCGGCCAGCTTGTCGGCCGCCAGGTGCTCGGTCCAGATCTTGGTGGTGAGATAAACCTCGCGGCGCGCCACGCCGGATTCGCGCAACGCTTGGCCGACCTCCGTCTCATTGCCATAGATCTGGGCGGTGTCGATGTGGCGGTAGCCCAGTTCCAGGCCTGTTGTGACCGAGTCGATCGCGGCTTGCCCTTGCAGGCGGAAGGTCCCGAGACCCAGTTGTGGCATCTTCATGATGTGTCCTTCGAAATGAGTTAATGGGTGGCGGCGGCGCTGCGCACGGCCGCCTTGGCCGGCACGCCTTCGCGCCGGTCGAGCCAGCCGGCCAGGGTCGTGAGCAGCAGGGCGCCGACGACGACCAGGGCGCCGATCCACGGCGTGGCCATCAGGCCGAGGTGGGCGACGATCAGGCCGCCGCCCCAGGCGCCCAGCGCGATGCCGACGTTGAATGCGGCGATGTTCAGGCCCGAGGCGACGTCCACCGCCTGCGGCGCGTCACGCTCGGCGCGCTGCACCACATAGACTTGCAGGCCGGGCACGTTGCCGAAGGCGACCGCGCCCCAGGCCAGCACCGTGATCAGCACGAGCGGTTTGCTCGGCGCGGTGAAGGTCAGTGCCAGCAGCACCACGGCCAGCAGGGCGAACACGATCTGCAGCGCCGGCACCGGGCCATGGCGGTCGGCCAGCTTGCCGCCCCAGATATTCCCGGCCGCGACCGAGACGCCATACACCAGCATCACCAGGCTGACGGTCGACGCCGCGAAGCCCGAGACTTCCTGCAGCACCGGCGCCAGGTAAGTAAAGGCGATGAAGCTGCCGCCGTAGCCGAGCGTGGTCATGGCGTACACCAGCAGCAGGCGCGGTTTCTTGAGCACCGCGAGCTGGGTCAGCAGGCTCGATGGTTGGCTGCCCGCGATAGTCGACGGCACCAGGATCGCGCTGCCGATGACGGCGATCACGCCCAGCAGCGACACGGCGAGGAAGGTGGCTTGCCAGCCGAAGTGCTGGCCGATGAAGGTCCCGAGCGGCACGCCGGTGACCAGCGCCACGGTGAGGCCCGTGAACATCAGCGCGATGGCGCTGGCGGCCTTCTCTTTCGGCACCAGGCTGGTGGCGATGGTCGAACCGATCGAGAAGAACACGCCGTGCGCCAGGCCCGTGAGCACGCGCGCGGCCATCAGCGCTTCGTAGTTCGGCGCCATCCAGGCCACCAGGTTACCGAGCGTGAACAGGACCATGAGGCCGAGCAGCAGGTGCTTGCGCGGCAGCTTGCCGGTGAGGGCGGTGAGCACCGGCGCGCCGATGGCGACGCCCAGTGCGTACAGGCTGACCAAGAGGCCGGCCGAGGGCACCGAGACGCCCAGGCTGGCGGCGATGGTGGGGATCAGACCGACGATCACGAATTCGGTCGTCCCGATGGCGAAGGCGCTCAAGGTGAGCGCCCAGAGTGCGAGTGGCATGTGATTCTCCTTGTTGTTGACGTGGCTGGAGCCAGGCATGCAGTGTGCCGTGCCAGGGTGCAAGGAAAAATAGGCCGCTGTACAATGGACTTTTGACTCGGAGTCAATAATGATCGATGTCGACGCGTTGATTGTATTTGTCGCCGTCATAGATTCCGGCTCGTTCTCGGCCGCCGCCGAACGCCTGGGGCAGACGCCATCGGGAGTCTCGCGCACCATCTCGCGGCTCGAGGATGGCCTTGGCATGACGCTGATGCACCGCACGACGCGGCGCCTGCAACTGACCGAAGAAGGCGCCTGGCTGCTCGAGCGCGCCCGCGCCATCCTGCAGGACCTGGCCAATACCGAGGCCGAGGCGCAGGCGCGCCGGTCGCAGCCTTCGGGCCTGGTGCGGGTCAATGCCTCGACCCCGGCCCTGGACCACCTGCTGGCGCCCCTGCTGCCCGATTTCCTGGAGGCGTATCCGCTGGTCCAGCTGGAACTGACCAGCGGCGAAACCTATGTCGACCTGATCGAGGAGCGGGCCGACCTGGCGATCCGCATCGGCGCGCTGCCCGATTCGACGCTCAATGCGCGGCGCCTGGGCAGCGGCAGGCTGCGCGTGGTGGCGGCGCCAGCCTATATCGACAAGTACGGCGTGCCGCGCGAGCCAGGCGAGCTGGCGCAGCACCGCAGCGTGGGCTTCACGGCGCCGGCCTCGCTCAACACCTGGCCGCTGCTGCATGCCGGCGGCGAGGGCTATACCGTCACGCCGCAGGTGCTGGCCTCGAGTGGCGAGACGGTGCGCCACCTGGCCCTGCACGGGGCAGGCATCGCGTCGGTGGGAGAATTCCTGGTGCGCTCGGACCTGGCGGCGGGGCGCCTGGTGCCGGTGCTCGAAGAGCACACCCTGCCGTGGACCCAGCCCGTATGGGCGGTGTTCTACAAGCAGGGCGCGCTGGCGCCGCGGGTGGCGGCGCTGGTGGACTTCCTCGCGCGCAGGCTGGGCGAGGTGCTCGACAGCTAGGCCAGGGAGTCTGCGGCTCCCACCTCGGCGCTTGCGAGGCGTTCGATCAGGTCCTGCAGCGGCATCGGACGGCAGAACAGGTAGCCCTGCATGCACGGCTGCCCGTGTTCGGCCAGGAAGCGCGCCTGCGCCGAGGTCTCGATGCCTTCGGCCACGACCCGCAGGCCGAGCTGGCCCGCCATCGCCAGGATCGATTGCACGAGGGCCGTGCCGTTGCTGTCGTCGGGCATGTCGCGGATAAAGCCCTTGTCGATCTTGAGTTCGTACAGCGGCATCTTGCGCAGGTAGGCCAGGTTCGAATAGCCGGTGCCGAAGTCGTCGATCGAGAAGCGGATTCCCAATTGCGCCAGTTCCTGCATGCGGCTTACCGTGTCGTCGATGTCATCCACCAGCAGGCCTTCGGTCACTTCGAAGATCAGCTGCCGCGGCGGCACGCCCGTCTCCTGGACCACCGCGCGCACCATGGCGACGAAATCGGGCTGGCGGAACTGGCGCGGACTGACGTTGATCGACAGCGGCAGCGCATGGCCGGCGCGTTCCAGCTCGCGCCATGCCAGGCAGGCGTGGCGCAGGACCCAGGCGCCGAGCGGCACGATCAGGCCGGTTTCTTCGGCGACCGGGATGAAGACATCGGGCGGCACCAGCACGCCGTCCGCGCGGCGCCAGCGCAGCAGCACCTCGGCGCCGACCGGCGCGCCGGCGGGGTCGACCTGCAGCTGCAGGTGCAGCGCCAGTTCGTTGCGCGCCAGCGCATCGGCCAGGTCGCGCTCGAGCGTCAGCATGTTCTCGGCCGCCGCCAGCATCGTGGTCTCGAACAGCGCGACGCCGTTGCGACCCGCCGCCTTGGCGTGGTACATCGCGGTATCGGCTTCGCGCAGCAGGTCGTGCGTGGTCTGACCCTGGCGCAGCGGCAGTGCGACGCCGATGCTGCCCGATGAATGGTAGACCTGGTTGTCGATCATGGCCGGACGGCGCAGCGCCTTGCCGACCTTTTGCGCCAGATCCTGGGCGGCGGCGGTGGCGGACGCGCCGTCGCTGCCGAGATTCGCGGCCAGGATGACGAATTCATCGCCGCCGAGGCGGGCCACGGTGTCTCCTTCGCGCACCGCGTCGACCAGGTGGGCGGCGACGTGCTTGAGCAGGGCGTCGCCGGTGGCATGGCCGCGCGCATCGTTCACGCTCTTGAAATTATCGAGGTCGATGTACAGCACCGCGCCGAGGCCGCGGCCCGCGTGCGCCCCCTCCACCAGCGCGTGCAGGCGCTCCATCAGCAGGCGCCGGTTCGGCAGGCCGGTGAGCACGTCGAAGAAGGCCAGCTGCTCGATCGCGTCGGCCGAGCGGCGGCGCTCGGTGATGTCGCGTCCCACCACCACCAGGTGCGTGATCGGCCCGCCTTCGCCGGCGAACGGCACCATCTCGATTTCGACCCAGCACGGCTCGCCCGTCTTCGAATAGTTCACCAGCTCGGCCGATACCGGCTCGCGCTTGCCCATGGCCTCGACGATGCGCGCCACCACCGCCGGATCGGTGTCGGGGCCGTGCAGCATGCGCATGCTGCGCCCGACGATCTCGTCGGCGCGGTAGCCGCTGCGGCGCTCGAAGGCGCGGTTGGCGAAGATGACGGGCTGGATGGCGCCGGGGCGCTCGTCCACCTTGACGATCAATACCATCTCGTTGAGGCCGGCCAGCGCGGCGGAAGTCAGCCGCAGTTCGCCGTTCATCGCGCGCAGCAGGCTTTGCCCTTCTTCCAGCGAGGCGGCGGAGGTGCGCACATCCTTCAGCGAGCCGGCCAGGCCCTTGAGCAGGGTGCCGCAGCTCAGGGTGATCAGGCCGCCCACGCAGGTGAAGTTCAGGGTCAGGATCAGCACGCTGGGCAGCGAATCGTGCGCATAGTGGCCGACCGGGATGTCGGTCTGTCCGGTCAGGCCGAGCACCATGAGCGTGGCGGCGCTGAGCGCGAGCGCGGCGATCGCCTGCCGCGTACCCAGCAGGACGGCGGCCAGCGCGGGCGCCGCCAGCAGGTAGAACAGGCCGATCGCACCGGCCGCCAGCATCGAACCGATGCCTACGCCGTACAGCATGGCCAGGAAGTTCAGGACGCGGGTCCGGTAGGCCAGATGGTCCATGCGCCAGATCGCCAGGATCCACGCCAGTGCGGCGGTGTCCATCAGGGCTACCGCCGGGATGTCGCGGTAGACCGCCAGCGCCGCGCTGGGCACTGCCGCGATCAGGGCCAGCACCAGGACGACGGACATCAATGACGTGAAAACACGTGCGCGCCACTGCGCGACATCGTCGTGAGCCAGCATGATAATTTCGCTTGAGAGGAGGGGATTGTATTTAGACAATAGAAATTGTCTCAAGGAAATAGCATACCAGCTCTGCCGGTTTCGGGCCGTTCGATTGAAACGGCGTGCTGTCGGGCGCTGGTGGGCGGCGCGATCCGACACGCATGGGCGGCGCTGCCGCGAGCGGCTGCCGCCCATGCCGTGCCAGGGTCAGAACGCGTAGGTCGCGCGCCCGTAGATATAGCGTCCCGAACGCCCGAACGGCGCATAGGTCGAGAACGGCGTATTGCCCGTGGTGTTGAGCGCCGGCGGCAGCGTTTCCGGGTACTGGTCGAAGACGTTGTCCGCGCCCAGGGCCAGGGTCAGCTTGGGCGTGACGGCGTAGCGTCCCTCCAGGTCGACCACGGTCTTGGCCCCCAGCTCGAAGTCGAAGGCCGCCGTGGTGCCCGGCGACAGCACCTCGCCATAGCGCGTGGCGCGCAGGGTCGCGCCCCATGGGCCGAGGCGCCAAGCGACGTTGGCGCTGATCTTGTTCTTCGGCTGGCCCTTCTCGAGCGAGAGCACGTTGACGCGGTCGAACAGGACTGGCGATGGGCTCAGGCTCGACAGCTGCTCGGTCACCGGCACCTTGGTCACCTCGGTGTCGGTGAAGTTGCCGGCCAGCGTAAAGTCGAAGCGGCCCGCCGCGCCGGCGTTGTGCGCCCAGTTGACCACCACGTCCACACCCTTGGTCGTGGTGTCGACGCCGTTGATGAAGAAGCGCCCGCCGCCCACGCCGATGAAGCCCTGGCTGGCGATGTAGTCGCGCACATTGGCCTGCGTGAGGTTCTCGGACAGGATGATGCGGTCGTCGATGTCGATGCGGTAGGCGTCGACCGTCACGCTCACGCCGCCCAGGCGCAGCACGGCGCCGAGCGAGGCGTTGACCGATTCCTCGGCGTCGAGCGGCTTGGCGCCGAGGGCCACCGCCACCGGATCGGACGGCTTGAAGGTCGTGATCTCGTAGGGGATGCCGTTGATGAAGTTGGTGGACGTCGCGGTGAAGTGCTGCTGCTGCGGCGACGGCGCGCGGAAGCCGTTCTGGATCGCGCCGCGCAGCGCGAACGCCTTGTTGAAATCGTAGCGCAGCGCCAGCTTGCCGGCCACGCTGTTGCCGAAGTCCGAGTATTTTTCGGCGCGCACCGCGGCCGATGCAAGGAGCTCGGGCGTGACGTTCGCTTCGAGGTCGATGAAGGCGCCAACCGCGTTGCGGTGGGCGTCGACCTCGTTGGCCGGGCGGAAGCCCGGGAACACCTGGGCGCCCGGCGCGGCCGGCGTCCCGTTGGGCAGCACCTCGCCGCCATAGCTCCACGACTGCTCTTCGCCGGCGAACAGCTCATAGCCTTCGCGGCGCGCCTCGACGCCCACCGCCACGTTCAGCGGCGAGGACAGCGATGCCAGCTCGATGCTGCGCACGCCGGTCAGGTTGAACACGGCCTGGTCGTACGAATAACCGCCGGCGTAGAACTCGGTCTTGCTGGTCGGTCCCAGCGAGCGGTTCAGGGTGTTCTCGATCGTGTACTCCATCTTGTTCTTGCCGTAGCCGAGCGAGGCGTCCATGTCCCACTGGCCGGCTTGCCAGGTCACGCCGCCCGTCATCGAGAAGTCCTTGACGGTGGGGGAGATCAGCGGCAGGAAGCCGTCCGGATAGATCGACAGGATGTTGCGGGCATCCTGCGGCGGGCGGAAGTAGCCGGACGAGGTGGCGTCGCGGTCCTGGTAGCTCGCCCAGCCATAGACCTTGACGCCGCCGCCCAGGTTGTTGCCGGCGTTGGCGAACAAGGTGGCCTGGTCGAGGTCCGGTTCGCCGGTCCAGGCGTTGAAGCGGTCGATCGTGTTCTCGCGCGGATCGAAGGCGCCATTCACGCGCGGGTACTGCTGGCGCATGTCGTAGCCGCCACGCTCGGTGCGGTTCTGGTCGCGGTATTCGGCGGCCACGGTCAGGAAGCCGGATTCGCCCAGGGCCAGGCCCTTCCACAGGCTGACGGTGGCGGTCTGGCCGTCGGTGCGCTTGCGCGAATCCGGACCGCTCCAGGTGCCGCCGGCGGGCGCCACATCGTTCCACAAATCGTATTCGGACTTGCGCGCGCCATAGGTGACGCTCGCTTCGCCGCCATCGCGGTCGGTGCGCAGGCGCATATTGACCACGCCCGAGATCGCGTCCGAGCCATATTGCGCCGCGGCGCCGTCGCGCAGCACCTCGACCGATTTCACGATCGCGGTCGGGATCGTGTTGAGGTCGACCGCCGCCGAACCGCGGCCGATCGAACCGTTGACGTTGACCAGCGACGAGGCGTGGCGGCGCTTGGAGTTGACCAGCACCAGGGTCTGGTCCGGCGCCATGCCGCGCAGGGTGGCGGGGCGGATGGTGTCGGTGCCGTCGGTCAGCGAGGGCCGCGGAAAGTTCAGCGAGGGCAGGGCCATCGACAGCGCCTGGTTCATCTCGGTGCTGCCGGCGTTCTTGAGGGTGTCGGACGAGATGATGTCGACCGGCGCGGCGGTGTCGAGCGCGGTGCGGTTGGCAACGCGGGTGCCGGTGACCACGACCGTGGCGGCATTGCTGGCCGTCTCGGCCTGTGGTGCGGCCTCCTGGGCATGGGCGGCGCCCGCGCACAGCGCGGCGATGGCGAGAGCGAGTGCTGTTTTTTCCGTCCTGGCTTTCTGCATGGTGCTGATTCCTTTTTTTGTTCTACGGCGGTGGTCCTGGGAAAGGGCGAGGCGGTTGCCTCTGGTCCATACTGCGCAGCACCATTCATGGTGTCAATTCGTTAAAACCGCCGCCGTGCATCTTTACAACAATTATCGAAATGTCAGGTTTATGTAAGAACATGTGCAATGCATAAGCAAAGCTCATGCGGTGCGCATGAATTTATCTTCATGTAAGAATGTTGCTATTGCATGGCAATTTTAAATGCTACTGTTGGGAAGTAATCTACTCCATTCAATTGACCGAGGATACCCTATGCGTTTGTGGACATTGCTTGCCGTTTTGCTCTTGCTTGCCTCTTCATGGGGCCGCGCCGATCCCATCGATGACTTCATCAAGGCGGAAATGCAGCGCAGCCAGACGCCTGGCCTGAGCCTGGCGATCGTGCGTGATGGGAAGATCGTCCGCGAGCAGGCATATGGCCTGGCGAACCTCGAACACCAGGTGCCGGTCAAGCCAGCGACGTTGTTCCAGGCCGCGTCGATCGGCAAGCAGTTCACGGCCGCGCTGGTCATGCTGCTGGTCGAGGATGGCAAGCTCGGGCTCGACGACCCGGTCGCGCGCCACTTGCCGAACACGCCGCCGGCCTGGAAGGACGTCACCGTGCGCCACCTGCTGACGCATACCTCGGGCCTGGCCGACCCGGGCAACAGAATCGACTTGCGCAAGGATTACACGGACGACGAAATGATCGCGATCGCCGGTGCGCTGCCGCTGGATTTCCAGCCGGGTGAAGACTGGGCATACAGCAACGTCGGCTACCAGCTGCTCGGTTACCTGTGCACGAAGGTCGGCGGCAAGTTCTATGGTGACCAGCTGCGCGAGCGGATCTTCGCACCGCTGGGCATGTCGGCGCGCGTGATCAGCGAGCGCGATATCGTGCCGCATCGTGCGGCCGGCTACGAGCTGGTGGACGGGCAGGTCAAGAACCAGGAATGGGTATCGCCGACGATGAACGCCACCGCCGACGGCAGCCTGTACGTGACGGCGCACGACCTGGCCCTGTGGGACCTGGCGCTGTATGGCGACAAGCCTTTGACCGCGCGCATCCGCCAGGCCAGCTGGACGCCGGTCACCCTCAAGAACGGGAACACCCAGCCATATGGCTTCGGCTGGAGCCTGGAACCGGTCAACGGCCACCGGCGCGTCTGGCACAACGGCCGCTGGCAGGGCTTTCGCAGCGTGATCCACCGCTTCGTCGACGACCGGCTGGCCGTGATCGTGCTGGCCAATTCGACCTCGGCGCCGGTGGAAAAAATCGGCAACCAGGTCGCCCGCATGGTCTTGCCGGCCCTGGTGCAGCATCCGATCGCCGACACCGAGCCTGCAGCCACCGCGCGCGCGAAAGAGATCCTGGCATATTTCGAGCGCGGCGAGCAGCCACCCGGGCTGTCGGCATCGGCCAGGGAATTCTTCTCGCCCCAGTTCATGGGCTGGGTGCGGGCGGACATGCGGGACTTCGGCAAGCTGTCCGAGGTACAGCCGATGGAACGCGGCGAGAAGAACGGCAAGCGCCTGTATGTCTACCGCGCGCGTTTCGCGCATGACGACGTCACGATGAAGTTCTCGCTCAACAAGGCCGGCGAGATCGAGAATGTCGAGTTGTTGCCGGAGTGACGTATAGTCCTGGTGGTAGCCCACGAATCTTCACACTGGCAGAGGCAAGATGACAGCACTGTTCCCGGATTTCCGCGCCTTGCGGGTCGAAGTCGACCCACTGGTCACCATCAATGGCATCGTCGGCGGCGAGGGCCCGCCCTTGCTGCTCCTGCACGGCCACCCGCAAACCCACGCGATCTGGCACAAGGTCGCGCCCCAGCTTGCCGAGCGTTTCACGGTGGTCGCCTGCGACCTGCGCGGCTATGGCGACTCGAGCAAGCCGCAAGGGGCGCTTGATCACGCCAACTACAGCAAGCGCACGATGGCGCTCGATGCGCTGGCCGTCATGCGTTCTCTGGGCTTCGAGACCTTCAGTGTGCTGGCCCACGATCGCGGCGCGCGCGTGGCGCACCGGCTGGCGCTGGACCATCCACAGGCAGTCGAGCGGATGGCGTTGCTGGATATCGCGCCGACCCTGGCGATGTACGAACAGACCTCGGAAGCGTTCGCGCGCGCCTACTGGCACTGGTTCTTCCTGATCCAGCCGGCGCCCATGCCCGAGCGCCTGATCGAGGCCGACCCGGCCGCCTACGTGCGCGACGTGATGGGCAAGCGCAGCGCCGGCCTGGCGCCGTTCGATCCGCGCGCGCTGCGCGAATACCAGCGCTGCCTGGCGCTGCCGGGCGCGGCGCACGGCATCTGCGAGGATTACCGGGCCGCCGCCACGATCGACCTCGAACACGACCGGTTTGATCGATCCGCCGGCCGCAAGCTCACGATGCCGCTGCTGGCATTGTGGGGAGAGCAGGGCGTGGTGGGGCGCTGTTTCGAGCCGATCGCGGAGTGGAAACGCGTGGCGGACGACGTGCAGGGCGGGGCGCTGCCCTGCGGTCACTACATCGCGGAAGAAGCGCCCGAGCTGCTGCTAGGGCGCGTGCTGCCGTTCCTCGGGGAGTGACTCAGGCGGCGGCGCCCGCGAACTCGATGGTCGCCGTCAACCCGCGGCCGCCGTCGCCGTCCGACAGCACGATGATGCCGCCATTGCGCGCGGCGCCGCGTTCGGCGATCGCCAGTCCCAGGCCGCTGCCCGATTGCTCCTGTCCCGGCACCCGGTAGAAGCGTTCGAACACCTTGTCGCGCAGGTCGGGGGCGATGCCCGGCCCCTGGTCGGCGATCGCCAGCCGATAGATGTGGCCGATGCGGTGGAGGCGTACCGCGATGCGGCTGTCCTGCGGCGAATACTTGATCGCGTTGCTGATCAGGTTATCGACGGCCGACGCCATGCTTTCCAGGTGCAGCGGCACGCTGCCGTCGCCATCGGCGTGGAACTCGATCTCGATATTGCGCTGCACCGCGAGGTGGGCCGCCGCCGCCACCCGGTCGCGCACGAACTCGGCGACGTCGGTCTGCGGGCAGGGATGGTCGACCTGCGGCTCGGCGCGCGCCCGCTCGAGGGCCAGCAGCTGGTGCACGGTGTGGGTGGCGCGCGCCACGCCGCTTCGCAGGCCGGCCGCCGGTTCGGCGCAGCGCTCGGCCATCTCGCTGCCGGCGCGGCTGAGCAGCACGTGGGCATTGATCTGGATCGCCGCCAGCGGCGTCTTGAGCTCGTGGGCGGCGTCGGTCAGGAACTCGTGTTCGTGCTCGATGCGCTGCGACAGGCGCGCCATCAGGCCGTTGATCGCGTCCACCAGCGGCGACAGTTCGCGGTAGATGGAATCGGGCAGGGGCGTCAGGTCGCCGTCCGAACGCTGGGCGATGCTTGACGCGATCGAACGCAGCGGACGCAGGCCAATGCCGACGATCAGCCAGGCGGGAATCAGGAGGAGCGGCAGGCTGAAGATGGTCGAGGACAGCAGGAAGCCGACGCCGCCGATCGAGAACATCCATTCGTCGTCGACTTCGTGGCTGCGCTCGACCAGGATGTCCTGGGCCTTGTCGTGCGCTTCCCAGCGCACCCAGGAATAGGCGTCGCGGGTGGCGACTTCGGGCAGCCGGTCGGGCCACTGCGGCGCCGAGTTGTAGATCAGGCGGCCGTGCAGCCAGACGCGCACCCGCACGTGCGAGTGGTAATCCAGTTCCTGGAACATGCGCACGCGGTTCGCCTCGATCTCCGCCAATACCGGCAGCATGCGCGCCACATCCGGGCCGACGTCCGACAGGTGGGCCTGGATATTGGCGGTGTGAGCCTTGTTCTCGCTGAAGGTGCGGCTGCGCTGGGTGGCCTTGGCCTCGAGGAATACCCACACCAGTCCGATGATGGCCACGCCGATGATCACGCCCGTGAAGCTGAACATCAGGCGCTGGAACAGCGACGACGGCCGGTTCGCCAGCCGCCTAAGCATCCTGCTGCACCATGTAGCCGACGCCGCGCACGGTGCGGATCACGCCTTCGCCGATCTTCTTGCGCAGGTTGAAGATGTGCACGTCCAGGGTCTGGCTCTGGCCCTCGCCGGCGGGCAGCGCGCGCCGCTCCAGCTCGACCCGCGTCAATACCCGGTTGGCCTGCTTCATGAGCGTCAGCAGCAGCGCGAACTCGGTCTTCGACAGGGTGACCGGCTGGCCGCCGCGCGTCACCGCCATGCGGTTTTCGTCGAGCACGATGTCGCCCGATGTCCACAGGTTCTCTTCCAGCGTGCCGTGGCTGCGGCGCACGATGGCGCGCAGGCGCACCAAGAGCTCGGGGATCTCGAACGGCTTGATCAGGTAGTCGTCGGCGCCCAGGTCGAAGCCCTTCAGGCGGTCTTGCAGGCTGTCGCGCGCGCTGATGATCAATACCGGCAGGCGCACGCCGTCGGCGCGCAACGCGCGCAGCAGGTCGTTGCCGTCGCCGTCGGGCAGGCCGAGGTCGAGCACCACCGCGTCAAAGGCCTCGTCGCGGATGCGCGCCCCGGCGTCGGCCGCGAGGCGCAGCCACACCGCCGTGTGGCCCTCGTCCTGGAATACCGACAACAGCGCCTGGCCGATGGCGAGATCGTCTTCGATCATGAGAATTTTCATGGCGCGAGTTTACCAGCGCGGCGTAGCGACAGGGCTTTGGTGAATCTTCAGATTCGCTTCAGCGCATGCGTTGACCCCGCCCGCGTGATATTGGACCATCGCATCCAACCAACACCAAGTTGGAATAAATATAATCAGGAGACAGACATGACGACACGTCGGGATGGCGCGCGGCGCCAGCTTTTCCAGTTGCATCCGGTTGCAGGCGCCTGTGCGCTGTTGATGACCATGGCGGCGCCCCTGCACGCGCAGGAAGCCGGCGCCCAGGACGCCGAGGACGCGGTCCGGCCCGCGGCGACCGTCTCGGGCGAGGCGCCGATCGCCACCGTCAACGTGTCCGGCATCCGGCGCGGCATCGAGGCGGCCATCGAGATCAAGCGCAACGCGACGTCGATTGTCGAAGCCGTGTCCGCCGAAGACATCGGCAAGCTGCCCGACACCACCGTCGCCCAGTCGATCTCGCGCCTGTCGGGCGTGACCACCCAGCGCAGCAAGATCAACGGCAAGGCGACCGAGGTCAGCGTGCGCGGCATGTCGCCGACCTTCAACGGCTCCCTGCTCAACGGCCGCGAGCAGGCCTCCACCAGCGATGCGCGCAGCCCCGAATTCGACCTGTTCCCGTCCGAGCTGACCGGCAGCGTGCTGGTGTACAAGACGCCGGACGCCAGCCTGATCGGCCAGGGCCTGGCCTCGACCATCGACCTGCGCACCCTGCGCCCGCTCGATTTCGGCAAGCGCATGTTCGCCGCCAATGCGCGCAAGGAGCGCATCGGCTTCGGTTCCGGTTCCGACCTCGGCTCGGGCCACCGCAAGACGCTGACCTACGTCGACCAGTACTTCGGCCGCAAGCTGGGCCTGTCGGTCGGCCTCACCTCGTTCAAGCAGGACAACGGCGGCGAACTCAAATTCGACAGCTGGGGCGCCAACACCGCCGACATCGACTACAACGGCCAGACCGTCAAGGCGATCAACGGCTTCATGGCCGAGACCTCGCGCCGCAAGGCCGAGCGCGACGGCGCCTCGGTCACCCTGCAGTTCCGGCCCAACGACAAATTCCGCTCGACCTTCGACGCGTTCTACTCGCGCGGCGAAGAGGCGACCAAGAAGACCGGCCTCGAAGGCGCGATCGTCGGCGGCACCGGCATCTACGATCCGAACGCGGTGCTCACCGACGCCACCATCGAGAACGGCATCGTCACCGCCGGCACCTTCAGCAACTACAAGGGCGACGTGCGCAATCACCTGTTCTCGAACAAGGACCGCCTGCTGTCGCTCGGCGTGAACAACGAGCTCAAGGTGGGCGAGTGGCGCATCGTGAACGACCTGTCGTACTCGAAGGGCACCAAGCGCATCAGCAATTTCGAGACCATGGCCGGCCAGCCGGGCAACACGCCCGAGAGCCAGCTCGGCGCGATCAGCTACAGCGGCTTCAACGGCAACAACTTCGCCGACGTGCGCTACAGCCCGAGCCTGAACTACGCCGACCGCAACGTGGCCGTGCTGACCGACGTCGCCGGCTGGGGCGGCGGCCCGCTGTCGCCGCAGGCCGGCTACCTGGCGCTGCCGACCATCGACGACAAGGTGCAGGCGGTGCGCCTGTCGGCCGAGCGCGACACCGACTGGGGCCCGCTGGCCGCGGTGCGCTTCGGCGTCAACTACACCAAGCGCGACAAGTCGCGCCTGGGCGAAGAGGGCCGCCTGTCGGTGCGTGGCGGCGACGGCTATGCCAGCATCCCGATGCCGGGCAGCGGCCTTGAAGTCGCCGGCCCGACCGGCATCCCGGTCGCCTCGTTCGATCCGACCGGCAGCCTGGGCTCGCTGTATGAACTGAACCGCTGGGTCGACGCCACCGTGCTGGCGCGCGACTGGACGGTGGGCGAGAAGGTCACCACCGCCTACCTGATGGGCGAACTCGACGGCACCCTGATGTCGCTGCCGTACAGCGGCAATATCGGCGTGCAGGTGGTCGACACCCGCCAGCGCGCCAGCGGCAACCAGGTCGACCTGGCCAACTGCACCGGCATCACCACCGACACCTGCCCGGCGGTCGTCAAGACCGGCGGCGTCGACTACACGGAGGTCTTGCCCAGCCTGAACCTGACCTTCGACCTGGGCAACGACCAGCTGCTGCGCCTGGGCGCCGGCAAGCAGGTCTCGCGCGCCAACCTGGACAACCTGAAGGCCAGCATGAACTTCGGCCTGCAGAGCGCCACCGCCGAGGACCCGGCGCTGACCGGCTTCGCCGGCAATCCGGAACTCAAGCCCTATGAAGCGCGCGCGCTCGACCTGTCGTACGAAAAATACTTCGGCAAGAAGGGCTATGTCAGCGCCGCGCTGTTCTACAAGAAGCTCGACAACTACGTGATCAATGCGCCGCAGATGTTCGACTTCGCCCAGTACACCAGCGCCAGCACGCCGCTGCCGACCACCGGCCAGTACGCCGGCTCGACGATCGGCTTCCTGACCATGCCGCAGAACGGGGAGGGCGGCATCATGCGCGGCATCGAGCTGTCGGCCAACCTGCCGTTCGGCCTGGTCGTGAACGCGCTGGATGGCTTCGGCGTGCAGGTGAACCATTCGCATACCGATTCCTCGGTGCGCCTGCCGACCAGCGCCTTCGTCACCGGCAGCAATGCGCCGGTGTTCAACGGCGCGGTGTCCGAGATCGGCCTGCCGGGCCTGTCGCGCAACGTGACCAGCCTGCGCCTGTACTACGAGAAGCACGGCCTGCAGGTGTCGCTGGCGGCCTACCGCCGCTCCAGCTTCATCGGCCAGATCCTCGACTACCGCAGCGAATCGCAGTTCACCTTCATCAAGGGCGAGACGATTGCCGACGCCCAGGTGTCCTACGATTTCCGGGGCGGCATGCTGCAGGGCTGGTCGGTGTTCCTGCAAGGGCATAACCTGACCAACGAACCGTTCCGCGAGTACACCAGCGATCCGACGGTGTACACCAACACCGTCACCTTCGGCCGCACCTACTCGGCGGGTCTCAACTACAAGTTCTGACCATGACCGGACTGCCCATGAAACCCGTTCTTGTCCATGCCCTGGCCACGCTGGCGCTGCTGGCCGCCGCGCCGGCGGCGCTGGCGGCGCCGGCCGCCGATCCTTATCAGCCGCGGGAGTACGTCCAGTTCCAGCATGCCGACTGGACGAAGAACGCCACCATCTACCAGATCAATACGCGCCAGTTCACGCCGGAAGGCACGTTCAGGGCCGCGACCGGCCAGCTGCCGCGCCTGAAGGAGCTGGGCGTCGACATCCTGTGGCTGATGCCGATCCACCCGATCGGCGAAGTCAAGCGCAAGGGGTCGCTGGGCAGTCCCTACGCGGTGCGCGACTTCCGCGCCGTGAATCCCGAGCTGGGCACGATGGCCGACCTGCGCGCTTTCGTCGAGCGCGCCCATGCGCTGGGCCAGCGCGTGATCATCGACTGGGTCGGCAACCACACCTCGTGGGACAACGTGCTGATGACGCAGCACCCGGAGTGGTACGCCAGGGGCGCCGATGGCAAGCCGCAGCCGACGCCCTGGTTCAACTGGGACGACATCATTGACCTCGACTACGGCAAGCCCGAACTGCGCCGCTATATGACGGATGCGATGAAGTTCTGGGTGCGGGAGGCCGGCATCGACGGCTATCGCGTGGACGCCGCCGGACTGGTGCCGCAGGACTTCTGGGACCACGCCAGCCGCGAGCTGCGCGCGATCAAGCCGGTGTTCATGCTGGCCGAGTGGGAGAGCCGCGACATGCACCGCGACGCCTTCGACGCCAGCTATGCCTGGACCTGGTGGGACGCGCTGCACGACATCGCGCGCGGCCGTTCGGACGCCACCCGCCTGCACGCGTATTACGCCTGGAACGCGAAGTTCTATCCGCGCCAGGCCTACCGCATGCTGTACACGACGAACCACGACAAGAACGCCTGGGACGGCACCGAGTTCGAAGCCTTCGGCCCGGCGGTCGACGCGGCGATCGTGTTCAGTTTCGTCAGCGAAGGCATCCCGCTGGTCTACAACGGCCAGGAAGCGGGCAACACCAAGCGCCTGGCCTTCTTCGAGCGCGACCCGATCGAGTGGAAGGCGTCGCCCTACACGGCGCTCTACAAGAAGCTGATCGCATTGAAGAAACAGAACACGGCGCTGTGGAACGGCGAATACGGCGCGCGGATGGTGCAGGTGCCGAACAATGCGCCGGCCCAGGTCCTGAGCTTCGTGCGCGCCAACGACAAGGACAAGGTGTTCGTCGCCCTGAACCTGTCGGACAAGCCGGTCAAGGCGAGCTTCGACAAGACGCTGCATCACGGGTCGTACCGCGACTTCGCCACCGGCGCGAAGGTCGAGGTGGGCGGATCGCTTGATGTTGAAATGGCACCGTGGAGTTACCGCGTGCTGGTGAAGTAAAACAAGGAGAGATATGGTTTCCAGATTCATGAATGTCAGCCTGGCCACGCATTGCTGCGTGGTGCTGGGCATGGTGGTGAGCTCGAGCGCCTTCGCGCTTGATGCGACGAGCGCGAGCGTCGAGTCGCCGGGCAAGGTGCTGAACGTGTCGGTGCAGGTCGCGCCGGACGGACGCCTGTCGTACCAGGTCGAACGCAAGGGCCAGCAGGTGATCGCGCCGTCGCGCCTGGGCTTCGTGCTGGGCAGCGACAAGCCGCTCGACTCGGGCTTCAAGATCGAGCGCCAGGTGGTCACCGACCATGACAGCACCTGGGAGCAGCCCTGGGGCGAGCGCCGCACGGTGCGCAACCACTACCGCCAGATGCGGGTCGACGTCAAGAAGAACGATGGCCGCCGCCTGGCGATCGTGTTCCGCGTGTTCGACGACGGTTTGGGCTTCCGCTACGAGTTCCCCAAGCAGCCGAACAACCGCGCGCTGCACATCGCCGACGAGCTGACCGAGTTCGTGGTCGCGCAGCCGGCCACCGCCTGGTGGCAGCAGGCGGGCGAAGTCTGGGCGCTGGAATACCCGATCCAGAAGTCGCCCCTGCGTGAAGTGGGCATGGCCAACACCCCGATGACGGTGCGCATGGAGAACGGCACCCACATCGCCTTCCACGAGGCGGCCCTGGTCGACTATGCCTCGATGTGGCTGCGCCGGGTCGAGGGCCAGCGCCTGCGCGCGCACCTGACCCCGTCCGCCACCGGCAACCCGGTGGTGCGCACCGGCGCCTTCACCACGCCATGGCGCACGATGCAGATCGCCGACGACGCGGCCGGCCTGTACATGTCCGACCTGGTGCTGAACCTGAACGAACCGAACAAGCTGGGCGACGTCTCCTGGGTCAAGCCGTCGAAGTACGTCGGCGTGTGGTGGGACATGCACCTGGAAACCAAGTCGTGGGCCTCGGGTCCGAAACACGGCGCCACCACCGAGTACACCAAGCGCTACATCGACTTCGCGGCCAGGAACGGTTTCCGCGGCGTGCTGGTCGAGGGCTGGAACCCGGGCTGGGACAGCGACTGGGCCGGCAACGGCGCCGACATGGACTTCACGAAGGCGCATCCGAGCTTCGACATCGCCGCCGTGACCGACTATGGGCGCAAGAAGGGCGTGCACCTGATCGGTCACCACGAGACCGGCGGCAATGTCGCGCACTACGAGAAGCAGATGGACGCGGCTTTCAAGCTGTACGCGAAACACGGCGTGGACAGCATCAAGACCGGCTACGTGACCGACGGCGGCGCGGCCCAGTTCATGGGCAAGAACGGCAAGGTCCACTTCGGCTACACCGATTCGCAAGAGGGCGTGCGCCACTACCAGAAGGTGGTCGAGGAGGCGGCGCGCTACAAGATCGCGATCAACACCCATGAGCCGGTGAAGGACACCGGCCTGCGCCGCACGTATCCGAACTGGATCTCGCGCGAAGGCGCGCGCGGCGTCGAGTACAACGCCTGGGGCAATCCGGTCAACAGCGTCGACCACGAGGCCAACCTGGTGTTCACCCGCATGCTGAGCGGCCCGCTGGACTACACGCCGGGCATCCTGAGCCTGGAGGGCAAGGACAAGAAGCCGTTCAACTCCACCCAGGCCAAGCAGCTGGCCAACTTTGTCGTGATCTATTCGCCGGTGGTGATGGCGGCCGACCTGATCGAGCACTACGAGCGCTATCCGGGCCCGTTCCAGTTCATCAAGGACGTGCCGACCGACTGGGAAGACACCCGCGTGCCGCACGGCGCGGTGGGCGAATACGTGACCATCGCGCGCAAGGACCGCGCGTCAAGCGCCTGGTACGTCGGCTCGGTGACCGATGGCGCCAGGCGCACGCTGGACCTGAAGCTGGACTTCCTGGACGCCGGCAAGACCTACGTGGCCGAGATCTACCGCGACGGCGACAACGCCGACTACCGCGACGACAAGCGCCGCTTCGACATCGTGATCGAGAAGCGCAACGTCACCAGCCTTGACACCATCAAGATGGTGCTGGCGCCGGGCGGTGGGCAGGCGATTCGCCTTGTGCCCGTGAAGTAACGGAACGTCGCGCACGACGCGAACGCGCATGGACCGGAAGCACCGGCCCTGCGCGTTCGGCGGATTTGGCATATGCTGTCGGATTGTCCATACCGCGTTGGCGCAATCCGAGTCCGTCGTCCCATGTCCACATCACCGTCTTCACCTTCCACGATATCCCCCGCCGCTTCCGGCACCGTCATGCAAATCCTGTTCTCGGTCGCCTTCGTTCACCTGCTGAACGACTGCGTGCAGGCCGTGCTGCCGTCGATCTATCCGCTCCTGAAGCATGAATTCGACCTGACCTTCGCCCAGGTCGGCCTGATCACCCTGACTTTCCAGTGCACCGCCTCGCTGCTGCAGCCCTGGATCGGCCTGTACACCGACAGGCGTCCGATCCCCTTCCTGCTGCCGGCCGGGATGTGCGTGACCCTGCTCGGCGTCGGCCTGCTGGCCTGGGCCGGCAGCTTCCCGATGCTGCTCACCGCGGCGGCGATGATCGGCATCGGTTCCTCGACCTTCCACCCCGAGGCCTCGCGCGTGGCGCGCCTGGCCTCGGGCGGGCGCTTCGGCTTCGCCCAGTCGCTGTTCCAGGTCGGCGGCAACGCCGGCTCGGCGCTCGGACCGCTGCTGGCGGCGGCCATCGTGGTCGGACGCGGGCAGGGCGAGATCGCCTGGTTCATGCTGCTGGTGCTGGTCGCGGTGGCGGTGCTGGTCGGCGTCAGCCGCTGGTACAGCAACCACCTGATGAACATGGTCAAGAAGGCCGCGCAGCACGCGGGACCAAAGCTGCCGCGCAAGAAGGTGGTCCAGGCCCTGGTGGTGCTGGCGCTGCTGGTGTTCTCCAAGTACATCTACATGGCCAGCCTGCAGACCTATTACACGTTCTTCCTGATCGAGAAATTCCACCTGCCGGTCGGCACCGCCCAGCTTTACCTGTTCCTGTTCCTGGCTTCGGTCGCCGCGGGCACCTTCGCCGGCGGCCCGATCGGCGACAAGATCGGCCGCAAGCGCGTGATCTGGTTCTCGATCCTGGGCGCGGCGCCGTTCACCATCATGCTGCCGTATGCGAACCTGTTCTGGACCGGCGTGCTGTCGGTCGTGATCGGGCTGGTGATGTCGTCGGCCTTCTCGGCCATCGTCGTCTTCGCCCAGGAGCTGGTGCCGGGCAAGGTGGGCCTGATCTCGGGCATCTTCTTCGGCCTGATGTTCGGCATCAGCGGCGTCGGCGCGGCGGCCATGGGCCATATCGCCGACATCCACGGCATCGAGCAGGTGTACCGGATCGCGTCCTTCCTGCCGCTGCTGGGCATCATGGCGGCGCTGCTGCCGAAGATCGAAGGGGCGAAGCGGTAGTATCGTGCATTCACCAAGGGAGATTGCCATGAACCTGAACGACATCCAGCGCATCGCCGCCTTCGACGACAACGGCCAGGGCGGCAATCCGGCCGGCGTCTGGATCGGCGCCGTCTTGCCGGACGCCGCCGAGATGGCCCGGATCGCGCACGCGGTCGGCTTTTCGGAAACCGCCTTCGCCGCGCCGGAGGGCGAGGCCTGGCGGGTGCGCTATTTTTCGCCTGAATCCGAGGTGCCGTTCTGCGGCCACGCCACCATCGCCCTCGGCGCCGCGCTGGCCCGCGCCCACGGCGACGGCGACGGCCGCTACGCGCTGACCCTGAACGCGGCCAGCATCACGGTCGAGGGGCGGCGCGAGGGCGAGCGGGTGCATGCGGCGCTGCAGTCGCCGCCGACCTGGAGCCGGGCGGCCGAGCCGCAACTGGTCGATGCGGCGCTGGCGCTGTTCGGCTACACCCGGGCCGATCTCGATCCGCGCATCGCGCCGGCGCTGGCCCATGGCGGCGCCGACCACCTGGCGCTGGCGCTGTCGAGCCGCGCGCTGCTCGCGGCGATGCGCTACGAGCTGGACGCCGGCCGGGCGCTGATGCTGGGACACGGCCTGGTGACGGTTGTACTGGTCTGGGCCGAGCATCCGCAGCTATTCCACACCCGCAATCCCTTCGCCTCGGGCGGCGTCTATGAAGATCCGGCCACCGGCGCCGGCACCGCGGCACTGGCCGGCTACCTGCGCGACATCGGCTGGCCGCATGGCGGACGGATCGAGATCGTCCAGGGCGAAGACATGGGCGCGCGTTCGCGTTTGACGGCCGAGATCGGCGACGAGGCGGGCGGTTCGATCCGCGTGTCAGGAACGGCGAGGTTGATGTAAAGCAATACTTGTGATTTCTGGTGGTTTTCGTTGGGCAAAGCCAACAACTTTGTCATAAAACTACTGGTGTACTTACTATTAAATAGAGGGCAAAAAGCACGCCTGCTCAACAGTTCGAATTTCCGTGAGCGGATTGATAATTTGATCCAGACCAAATCTGTTTCAACTTATCAACCAGGAGTACCGCCATGGAGCTGTTTCCAGCAGCCGTGTTCACCCCCCCGAAAGCGACCCGTCCGCGCACCGCGCGCGCACCGGTCGCTGGAGGCGCGATCGAGCGTTTGCCGTTCACTGTCCGCCGGGTAGAAACCGAAGCGGATCTTCTCAAGGCCGTGCGCATCCGCCACGCCGCCTATGCCCGCCATGTCCCGGATTTCGCCCGCAGCCTGGCGCAGCCCGAGGCGGCCGACTACGATGCCGACACCATCGTCCTGCTGGCCGAGTCCAAGCTGGACGGCACGCCGATCGGCAGCACCCGCATCCGCACCAACCTCTACCGCCCCCTGGGCGTCGAGGAATCGATCGTCCTGCCCGACTGGCTTCAGGGCAAGCGCCTGGTCGAGGCGACCCGCCTCGGCATCGACGAAGGCCGGGTCGGCCGCATGGTCAAGATTGCACTGATCAAGGCCTGCTTCATGTATTGCGAAGACAACGCTATCGATTACTCGGTGGCGACCGGCCGTCCACCCGTGGACAGGCAATACGATCAGCTGATGTTCGTCGACGTGTTCCCTGAATTGGGTCTGGTGCCGCTGCGTCACGTGGGCAATATCCCGCATCGCATCATGGCGTTCGAGATCGCCACCTTCCAGCAGCGCTGGGCCGAGGCGCGCCACCCGATGCTGAACTTCTTCTTCAATACCCACCATCCGGACATCGACGTCGGTCCGGTCGCGCCGTCATCGCTGGCGCTGCCGCAGCGCCCGTTGCCGCCGGCCAGCCGGCCACGCGTCGAACTGGCGTTCGCCTGATGTTCGACTGATTCTCTCCTGATCGTGTTCCGGTCCGGCGGTGACGCCGTCAGCCGGGATCGCGGGGCGCAGCCTTGACGGGCTGCGCCCCGTTGCGTTCCTGCTCGGCCAGCTCGCGTGCGCGGGCCCGGGCCAGGTCGTGGTCCAGGAAAAACGTGAGGAAGGTGCGGATGGCCGCGATCGCGGCCAGCCGTCCCAGTTCGTCCCAGCCGGGCGCGATCGTGGTGCCGACGATGTCGGCGGCAAGCTGGAAGGTGAGGGCGACCACCAGCCAGTCGCCGAAGCCGATGAAGGCCGCGTGCACCCGCGCCGGCGTGGCGGCGCCCCGCAGGCACAGTGCCAGCACGCGCGCCAGCGCCTCCAGCGCGCCGGCGGCCACGGTCAGCACCGCGAGCGCGTCGAGGGCGAGCGCGATCCAGCCGGCGGTCGCATGCACCAGCGCTTCCATCCCGCTCCTTCATTTTGGGCCAGTCACGATCATAAGCATTCTTCGGGTGCGCGCGGTAGTGGACCTTGGCCGTAGCGCTGTCGACGCACGACGTTCTTGACGAGGCAGGGGCACAAAACGCGGCGCTGACTGTCTACACACCATCAGCAGTGCGAAGCGCACCGGCGAATGGCGCCGGGGCGGCCCCGATGTTCCACCCACCAGCTCCGAGAGGTCAGTCATGAAGACATTCACGCACAGCCCCCGCAGCCTCGCCATCGCCGCGGCGCTGCTCTGTTCACCGCTCGCCGCGGCGCAAGACGTGCTCCCAGTCGAGTTACTCGAGGAACGCAATCTGGTGGGCCTGGGTGTGTTCGCGGTGCCCGACTATTACGGCTCGTCCGATTACCAGGCCGCCGTGGCGCCGGTGTTGCACTACAACTTCGGATCCGACCGCTACGTCCGGGTGCTCGGTCCGGAGATCATGGCCAACCTGGTGCCGCGCAAGGACTGGCGCGCCGGTCCGCTGATTCGCTGGCGCATGCGGCGCGACGACGATGTCGACGACGAGATCGTCTCGCGCATGCGTCCGGTCGCCACGGCCACCGAGATCGGCGCCTTCGTCGCCTATCACATGCCGCTGACGCAAGGCCAGCCAATGCACAAGCTGGTGTTCAGCGCCGACGTGGTCGGCAACACCAATAATGTGTACAACGGCGCCACCGGCAACGTGCGCGTCAACTACATCCACCCCTTCCCGCAGCCGGTCGCCGGCATGCAGCTGATCGGCAGCATCGGTTTTGGCCTGTTCTTCGCCAGTAACGACTTCAACCGCAAGTACTTCGGCGTCGGGGGAGGCGACGACTTCCTGTACCCGGAGCGGCTCGGCGTGCCCTATGACCCCGACCCGTCGGTCACCTCGATCAAGATTCCCTTCAGCCTGACGACCCAGCTGAACCCGGAATGGCTGATGACGGTCGGCGGGCGTTATGAGCGGCTGCTGGACGACGCCAAGGACAGCCCGGTGGTGGAGGGCCGCGGCGACGCCGACCAGTGGACGGTGGGGATCGCGTTCTCCTACCTGTTCTGAGAACGGCAGGGCGGCATGCCGGCGGGCGTTCCGACTCGCCGGCGCTGCCGGCGCGTCGCTATCTGGCGAACAGGAAGGTCACGCTCAGGCGCAGGCCCCAGTCGCGCGGCCCGCCGCTCGGGCTGTCGGCCCAGTAACGCAGGCCGCCGCCGATCGATATCGGTTGCCGGCCGACCTTGATCAGCTTGCTGGCGGTGACGATGACCGGCACCGACCACTGTTCCTGCTTCCAGTCGTAGCTGGACTCGGTGTTGATGCCGAAGGTCCAGGCGGTTCTGGTGGTGTAGTTGAGGAAGGGCTGGACGAAGGTGGCGCTGACGTTCGGCCGGTCGTCATGGCCGGCGAAGGACCAGATGTGATTGGCCAGCGCGCCATACGTCCACGCGCCGTGCTGCCTGACCACCACGCCGGTCGGGCCGATGCCCCACTGGCGCGCGCTGAGCGCGCTCTCGCTGCCGGTGGGCAGCAGGAACACGGGCCCCGCGCCCCAGACGATGCCGTGCGCCGCGGGCCGCGACGGCGAGATGAAGAAGCTCTGGGTGATGTCGCCGATGCCGTGCTGGCCGCCGGCGCCGGGCGCCAGGTCGTGCTGGCTGACCAGCGGCGCGATGGTGCGGCTGATCAGGGTCCAATCCGGGTTGAGCGTGACGGGCACCACCGGCTGCACGTTCATGGTGTACCTGCGGCCATCGCGCGTGGGACCATCGTGCCGGTCAACATTGGACTGCAGCGGCACGCTGATCATCGCGGCCACGGGATTGGCGAGCTTCCTGGCCAGCTCTTGTTCCTCCTGCGCGCGGACGGGCTGGCAGGAGAGCCAGGCCAGGCCGGCCGCCGTCGCGCAAGCGCGCCTCGTTCTCATCCTGGAGGCGCGACCACGACGTAGTTCACGCTGGTGCCCGCGTACTGCGGCTGGTACCAGGTGCTGCCGCACTGCTGGTAGGTGACCCCGGCCCGGACCACGGCCACGCAGGACGACGGGATCGAATATGCCACCGAGCCGATCGCCGCCGCCGTCACCGCCACCGCGCCGGCCACCGCCAGCCCCGCGCCGGGGCGGTAGTAATCGTGGTCGACATCCACATTGATATTGCGGTTGACGTTGACGTTGCGGTTGACGTTGGCGTGGCCGTTGACCGAGGTGCGGCTGACGCTGCTCGAGGCGTGGTAATTGCCGCCATAGGCGCCGCGATGCACCTGGGCGCTCCCGCTGCGGCTGACCGCCGCGCCGCCGACGCGTCCCGCGCCACGCTGGGCGGCGGCCTCGTAGGCGATGACGACGACCGCCAGCGCGAGCAGCACACCGATGACGCGCCGATGTCCTGGAGTGAGCGGCATGGGTTCTCCCCCGTTCATTTGATGGACGCGACCTTGCCGTCGGCCGTCTGCAGCGCGATCTTCATCGCGCCCGGCGGCGGCCGGAAGGAGAAAGTGGCATCGGTGAAGCGCGGCGCGAGGTTCCAGCGCAGCCACACCGTATGGGTCGGTTCGCCCGGTTGCCCGCTGGCCGTGATCGCCAGCTTCAGGGGCAGCGGCGTCTTGCCGTCCTGGATCCAGACCTGCCAGTCCACGCCTTCCTGGCGGTAGGCGTAGTGCCCGGCCTTCAGGCTGCCGACCGTCGCCGGGCCGATGTAATGCGCGGCCCGGATGTCGGACACCGGCGCCTGTTCCGTCCCCCAATAGAACAGGTCGGCGAGCGGCAGTTCGATGCCGTATTTCGTGCCCAGCGCGTCGACGGTCTCGCGCAGGGTCGGCGGCGCCGCGACGGTGGCGTAGTACTTGAGGCGCTGGCCGTAGACGGTCACCGATTTGCCGTCATAGAAGATCTGGCGCTGCTTGCGGTCGTTGGCGACGTCGACCTGGAGGCGGTCGGGCCGGCGCACCCTGAGGTTCGCCGTGCTGTCGAACTGCAGCTTCATGCCGTCGTCCATCACGGTCTCGGTGGTGGCACGGCCGACGACTTCGAAAGCGGGCAGGGTGCGCAGGTAGGCGCCCATGGCGCCGAGGGCGGAAACGGCCTCGGGCTCGAGATCGGGCTGCGCGGCCGGGGCCGGGGCTGGGGGCGGGGCCGGCGCGGTGGACTGCGCCGGTGGCGCGTTCTGCGGCGCCGCCAGGCAGGCCAGCGGCATCCAGGCCGCGGCGCACAGGAATCGGATCGGGACAGCCCGCATAGACTTTCCTTTCGTTTGCGAACAGACTACGCCGGGCCGTTTGATGCGCCGTGCGACCGGCCGCCATGGCACTAGTGAGCCATCGACGCGGCAGGCGCGCAATCGGACCTAAGCCTTACTGTCAATGACAAACCGTTGTGAAATCGCCCTGGCTGGCCTAATAATTGCATGACGGCACTAGCGTAAAGCGGTATCCTTGCGCTTTAATGGCCCGCCGCTCGTCGCGCCGGGCCACCAGTGCCACCCAAGATCGTCCATGCCCAACGTCAATCATCAGCTCCGTGCAACGCTGCCGGCCGCGCTCCATGCGGCTGTCGAGCTGGTCCTGAAGATATTTGCCTACTATCTGATTCCGGTCGGGATCGGCGTCGTCTCGCTGATCGCGCTCGTCTTCTGGCATGACGAATACCGCACCAGCGGCGACGTGCCGCTTGCGATGCACGTCACGGTCGACCGGGCCGCGGCGCTGGCGCCAGGCGACGCGCTGGCCCTGGCGCGCGCCACGCCGCTGATCAATAGCCACGATACCCACCTGTCCGAAGCGCCGGTCTGGTTCGTCTTCGAGCCGATGCCGCGCGCCGGCGAGCAGGTGATCGAATTCCCGTCGCGCCACGCGCTCGACATCGGCTGCTGGAATGCCAATACCCTGGAGCCCCTCGGCGCCGCCACCCGCAGCACGGACGACGGCGCCCTGCGCGCCGACAAGGCCGGTTTCGCGATGCGCCTGGCGCCGCTGCCGCGCCAGCTGCTGTGCCGCGCCACCTTCTCGGGCCCGGCGCGCCTGTCGGTGCTGCAATGGCCGGCCGATCAGTTCGCCTTGTCGGTCAAGCAATACCACCGCAAATCAGGCCTGCTCGACGGCGGCATGATCGTGCTGGCCCTGTTCATCATCATCACGGCCCTGATCAACCGCCAGCCGGTGTACGTGCTGTTCGCCGGCTGGCTGATCCTGAACCTGCGCGTGGGCGCGCTGTCGGCCGGCTGGGACATCCAGTGGCTGGGCCAGACCGTGCCTTCCGAATGGTTGCTGCGCAGCCGCGCCGTGACGATCACCCTGTACGGCATCGCCACGCTGACCCTGTACCAGGCGCTGCTCAAGGAGCACCTGGCCGAGATGCGCTACCTGCTGCCGATGCGCGTCATGCAGTGGTTGTGCATGCCGATGCTGGCCGCCGCCATGCTGCTGCCGTATGGCATGTACCTGCCGCTGCTGTGGGGCATCCTGGTGTGCTGCTTCTCCCTGATGACGATCGGCCTGTTCAAGATCATCGTGGAATCGCGCACGCGGGTCGCGGCCTGGTTCGCGGCCTCGTTCGCGGTGACCTTCCTGGCGTCGCTGGCCGAGGTCCTGTCGGCCGCGCTCGGCATGCGCGAGCTGCTCGGCGTGATCAACAGCGTCACCGCCGCGCTCGCGTCGAGCCTGCTGGCGGCGCTGGCCGTGGCCGAGCAGATGCGGATGGAAACCGAGAAGCGCCAGGAAGCCCAGGAAGAGCTGGAGCACGCCTACCAGGCGATGCCGGTCGGCCTGTTCACGCTCGATATGTACGGCCACTTCCTGAGTGTCAATCCGGCCCTGCAGAAGATGCTGGGCATGAGCGGCTTCGCGCCGGGCCGCACCGCCTGGCGCCAGTTCTTCACCGAAGCCAGCTGGGCCAACCTGCACGAGCAGGTGCATGCCAAGTCCGAGGCCGAGATGGAACTGGCCAGCCGCGACGGCAACCAGCGCTTCCTGGTCAGCGCCACCCTGGCGCGCTCGCGCATCGAGGGCGTGCTGCAGGACACCACCGAAAAACACAAGGCCACCGAGCAGCTGCGCTTCATGGCCAACAACGATCCGCTGACCAAGGTCTACAACCGGCGCGGCATCGAACGCGAATTCTCGGGCGCCGCCGCCAGCCTGGCCGCCGGGCGGCCGATGGCGCTGGCCTACGTCGACCTCGACCGCTTCAAGCTGATCAACGACCTGTTCGGCCATGCGGCGGGCGACGAAGTGCTCAAGCAGGTGTGCGAGCGGATGGGCACGATGCTGGCCGGTGGCCAGCAGATCGGCCGCGTGGGCGGCGACGAATTCGTGATCGTGATGCCCGAGACGGCGATCCCGCTGGCCTCGATCATCTGCCGCGGCATCGTCGACCGCCTCGGCAACACCCCGTACCGGGTGGGCGACAAGGCCTTCCACGTGCGCGCCTCGGTCGGCCTGATCGAGGTGGTGCCGGGCATGCCGATGAAGGATGCGGTGTCGACCTCGGACCGCGCCTGCCGCGAAGCCAAGACCGGCCTGGGCGACGGCCTGGTGGTGTATGAACGCGGCGCCGACGCCTTCCGCCAGCGCGCGGCCGAACTGGACCTGGTCGAGCGCCTGTCCGGCCCGGACGCGACCGACAACCTGCTGCTCGAGATGCAGCCGATCATGTCGCTGCGCGCGCCGCACGAATCGATGAACTTCGAGGTCTTGCTGCGCATGCGCGAGGCGGATGGGCGCGTGGTGCCGGCCGGCGCCGTGATCGCCGCCGCCGAGAAGAGCGGGCGCGCCAGCATGATCGACCGCTGGGTGCTCACCACCACCCTGGCCTGGATCGCCGAGCACACCGATGACCTGGTCAATACCCGCTTCGTGTGCATGAACCTGTCGGGAGCCTCGCTCAACGACGAGCGCTTCGTGCAGGACACCTTCGATATCCTGGGCCGCTACGTGCACGTGGCCAGCCGCCTGTGCCTGGAAATCACCGAGAGCGTGGCGCTGCACGACCTGGACAACACGCGCCGCTTCATCGACCAGGTGCGCAGCTTCGGCGTGAAGGTGGCGCTGGACGACTTCGGCGCCGGCTACACCTCGTTCTCGTACCTGAAGGAGTTGCCGGCCGACGTGCTGAAAATCGACGGCAATTTCATCGTCAACATCAACGCCCACCCGGCCAACGTGGCGATCGTCGAAGCCATCGTCAGCCTGGCGGTGAACCTGGGCATGAAGACGATCGCCGAATGGGCCGAGGACGCGGCCACCGTGCAGACGCTGCACGAGATCGGCGTCGACTACGTGCAGGGCTATGTGGTGGCGCGCTCGATGCCGCCCGAGCGTTTACTGGAAGGACGCTCGAGCGCCGGCTTCATCAGGGACGAGGACTTGCTGGAGCTGCTGCGCGAGCTGGAGAATCCTCCGGCGCCGCACCTGGCCAGCGTGAGCAGGCTGCACTGAGCCGGCTGCTCTGAATCACTCGAGGCCGGCGAGGGTTTCCCTGCTGCCCACGTCGTCGAGCAGGAACTGCGCGCGCGCCGCCTTCAGGGTGGCGACGTCGCTGGCCAGCGGCTCGGCCTTGACCCGCGGCATCGGAACGGCGCGGCGCTGCAGCTCGCGCGGCGGCGGCAGCACGTCTGCACGCGCCGCCAGCGGATAGGGAGCAAGCCGGGTCACGCCCTCGCTGGACGGCATGCTGGCCGTGCGCACGGTGACGGCGCCGGCTTCGCAAGGGCGGTCGGTGAGGGTGACGCGGCCGGCGTCGTCGATGCACTTGACGATGACGGTGTCGGAATAGGCGCTCGGCGCGGCGATCGCGGCGGCGGCCAGCAGGCAGATGCTCAGTTGACGCTTCATGATTGGCTCCTGGACGGATCCATGTTCGGGATTTCATTGTCTTCCTTGCATCACTACGCTTCTGTTCGCCACTTCACGTGGCGGTGTAGGCCTGCGCGCCGTCGTTTTTTACAGAACCGCCAGTCTTGGATAAAATGTCCAGCATGACCAAGACATTGCCAAGCAAGGACGAGTCCGCGCTCATCGAGCAGGTCCGCCACATCGCCGAGGGCCTGGCCCAGACCTTCGCCCCGTTCTGCGAAGTGGTGGTGCACGATCTGCGCGACCCCGGCCATGCGGTGCTGGCGATCCACAATAATCTCTCCAGCCGTGCCGCCGGCGATCCGGCCACGGAGCTGGGGCTGGCGCGCATCGCCGACAGCGCCTACCCGCAAGTCGTCGCCAATTATCCGAACCAGTTTCCGGATGGCCGCCCGGCAAAGAGCACCTCGATCGGCATCAAGGACGCCGACGGCAACTATGTCGCGGCGCTGTGCCTGAACGTCGACCTGACCCTGTTCCGTTCGATGCAGGGCATCCTCGAACGGTTCAACGCCGTGGGCGAGGCGCCGGTGGGCGAATCGCTCGATCCGGCCAATGCCGACGCCATCCGGCGCCGCATCGACGCCTTTGCTGCGCGGCTGGCCTCCTCGCCCCAGCTGCTCAAGGCGCATGAGCGGCGCGCGCTGATGCGCGAGCTGAAGGAGGGCGGTTATCTCGAAGTGCGGCGCGCGATGGAAGTGGCGGCCGGCCACCTCGGCATTTCGCGGGCGACGGCTTACAACGACATTAAATAGAATTCAGCGGTGCCACTTATCAGGGGAGTCACTCTTGAAGACAGCCGTGTACAGCGCCCGCCGCTACGACAAGACCATGCTGGCCCAGGCCAACGAAGCCGCCGGCCATGAATTGCGCTTCCTCGAAGACCGCCTGAGCCGCGAGACCGCCATCCTGGCCAAGGGTTGCGAGGCGGTCTGCGTCTTCGTCAACGACACCGTCGACGCCGAGGTGCTGGGCATCCTGGCGAACCAGGGCACGCGCCTGGTGGCGACGCGCTCGACCGGCTACAACCACGTCGATGCGCACGCCGCGCGCGAACTGGGCATCGCGGTGGTGCGGGTCACCGATTATTCTCCCAACTCGGTGGCCGAGTTCGCGGTCGGCCTGCTGCTGGCCGTGAACCGCAAGATCGCGCGCGCCAGCGTGCGCACGCGCGAAGGCAATTTCGATCTCGACGGCCTGATGGGTTTCGATTTGCACGGCAAGACGGTCGGCGTGATCGGCACCGGCAAGATCGGCACCATCTTCGCCCGCATCATGGCCGGTTTCGGCTGCACCCTGGTCGGCTACGACCGTTACCCCACGCCGGCCTTCGAGGCGCTGGGCGGGCGCTATATCGGCGTCGACGAGCTGCTGGCCTGCAGCGACGTGGTGTCGCTGCATTGCCCGCTGCTGGAAGAAACTCATCACATCGTGAATGCGGCGGCGCTGGCGCGGGTCAAGCGCGGCTGCGTGCTGGTCAACACCAGCCGCGGCGGCCTGGTCGACACCGAGGCCGCGGTGCAGGCGCTCAAGACCGGCCAGCTGGGCGGCCTGGCGATCGACGTCTACGAGCAGGAAGCGAGCCTGTTCTTCCAGGACCTGTCGTCGACCATCATCACCGACGACGTGATCCAGCGCCTGGTGTCGTTTCCGAACGTGATCGTGACCGGCCACCAGGCCTTCTTCACTGTCGAGGCGATCGGGCAGATCATGCGCACCACCATCGACAGCATCGGCGCTTTCGCGCGGGGCGAGGAACTGGTCAACCGGATTCCGGATTGATGCGGCGTGCATGACTTCGCCGCAATGGTGGACAAGCGCCGGCTCGTTGCGCTAGGGTGCAAATCATGAAAAGCATCGACACGACAAACAGCAGATACATCACCGAGTTCCATCTCGAGCGGGTCTGCTTCGAACGCATCTTCGATGCCCTTGGTCGCACCGGCCATTTCAGTTTCGAGGCGGCAGGCAAGCGCCAGTTTGGTGTCATGCTGCCGGAAGGCGACGTGCCGCGTGAAGGTGCGCACTACGCCGTCATTCTCGCAGAGAAGGGCAATTGGCAGGCTGTCATGGCCTGGCGTGATCTGTCCACGCCGCATGTGTACATTCGGGAAACCGCATGGCAGGTCGTGGGGCAGTATGCGTGGCTCGCTTATTTCGGGATGCCAGCCGTGCTCGGGGTTACATTTGTCGCCTTTGGCGGCTGGGCGGCGCTGGCGGTGCTGGGGCTGACTGTGTGGGGCGGGGTGGCCTACCTGCGTCACGTCATTCGGCGCAATCGCAGGATCGAGCAGGCCTTGCTCGACGTGCCCCCACAGGCGCCGCCCGGCATGCGCCTCGACCATACGGTGTCATGGCGCACGCGCGTCGTCAAAGGGCTCGCTTCGCTGTTCTGAGGGACGCTGATGGTTTGACGACTATTCCAGAATTGGATAATATTTCCAATTCATCGTCACCGAGGACATCGCCATGCATTCGCTCCAGCTCCCCACTTACGAAGACGTCGCCCAGGCCGCCGAGCGTATCCTGGGCGTAGCCCACCGCACCCCGGTGCTGACTTCGCGCACCGTCAACGAGGAATTCGGCGCCGAGATATTCTTCAAGTGCGAGAACATGCAGCGCATGGGGGCCTTCAAGTTCCGTGGCGGCTATAACGCGCTGGCGAAGTTCAGCCCCGAACAGCGCCGCGCCGGCGTCGTCGCCTTCTCATCAGGCAACCACGCGCAGGCGATCGCGCTGTCGGCCAAGATCCTGGGCATGCCGGCGACGATCGTGATGCCGCAGGATGCGCCGGCCGCGAAGGTCGCCGCCACGCGCGGCTATGGCGCCACCGTGGTGACCTATGACCGCTACACCGAAGACCGCGAGCAGATCGGTCGCGAGCTGGCCGAGAAGCACGGCCTGACCCTGATTCCGCCCTACGACCACGCCGACGTGATCGCGGGGCAGGGCACGGCGGCCAAGGAGTTGTTCGAGGAAGTCGGTCCGCTGGACGCCTTCTTCGTGTGCCTGGGCGGCGGCGGCCTGCTGTCCGGCTCCGCGCTGGCCACGCGCGCGCTGTCCCCTGGCTGCCTGCTGTACGGCGTCGAGCCGGAAGCCGGCAACGACGGCCAGCAATCGCTGCGCAAGGGCGAGATCGTCCACATCGACACGCCGCGCACCATCGCCGACGGCGCCCAGACCCAGCACCTGGGCCAGCTGACCTTCCCGATCATCCAGCGCGACGTCAACGACATCCTCACCGTGAGCGACGAGGAGCTGGTGGCCTGCATGCGCTTCTTCGCCGAACGCATGAAGATCGTGGTGGAGCCGACCGGTTGCCTCGGTTTCGCGGCGGCGCGCAGGATGAAGGAACAGCTGAAAGGGAAGAAGGTCGGGATCCTGATTAGTGGCGGGAATATCGATCTCGGGCGGTTTGCGAGCCTGATCGGCGATTGATTGACTTCTGCGAAACGGTCGTGAGTTCTACTGGAGGTCAGACCGGCAAGAAAAAAGGGAGCATATCTGCTCCCTTGGTGATCAGTAGTGGTAGCGGCAGGACAGGATGATCAACTCTTCATCCTGCACTTCGTAGACGAGGCGGTTCGTCTCATCTATTCGCCGTGACCAGCAACCACTGAGGCTGTGTTTCAAGGCTTCGGGCTTGCCTATTCCCGCAAAGGGGTCTCTTTGAACATCCTTGATTAAATCATTGATACGCTTGAGCGTCTTCTTGTCCTGCGTCTGCCAGTAAATATAGCTATCCCAGCCTTCATCCGTGAACTTCAAGTGGCGCATGTTGCGATTCCTCAGCGTCGGATATATCGAGTAATTCCCGATGCTGCGCTCGACCAGAGCGGGCCTGTGCAATTGACTTGGCGAGGTGAGCCGCATTCGCCGGTGAGCTCAACAAATGCACAGTCTCCATAAGACTGCTGTAGTGATCGAATGACATGACGACCGCGTCCGGCGCATCGCGGCGCGAGATGACGGTGACGTCAGCATCTTCAACCACTTGGTCGATGACGGTCCGAAGACTGTTGCGAGCATCGGAAAAGTTAATGATTCTCATGTATTACTCCAATCGCTCAATAGTCGTAGTCATTAGCAATAGTCGCAGGCGTAAGCAATGATCGCGGGCGTTAGCAGTTGTCGCAGGCGTTAGCAAAGGTCGTTGGTAGCAATAATCGCAGGCGTGAGCAGTGGTCGCAGGCGTCAGCAGTATTCGCAGGCGTTAGCAATAGTTGTAAGCGTGTTATCGAAAGGATATACATGTACGATAAGTTGTACATGTAGGAGTATAGCGCGGTTTTCGGAGATGGCAAGGAAATAGAGCAGATCACGCCGCCAGCGGCAACGCCACCTGCAGCAAGAACCCGCCGCCTTCGCGATTGCGCACTTCCAGCCCCGCGTTATGCCGGGTCAGCACGCGCTCCACGATCGCCAGGCCTAGCCCGGCGCCATTCGCCTGGCCGCGCGCGCTATCCAGCCGAGTGAAGGGCTTCATCAGCTGTGCGATCTGGTCCGCCGGCACGCCGACACCATGGTCGCCGATCTCGATCACGGCGCGTCGCCCGTGCCCCGTGGCCTTCACCCGCAGCACGATGTCGATGTCGGTGCATGAGGTGCCCGGCGTCTTGCCGTAGCGGCGCGCGTTTTCGATGATGTTGTTGATCACGCGCCGCAGGTCGGTCGCGTTGCCCATCACGTGCACGCCCGGCATCAGGTCGGTCTTCACGTGCAGGTCGGGGATGCGGGCCGCCTCGCGGCCGACGTCGGACAGCATCTCGGACAGGTTCACCGGCACGAAGGTCGCCGCCTCGGTCGGCTTGGCGTAGTCCAGGAACTGGCCGATGATGGCGTCCATCTGCGCGATGTCCGACTGCATGCCTTCGCGCGCCTCCGTCGAGAGATTCGCCATCTCGACCTCCAGCCCCATGCGCGCCAGCGGCGTGCGCAGGTCGTGCGAGATGCCGGCCAGGATCACGGCGCGGTCCTTTTCCACCTGCGCCAGGTCTTCCACCATCTGGTTGAAGCTGCGATTGGCCTCGATGATCTCCTGCGAACCCTTCTCGGGCAGGCGCACAGGGCGCTCGCCCTTGGCGATGGCGCGCGCGGCGGCCGTCAGGCGCGCCAGCGGGCGGTTCACCAGGCTCGAGATCAGCGCCGCGCCGAGCACCGACAGCAGGCCCACCACCACGGCCCAGCCCAGCCACTGTTCGCGCGTCAGGCCCGTCAGGCGCTCGCGTTCGAGCATCAGCCAGTACTTGTCGTCCTCGATGTTGAAGCTGATGTAGAAGCCCGGCACGCCGTTCACGCCGCTCGAGAAGCGCGTGTCGGCCCCCAGCCGTTCGCGCACGATGGCGGCGATCTCGGGCATCAGGGGATTGTGCGGTGGCGGGTCGACCACGTCCGTGTCTTCCAGCGTGAAGATGCGGATGCCTTCGTTCGACACCAGTTCGAGCAGCAGCTCGCGCCGCAGGTCGGGCGCCGAGTGGGTGAGCGCGGCCTTGGTGATGGTCACCACCGACACCACCAGCTCCGCCGTCTGCTGCACCTGCTTGTCGCGCTGGAACACGCTGATCATGCCGATCCAGGCCAGCATCGAGGCCGCGGTAAGCACCGACATCAGGAAGAAGGTGCGCCAGAACAGGCCGCTCTTGAACCAGGCGAAGCGCAGGGCGCGCCGCGCCTGGGCGATCGGGGTAAACACTAGCGCGGCTGGCCTTCAGGGATGAACACGTAGCCCAGGCCCCACACGGTCTGGATGTACAGCGGGCTCGATGGATCGGGCTCGATCAGCTTGCGCAGGCGCGAGATCTGGACGTCGAGCGAGCGGTCGAACACCTCGTATTCGCGGCCGCGCGCCAGTTCCATCAGCTTCTCGCGCGACAGCGGCTGGCGCGCATGGCGCGCGAACACCTTCAGCACCGAGAATTCGCCGGTGGTCAGCGGCACCGTCTCGCCATTCTTCTTGAGCGTGCGCGTGCCCAGGTCGAGCACGAAGTCGCCGAACTCGAAGGTCTGCGGCGTTTCGGACGGCGCGCCGGGGATCTCGTCCGGGCCCTTGCGGCGCAGGACGGCGCCGATGCGGGCCACCAGCTCGCGCGGGTTGAACGGCTTGGGCAGGTAGTCGTCGGCGCCCATTTCGAGGCCGACGATGCGGTCGACGTCCTCGCCCTTGGCGGTCAGCATGATGATCGGGGTCTGGTCGCCGGCGCCGCGCAGGCGGCGGCAGATCGACAGCCCGTCCTCGCCGGGCAGCATCAGGTCGAGCACCAGCAGGTCGTAGCGCTCGCGCAGCCACAGTTTGTTCATCGCCGGCGCGCTTTCGGCGGTGACGACCTGGAAGCCCTGTTCGGTCAGGTAACGGCGCAGCAGGTCGCGCAGGCGCACGTCGTCGTCCACGACCATGATCTTGGCGGAGTGGCCCGATGCAGCGCCCGCACCCGCGTGATTGTTCGAAGTCGTTGAAGTCATAAAACTGTCCAGAATTGTCAGATGAATGTCGCTATGGTAACTTCTTATGGCTAGGGCGGAAGCACGACTCAGCCCAGCCATTACAATGTGTTACAAACTTTACCCAATAAGTCTTACTCCGCTTTCGGTATGCACCTACACTGGCGACAAGTGATCAACACAGCTTATCCGTTTATCAGGCATCGCGGAAGAGGAACACCATGAACCACGCGCACAATGACAAACCAGCAGGATTCGGCGCCAATGGCGGCCGGCTCGCCCGGCTTGCGCGCCTTGGTGTGATCGCCTGCGTGCTGGCAGGTACCGGGGCCAGCGCATTGGCGCAGAACCAGGAGCGCGATCCGCGCCGCGACGAAGCGGCGCTGCGCGACCGTTATCAAATGCAGGCCCAGCAAGACCCGCGCGTCTACGAGATGCGCGACCAGGACCGTCGCGTCATGGAGGCGCAGGCCGACGCGGCCCGTGAAGAGCGCCGTCGCGGCCGGCTGTCGCCGGACGAGCGGCGCGACCTGCGGCGCCAGATCAAGGAAGGTTCGGAACTCTATCCGAACGCCCGCCGCCGCTGAAAATGCGGCTTGCAATGTAAAACGACGGCGCCGATGGCGCCGTTGTCGTTTCTGGAATTTGACATTCCTCAAGGCGTCATGCTGGCGTACCTCGTGCGTTTTTTCCGGATCCGGGCACGAATGCCCAGCTGAGTAATGGTGTCGGTCGCGTCACAAATTTTCTTTTTAGAAATCTAGTTGCCATATGTTTATTTAGATTGCGCAACATGCTATCTTTACGTCCACCTTACTGTTGGCAGGGTCTGCGTCGCCAACATTTATCGCCAAGTGGAGCGTGAACGTGTCCGACCTTGCCGTACTACCCGATGCAGCGCCCGCCACGGCGGCGCCCGCCGTCCGCTTCGACTCGAAGGGGCCCGAACATTGCATCGCCAGGCGCGACGACGGCGTGTATGCCGATCCCGAAGTGCTCGGCACCACGCTGGTGGCGGCGGTCGACGGCATCCTGCACTCCAGCCATTACCTGGCCGGCCTCGATTATCCGGTCCTGATCAAGGCCCTGTACGGCCACGGGCCGGAGCTGCCGCGCGATGCGGCCGGCCGGGTCGTGGTGCGCATCGCCGCCGACATCGTGCCGTTTACGCCGCAGCGCCAGGCCCTGTACCGCTCGGTCAAGATCGCCGACGGCCAGGCCGAATACTATTTCGAACCCGTGTTCGAGCGCGACGAGGAAGGCGGCGAGCGCCAGACCCGGCTCGATGTCGACGAGTTCGTCGCCGACATGTGGGCGAAGGGCATCCGCTTCGGCGCCGAGGTCGGAGCCATCCGCAGCCATATCGAAAGCGGCGCGGCCGGTCGCTACGTGGTGGCGCGCCGGCTCGAGCCGTTGCCCGGCATGGATGCCCGCGTGGAAGAGGTCACCAGCGACCTGCATCGCAGCGACGCCCCGCGCCAGCTCGCCAACGGCAAGCTCGACCTGATGAGCTTCCAGAACCGCTTCCCGCAGGTGGCGGCCGGCACGCGCCTGCTGCGCAAGGTGCCGCGGACCAGCGGCAGTCCCGGCTTCGACCTGAACGGCATCCCGATCGCGCCCGAGGTGGCGAAGGACCTCGACCTGGCCACCTATGCGGCCGACGGCACGACGGTCGAGCTGGCGCCGGAAGGCGAGTTCCTGGTCGCGCGCCAGGACGGCTTCCTGAGCGTCGACCCCAAGAGCAGCCGCATCGCCATCACCGACAAGATCGTCAGCCGCGACGGCGTCAGCGCCAGGACCACCGGCAACCTGCACCTGGCGGGCGACTACGAGGAATTCGGCGAAGTCCAGGAGCAGCGCATCATCGAGGCCGAGAGCATCACCGTGCACGGCGACGTATATGGCCACCTGGTCGCGCGCCGCGGCGCGATCCTCCTGCGCCGCAACCTGGTCGGCGGCAGCGCGCGCAACCTGGATGGCGGCGTGCGGGTGCTGGGCGTCGCGTCCCAGGCGACGATCCAGGCGACCAAGGGCGAGGTGCGGCTCGAGCGCGCCGAGAACTGCGTGATCTCGGGCGCGCGCATCCGGATCGAGACCGCCATCAACTGCGAGATCATCGGCGACGAGGTCGAGGTGGCGCATGCCGAGGGCAGCGCCATCGCCGGGCGGCGCGTGGCGATCGGCCGCGCGGGGCCGTGGAAGCAGGGCGAGATGCTGGCCTGGCTGCTGCGCCCGGACTGCGCGCGCGTCGACGCGGCGCTGGCGCAGGTGCGCCAACGGGTGGACCAGTTCGGTCAACTGGCGGCGCAGCGGCGCAGCGCGATGGAAACCCTCACCGGCCAGCCCGAGATGCGCAAATACCTGTTGATCGCGCCGCGCCTGCGCAAGGGCGAGCTGGTGCTGACGCCGGAACAGGAACCGCAGTTCCGGCGCCTGGCGGCCAGCGTGGCGCCGGCGCTCAAGGAGCTGGGCCGGCTGTCGCAAGAAGCGAAGTCGCTCGACGGCGAGCGCGCGGCCGGCATGGCGCTGTTGAAACGGCTCGGGGCCCAGCGCTTCGAGCGGGTCGGCGCGGCCGGGGTGGCGCTCGGCATGCTGGCGGGCGAAGTGCAGGTGCTGGCGCTGCCCTACGAACCGGACCTGGGCTGCGTGTGGGACATGACGGCGCGCGACATCAAGCTGCGCCTGCGCGACACCAAGGGCGCGGAAGTGCTGCACGCGGGCTGCGAGGGCGCCTGGTCGTGGGACACGTCCATGGCCACGGCAGAGGCGCAGGCCGCGTCCTGAATTTGTCCCGCGGCGCGGGACGCGTCCAAGGCTGAAGTTGACTACAGTCAACATCAGCGCCGGGGACGAGGCATACGATGGTGATCGCACCCATAAAGGATCCGCCATGGTCACCTCGTCCAGCATGCTTCACGCTTCAGCCCCTTGCGCTTCTGTCCCCCGTTACCCGGCGCCGCGCAGCAGCGCCTCACGGGAATTCCTCAGCTTCATGCTCGACGGGCAGGAATACGGGCTCGATTGCGCGCGCGTGCAGGAGCTCAAGCTGCTGGGATCCCTCGAACGCTTCGCCGCCGACGGCGAAATCATCGGCGGCGTGGCGCTGTCGCATGGCGTGATCATGCCGGTGGTCGACATGCGCGCGGGCGGCGCCCAGGCTGCGGGCACGGGGCCAGGCCGGTCGGCGCCGGATACCGACGTGATCATCCTGCGCCTGTCGAGCGGGATCGTCGGCATGGTGGTCGAGAGCGTGACCGGCATCGTGCATGTGCGCCCGGAGGCGGTGCAGCCCCTGCCGGGCGCGCCGAGCGCGGGCTACCTGATCGGCATGGCCCGCATCGATGGGCGGCGCGTGGTGCTGATCGACATCGATCGCTTGATGTCGCTGTCGCCGCGGCGACCGCTGAGGGCCGCCTGACCTTACGCCGTCAACGCTTCCAGCTGCTCCTGGATTTCCAGCCACTCCACCTCGAGCGCTTCCAGGTCGCGCGCCGCGAAGGCCTGGTCGGCCACCAGCGTCTTGAGGCGGTCCTTGTTCGCCGCTTCGTAGATCGCCGGATCGAGCAACTCGGCGTCGATCGCCGCTTTCTTCGCGCTCAGCTTGGCCATCTGCTCGTCCAGGCGCTTGACCCGGTTTTCCAGGGGCTTGCGCTGGGCCGCCAGGCGCTGGCGCTCTTCGGCTTCGAGGCGTTTCTGTTCCTTGCGTTCGGCCGGCGACGCCGCCGGGCTCGGCGCGGGCGCGCTGGCCCTGGCGGATGGCTGGGCCGCCTTCGCCGGCGCCGCCTGGCCGGGCAGGGCGTCGCCTCCCTTGCCCAGCTTGGTCTTGAACAGCCAGTCCTTGTAGTCGTCCAGGTCGCCGTCGAAGGGCTGCAGGCGGCCGTCGGCCACGATGATGAACTGGTCGGTGGTGGCGCGCAGCAGGTGGCGGTCGTGCGACACCACCACCAGCGTGCCCTCGAACTGGGCCAGGGCCATCGTCAGCGCCTCGCGCGTTTCCAGGTCCAGGTGGTTGGTCGGTTCGTCCAGCAGCAGCAGGTTCGGGCGCTGCCACACGATCAGCGCCAGCGCCAGGCGCGCCTTTTCGCCGCCCGAGAACGGCTTGATCGGGCTGGTCACCATATCGCCCGGGAAGTTGAAGCTGCCGAGGAAGTTGCGCAGCTCCTGTTCGCGCACTGTCGGCGCGATCTTCGCCAGGTGCCACAGCGGCGATTCGTCATGGCGCAGCATCTCCACCTGGTGCTGGGCGAAGTAGCCGATCGACAGGCCCTTGCCGAGTGTGGCATGACCGGTGAGCGGCGCCAGTTCGCCGGCGACGGTCTTGATCAGGGTCGACTTGCCGGCGCCGTTCACGCCCAGCAGGCCGATGCGCTGGCCGATCTGCAGCGAAAAGTCGATGTGGTTGACGATGGTCTTCGCCCCGACCTTGTCGCCGTGCGCGTCGAGCAGCGGGTAGCCGGCGTCGACGCCTTCCAGCACCAGCAGCGGATTCGGGGCCGCCAGCGGCTCGCGGAACTCGAACGAGAATTCGGCGGCGGCGCGCAGCGGCGCCAGTTCTTCCATCTTCGAGAGCGCCTTGATCCGGCTCTGCGCCTGGCGCGCCTTGGTGGCCTGCGCCTTGAAGCGGTTGATGAAGGATTCGAGGTGGGCGCGCTGGCGCTGCTGCTTCTCGATGGCCGAGGCCTGCAGCACCATCTGGGCGGCGCGCTGGCGCTCGAAGGCCGAGTAGTTGCCGCTGTAGCGCTTCAGCTTGCGGTCGTCGATGTGCACCACCACGTTCACGATCTCGTCCAGGAAGTCGCGGTCGTGCGAGATGATGATCAGGGTGCCGGGGTAGCGCTTGAGCCAGTCCTCGAGCCAGATGATGGCGTCCAGGTCCAGGTGGTTGGTCGGTTCGTCGAGCAGCAGCAGGTCGGAAGGGCACATCAGCGCCTGCGCCAGGTTCAGGCGCATGCGCCAGCCGCCCGAGAAGCTGGCCACCGGCTGGTTCATCTGCGCCAGCGAGAAGCCCAGGCCCAACAGCAACTGCTCGCCGCGCGACTGCACGGTATAGGCGTCGGCGTCAGCCAGCGCCGCATGCAGCTCGCCCAGGCGCATGCCGTGGGCGTCGGCGTCGGGGTGGGATTCCAGCTCTTCCAGCTCGGCCTGCAACTTGCGCAGGCCGACGTCGCCATCGATCGCGTAGTCGAGCGCGGCGCGCTCGAGCGGCGGGGTCTCTTGCGCCACATAGGCCATGCGCCACTTGGCGGGGAAGTCGATCTGCCCCTGGTCCGGATGCAGTTCGTTGCGCAGCAGGCCGAACAGGCTCGATTTGCCGGCGCCGTTGGCGCCGATCAGGCCGATCTTGTCGCCCGGGTTGAGGGTCAGGTCGGCGTCGACGAGCAGCGGCTTGGTGCCGCGCATCAGGCTGACGTTCTGGATACGGATCATGGTGGGGCGCTGAATAATTGGATGACAAAGTGGGGTGGACGGCAAGCCGTCCACCCCACGGATAGATGACCGGATCGCTTACTGCGCGGTCTGCAGCTGCTCGGCCGTCAGCAGGAACACCGCATCGTCGCCGATGCTGGTGGTCAGCCAGGTCAGGCCCAGGTGGCCAAAGGCGGCTTCGGCGAACTCGCGCTCGTTGCCGATCTCGACCACCAGGATGCCGTCCGGGGTCAGGCGCTCGGCGGCGCCGGCGATGATCTTGCGCACCAGGTCCATGCCGTCTTCGCCGCCGGCCAGCGCGATCTGCGGCTCGTTCAGGTATTCCGGCGGCAGGGTGCGCATCGATTCCGAATTCACGTACGGCGGATTGCTGATGATCAGGTCGTACTTCTTGAACGGCACGTTCTCGTACAGGTCGGACTCGATCGGGTTGACGCGGCCTTCCAGCTTGTATTCGCGGATGTTGTGCTCGGCCACGGCCAGCGCATCCTTCGAGATGTCGACCGCGTCGACCACGGCGTTCTCGAAGATGTCGGCCGCCATGATCGCCAGGCAGCCGCTGCCGGTGCACAGTTCGAGCACGTTCTCGACGCCGTCCGGGTCGGTCAGCCATGGGCTGAACTGCTGAGGGATCAGCTCGGCGATGAAGGAGCGCGGCACCAGCACGCGTTCGTCGACGTAGAAGCGGTATTCGCCCAGCCACGCTTCCTTGGTGATGTAGGCGGCCGGCACGCGCTCGGTGACGCGGCGCTCGATCACGGCCAGCACCTGCAGCACTTCGTCGGGCAGCAGCCTGGCGTCGAGGAAGGGCTCGAGGCGGTCCAGCGGCAGTTTCAGGGTGTGCAGGATCAGGTAGGCGGCTTCGTCGAAGGCCTCGGCGCTGCCGTGGCCGAAGAACAGCTTGGCGCCGTTGAAGCGGGTGACGGCATAGCGCAGCAGGTCGCGCGGCGTACTGAAGGTGGTGTTGGTCATGGTCTTGTTCTCGTGTTGGTTCAGCGCCCCGATCAGGCAGCCAGCAGGCGTTCGAGCGTGCGGCGGTAGATGTTCTTCAGGGGATCGATGTAGCGCAGCTCGATATGTTCATCGATCTTGTGGATGCTGGCGTTCGGTGGGCCGAATTCTATCACCTGGGGGCAGATGCGGGCGATGAAGCGGCCGTCCGAGGTCCCGCCGGTGGTCGACAGTTCGGCCTGCACGCCCAGCTCTTCCTTGATGGCGCCGCAGATCGTGTCCGACAGCGTGCCCTTTTCGGTCAGGAAGGGCTGGCCCGACAGCGTCCACTCCAGGTCGTAATCCAGGCCATGGCGGTCGAGGATGGCGTGCACGCGCGCTTCCAGGCCCTCGGCGGTGCTGGCGGTCGAGAAGCGGAAATTGAAGTCGATCGTCAACTGGCCCGGGATCACGTTGGTGGCGCCGGTGCCGGCCGCCATGTTCGAGATCTGCCAGCTGGTCGGCGCGTAGTACTCGTTGCCTTCGTCCCAGACCTCGGCGGTCAGCTCGGCCAGCGCCGGCGCGGCCTGGTGGATCGGGTTGCGCGCCAGGTGCGGATAGGCGATGTGTCCCTGGATGCCCTTGATGACCAGGTGGCCCGACAGCGAACCGCGGCGGCCGTTCTTGATCGTGTCGCCCAGCACGTGGTTTGACGTCGGCTCGCCGACCAGGCAGTAGTCGAGCGTCTCGCCGCGTTCTTCCAGCAGGTCGACCACGACCGCGGTGCCGTCGACGGCCGGGCCTTCCTCGTCGCTGGTGACCAGGAAGGCGATCGAGCCCTTGTGGTCGGGGTGGTGCGCGATGAATTCCTCGCAGGCGATCACCATGGCCGCGATCGAGGTCTTCATGTCCGAGGCGCCGCGTCCATACAGCTTGCCGTCGCGCTGGGTCGGCACGAAGGGTTCCGATTCCCACTGGTGCAGCGGGCCGGCCGGGACCACGTCGGTATGGCCGGCGAACACGAACAGCGGCGCTTCGCTGCCCTTGCGCGCCCACAGATTGGTCACGCCGTTCGACTCGATGGTCTCGCAGCGAAAGCCCAGCGGCGCCAGTAGCTCGATCAGGCGCTGCTGGCAGCCCTTGTCGTGCGGCGTGATCGAATCGAGCGCGATCAGCTCTTCGGTCAGCAGCAGGGTGCGGGAAGGCTTCACTTGGCGCCCTCGAACTTGCTGGCGTACTGGTCGGCGGAGAAGCCGACCGAGACCGGGCCGACGCCGGCAAGGACCGGGCGCTTGACGACGGACGGGTTTTCCAGCATCAGCTCGGTCGCGCTGTCGGCATCGTTGACTTGCGCCTTGCGCTCGTCGGACAGGTTGCGCCAGGTCATCCCCTTGCGGTTGACCAGGGTTTCCCAGTCGACGTCCTTCAGCCAGCCCTGCACCAGTTCGCGGCTCAGGCCTTGTTTCTTGAAGTCATGGAAGGTGAAGTCGTGGCCATTGTCGGCCAGCCAGGTGCGGGCCTTCTTGACGGTGTCGCAGTTGGGGATGCCGTAGAGAGTCGTAGTCATGGGTAATCTTGGCCGCCGGGGCGGCGTGGTCGTTCGAAAAGGCGTGAGGATAGTGTATGCGCGCGGCGGCGCACAAGGTGCTTCGGTCGATTGTACACAGATGAGGCGGACGGGCGCGCCGCCTGCTGCATCGGGCGCCGGATCAGGAGTTGAGCGTGAACTCGGTGAACGAGGCGCCCTGGGGCGCCGCCGGTTTCTCGCGCTCCTGCTCTTGCGTCTGCTGTACCTGGCTCTCCGGCCCATTGTTGAGCAGCCACAGCAGGTTGGTGGCCGAATCGGCATTGGCCAGCGCCTCGTCCTGGGTCACCAGGCCATCCTTGACCAGCTTGAACAGCGCGCCCTCGAACGATTGCGAACCGGGCGACAGGCTCTTGTCCATCGCTTCCTTGATCTGGCCGATCTCGCCTTTCTCGATCAGGTCGGCGATGTAGCGGGTGTTCAGCATCACTTCGACCGCCGCCTGGCGCGCGCCGCCGGCGGCCGATTTCACCAGCCGCTGCGAGACGATGGCCTTGACGCTCGAGGCCAGGTCTTGCAGCAGGGCGGCGCGGTTTTCCATCGGGTAGAAGCTGATGATGCGGTTCAGCGCGTTGTAGCTGTTGTTGGCGTGCAGGGTGGCCAGCACCAGGTGGCCGGACTGGGCATAGGCCAGCGCCGCAGCCATCGTTTCGCGGTCGCGGATCTCGCCGATCAGGATGCAGTCGGGGGCCTGGCGCATCGAATTCTTCAGGGCGATGCCGAAGCTGCTGGCGTCGCTGCCGATCTCGCGCTGGTTGACGATCGATTTCTTGTTCTTGAACAGGTATTCGATCGGGTCTTCGAGCGTGAGGATGTGGCCGGTGCGCTGTTCGTTGCGATGGTCGAGCATGGCGGCGATGGTGGTCGACTTGCCGGAGCCGGTGGCGCCGACGACCAGCAGCAGGCCGCGCTTTTCCATGATCAGTTCGGACAGCACGGGCGGCAGGCCGAGCCCGCCCAGCGGCGGGATGTCGGCCGGCACGAAGCGGAATACGGCCGAGATCGAACCACGCTGGCGGAAGGCCGACAGGCGAAAGCGCCCCAGGTTCGGGACCGACACGCCCATGTTCAATTCGTTGTCGCGTTCGAGTTCGAGCAGCTGTTCGGGCGTGGCGACCTCGGACAGCAGCGACAGGATGTTCTCGGGTTCGAGACGATGCTGGTTGATGGGGATGAGCGCGCCGTTGATCTTGATGTGCACCGGGGAGTTCACGGCGAAGAACATGTCGGAAGCGTTCTTCTCTTTCATCAGCTGGAACAGGCGGTCCATGGCCATCGCATCGTCTCCGTTTGTTTCGGGTATTCCGGGGCCGGTTGGATGCGTCGGCGGCGAAGCCGCCAACGCGTCCAGCCAGCTTAAACGCCGCGCAGCAGCTCGTTGATCCCGGTCTTCGAACGCGTCTGCGCATCCACGCGCTTGACGATCACCGCGCAGTACAGGCTGTACTTGCCGTCGGCGGACGGCAGGCTGCCCGACACCACGACCGAACCCGACGGCACGCGGCCATAGGTCACTTCGCCGGTTTCGCGGTTGTAGATCTTGGTCGACTGGCCGATGTACACGCCCATCGAGATCACCGAGTTCTCTTCGACGATCACGCCTTCGACGATTTCCGAGCGCGCGCCGATGAAGCAGTTGTCTTCGATGATGGTCGGGTTGGCCTGCATCGGTTCCAGCACGCCGCCGATGCCGACGCCGCCCGACAGGTGGACGTTCTTGCCGATCTGGGCGCAGGAGCCGACGGTGGCCCAGGTGTCGACCATCGTGCCTTCATCGACGTAGGCGCCGATGTTGACGTAGGACGGCATCAGCACCACGTTCTTGCCGATGAAGCTGCCGCGGCGGGCGACGGCCGGCGGCACCACGCGGAAACCGCCGCGCGCGAAGTCTTCCGGGGTGTAGTCGGCGAACTTGGTCGGCACCTTGTCGTAGAACTGGATGTCGCCACTTGCGACCGGCACGTTGTTCTCGAGGCGGAACGACAGCAGCACGGCTTTCTTGATCCACTGGTTCACGACCCAGGCGCCGGTGTCCTTTTGCGCCACGCGCAGGCTGCCGTCATCGAGGCCGGCAAGGACGTGGGCGACGGCGTCGCGCACTTCGGCGCTGGCGTTGTTCGGGCTGATGTCGGCGCGCTGTTCCCAGGCGGTGTCGATGATGGTTTGCAGTTGTTGGGTCATGATGCTGGTCTTGGTTGAAATGAAAACAGGTATTCGTGGGCCGTTATTTCAGGCCCTGGCAGAACTGGACGATGCGGTTCGCCGCCTCCAGTCCTTCGTCGACGCCGGCCACCAGGGCCATGCGGATACGATCGCGCCCCGGATTCTGGCCGTGCGCTTCGCGCGCCAGGTAGCTGCCCGGGAGGACCGTCACATTATAGTCGGCGTACAGGCGGCGTGCGAACTCAAGGTCCGACAGGCCGGTGCGGCGCACGTCGGCCCACAGGTAGAAGCCGGCGTCGGGCAGCTCGACGTCCATCACGCCCTTGAGCAGCGGGGTGATGAGGGCGAACTTCTCCTTGTACAGCGCGCGGTTGTCCTGCACGTGCTGCTCGTCGTTCCAGGCCGCGATCGAGGCCGCCTGCACCGGCGGCGACATCGCGCCGCCGCAATAGGTGCGGTACAGCAGGAATTTCTTCATCGCCACCGGATCGCCGGCCACGAAGCCGGAGCGCATGCCCGGCACGTTCGAGCGCTTCGACAGGCTCGAGAACACGATCAGGTTGCGGTACGGCTGTTCGCCACCGCTCCTTCCGAGCTGGTGCGCCGCTTCCAGCGCGCCCAGCGGCGGCGCCGAGCCGGTATAGATCTCGGAATAGCACTCGTCGGCCGCGATCAGGAAGCCCCAGCGGTCGGACAATTCGAACAACTGGCGCCAGTCGTCCAGCGACAGGGTGGCGCCGGTCGGATTGCCGGGCGAGCACACATACAGCAGCTGCACGCGCGGCCACACGTCTTCCGGCACGCTGCCGTAATCCGGCGCGAAGTTGCGCGCGGGTTCGGAGTTGACGAAGTACGGCGCGGCGCCGGCCAGGTAGGCCGCGCCTTCGTAGATCTGGTAGAACGGGTTCGGGCACATCGCCAGCGCATCCGGCTTCGAGGCGTCGATCATGCACTGGGCGATCGCGAACAGCGCTTCGCGCGAACCGTTCACCGGCAGCACCATGGTGGCCGGGTCCAGCGCCGGGATGCCGTAACGGCGTTCCAGCCAGCCGGCGATCGCCGCGCGCAGGGGCTCGCCGCCCACCGTGCTCGGATAGTTGGCCAGGCCGGCCACCGAATGCGTCAGCGCTTTTTCGATGAAGGCCGGCGTCGGATGCTTCGGTTCGCCGATGCCCAGGCTGATCGCGGAATAGGCCGGGTTCGGGGCGACGCCGGCAAACAGCTGGCGCAGCTTTTCGAACGGGTAGGGATGGAGCTTGTCGAGATGGGGATTCACGGCAGTCTTGGGCGCACAACGGTGTGCGCTTTTCGATAATTTTTTATTATAGCTCCATGAATGGAAGAACGTTCGAGCGTGCGGCAAGTGATTTGCGGTAACATTAATCGTCTACCGACCAGCGATTTTTCTGGAGAGCCATCCGCCGTGCCGATCAGTTACGCGCGCAGCCTGACAGGACATGAACGCACGCCCGGCGCGAACCGGCACCTGGGCGTGGCGCTGGCTTTCGTTGCCGGCGCCATCAATGCCGGGGGCTTCCTGGCGGTGCGCGAATACACCTCGCACATGACCGGCATCGTCTCCAGCGCGGCCGACCACCTGGTGCTGGGCGAGACCGACCTGGTGCTGGCCGCGCTCGGCGCGCTGCTCAGCTTCCTGCTCGGCGCGGCCTGCACCGCGATCCTGGTCAACTACATCCGGCGCCGCGGCTTGCACAGCGGCTTCGCGCTGCCCCTGCTGCTCGAGGCTGTGCTTCTGCTGGTGTTCGGCATCCTCGGCGCGCGCCTGGCCGGGATCGATGCCTTCTTCATTCCGCTGACCGTGATGCTGCTGTGCTTCATGATGGGGCTGCAGAACGCGGTCATCACCAAGGTCTCGCGTGCCGAGATCCGCACCACCCACATGACCGGCATCGTGACCGACATCGGCATCGAGCTGGGCAAGATGGCCTACTGGAACGCCGACGGCCCGCTGCGCCAGCCGAAAGTCACGGCCAACCTCGGGCGCCTGCTGCTGATGCTGTCGCTGCTGGGCGCGTTCTGCCTGGGCGGCGTGGTGGGGGCGCTGGGCTTCAAGCACCTGGGCTACCTGTCCACGGTGCCGCTGGCCGCCTTCCTGTGCGTGCTGGCGATCGTGCCGGTGGTCGACGATGCCGTGCGCGTGCTCGGCGGACAGGGCGGGACGGGGCGCGACGCCTGATCCGCCTGGCCCGGCCCGACCGGAATCGCCAGCGTGATCCGCGTCTGGGCGGGGCTGCTCTCGATGCGCAGCCTGGCCCCGATCTGGAGCGCGCGCTCGCGCATGCCTTGCAGGCCGAAGTGGCCGGGCTTGTCCATGGCGCAGCCGCCGCTTCCTTCGTCGCCGACGGTCAGCGTCACGTCGCGCTGGCCGGCGTCGGCGCTGAGCCGGACCGGCCCGGGCGTATGCCGCAGGGCGTTGACCAGGGCTTCGCGCACGATCGCATGCACGTCGCGGCGCAGGCGCACCGGCAACCGGTCGACCGATCCCGGCGCCGCCGCCAGCGCCAGGCGCTGGCTTCCTCCAGGAAGGATCAGTTCCACGTCGCGCAGCAGCCCCTGCCAGAATGCGTCGACGTTGGCGAAGCCCTGGCGCAGGCCCTGGACTTCGTCGCGGCCTTCTTCCAGCACCTGTTCGGCGTTCTCCAGCACGCGCTCGAGCTCGGTGCGCACCGGGCTGTTGGCCGGCAGCCCGGTCAGCACCGAGTGCATCCGCAGCAGCATCCCTTGCACGCCCTGCAGGAAGGTGTCGTGCAGGGAGCGGGCGATCGATTCGCGCTCGCGCATGCGCGCCATCAGCTCGCCTTCGATGCGCTCGGCCAGCCGCCGGGTGCGCAGCCGGTAGGCCCACGCGGCCATGAGCACGAAGGCCAGCAGGCAGGCCGCCAGGAATCACCAGGTCTGGAACCAGCGCGGCGGGATGTAAAAGGCCAGGGTCGTGACCGGGCCCGCCACGCCGCTCTCGTTTATGGCCATCACCTCGAAGCTGTGCGTCCCAGGGCGCAGCCGCTGGAAGAAGGCGCTGCGCCGCGTGCCGGCTTCCTCCCAGTCCCGGCTGCCGGCCAGGCGATAGCGGAAGCTCACCTTTTGCGGCATGCGCAGGCTGGGCGCCGTGTAGTCGATCTGTACGTTCTCGGTGCCCTGGTCGAGCGCCATGCCCATGCCGACGCCATAGTGGCGCGCGCCGCTCGAGACGGCCAGCACCTCCACTGCGGGCGTCGCCGGGTTGTGGGCCGTCTTGCGCGGATCGAGCCAGGCCAGGCCGCGCTCGCCCGCGAACCAGAGCGTGCCGTCGCCGGCGATGACGGCCGTGCGCGACAGCAGGCGCAGCACGCCGCCGCCCAGGTAGCCGTCGGCGGCATCGAACAGCAGGCCGCGCAGCGGCGCGCCCGGCTCGTTCATCGAGCGCGTCCAGTCTTCAGGCGCGACGCGGTAGATGCCGCGCTCGGCGTTGATCCAGCGCACGCCGGCGGCGTCGGCGACGATGCCGTTGATCTCGCCGATGCCGTCCGGGACGGCGACGGCGAGGCGCCGGAAGCGGCCGCCTTCCAGGACCTGCACGCCGTCCGGGCCCGACACCAGCAAGGGCGTGCCCGGCACGATGAAAGTGAGACTGCCGACGTCCAGTCCATCCTGGGGGCCGTACTCGCGCACCGTCTCGCCGTCGACGACGCGCAGGCGGTTGCCGCGCAGTCCCAGGTAGCTGCGGCCGGCCGCGTCGAACACCACCTCCTGCGGACTGTCTTCCTTGACCGGCGGCCGGGTGCAGGCGCCGTCGCGGTAATGCCAGGCGCCCATGCGCCCGGTCCAGAGCCAGACTTCGTCGTTGCCGGCCGCGAGCTTCTGGAGCCGGATACTGTCGGCGGCCGCGCTGACTGCGGGTGGCAGCGGGATGCGCTCGACGCCCGTGCGGCCATGCCGCTCGATGCCGTGCTGGCCGCCGAGCACCAGCGTGCCGTCCGGCGCGCGATCGAGCACATGGGTGGCGATGGGGTCCGGCAGGTCGCGCGTCTTGCCGTGCTCGATGCGCACCAGGCCGGCCGTATCGTCCAGCCGCTGGACCCGCGCCGCGACGATCCCGCCGTCCGGATGCCGCGCGGGATGGGACACGCCGCGGTCGAGCAGTTGCGGCACCATGTGCACGACGTGGTCGCGCAGCCGCTCCAGGCCCGAGGGCGTGCCGACCCAGATGCTGCCGTCGCCGTCTTCCATCAGCGCCAGCACCGACAGGCTGGTCATCTGCCACGACTGGTCGAGCCGCTCGGCGGCGCCAACCGGCGTGAAACGCCCGCCGCGCTGCCAGTCGGCCGGGCGCAGCACGCAAATGCCGACCGGACAGTTGCCGGACCAGACGTTGCCGTCGCGGTCGAACAGCGACTGGTAGGTGTTGGCGCTGCCGGGTTGAAATGGCACGCGGCGCGGCGAGGGCGGCGCCACACGCTCGAACTGCTTGCCGAGCACCAGCCATACGCTGCCGTCCCGCGCTTCGAGCAGCATCGCATCGCCGCGCACCGCGCGCAGCCTGTGAAAGCGCTGGGCGCCGGCCTCGCGCAGGTAGAGCGCCGCGCCGTCGGTGGCCCAGACCCGGCCGGCGCCGTCGGCCAGCACGTATTCGGCGCGGGTGGCATCGTAGCCCAGTTCCGGGCCGATGCGCACGACGCGATCGCCCTCGACCCGGAACAGGCCGCGCCAGCCGGCGATCCAGGGCGCGCCATCGGCGCCAAGGGAGATGGCGAAGACGCTGCCGCTCTGTTCGGGCGTGAGCAGGTGCCGGTAACGTCCCTTGCGCAGCACGCTCAGCCCGCCGCTGCCGTGCCCAATCCACAGTTCGCCGCCGGGGCCGGGCCGCAGCGCGCTGATATTGTTGTTTTGCAGGCGGCTGCCGTCGGCCGTCTCGAACTGCAGGAAGCGCAGTCCGTCGAAGCGCAGCAGGCCGGCGTAACGGCTGCCGACCCACAGCCAGCCATCCTGGCTGCGCGCCAGCGCGTCGACGTAGCGCGGCGCGCCTTCCAGCTCGCCCCAGCGTTCATGGCGATAGCCGTCCAGCGCGATGGCCGGGTCGAGGGCGAGGGCGGCCGGCGCGAAAGCGCAGGTCAGTACGACCAGCGTCGTGCACAGCCACAGGTGGAATCGGTAAATGATACTCATTCCCGAATTGTTGCAGCTAAATCCTTGCCGGTCCAGTCGTCGCGGCCGTTCAGGCGCCTGGCGACATCATGTCCTCCGATTCATCCCGCGCCATTCTCAGGCATCGCGCAGCACGGTGCGAAAGCCGATATGGCTGGCGCCCAGGTCGGCTTCCTGCGATTCGCGCGCCGAGGCCCGGTAGCGCAGGCAGTAGGTCGGGGCGCACAGGAACGAGCCGCCCTTGATCACGACCGGCGCGGCCGGCCGGCGCGCCGCCGCCACGGCGGTGTCGCCGTTCGCGTGCGGCTGGCGCGCGCCGCTGTAGCCATCCTTGGTCCATTCCCAGGCGTTGCCGATCATGTCGTGCAGTCCGAAGGCGTTGGCGGCGTAGCAGCCGACCGGCGCCAGGCCCGCATGGCCGTCCTGGGCGCTGTCGGCCAGCGGGAAGGGCCCCTGCCAGTAGTTGGCGGTCGGACGGCCGTGGGCATCGACCGGCGCGCCATCGAGCCCGGCGTCGTCGCGGCCGGCCTTGGCCGCGTATTCCCACTCCGCCTCGGTCGGCAGGTCGCGGCCCAGCCAGCGTGCATAGGCGAGGGCGTCGGCCTGGGTGACCAGCGTCACCGGCGCATTCGGGGCCGGCGCCCGCGCGCCGTGCGGCTCCTTCCAGCTGACGCCGCGTGCATAGCGCCACCAGGCGTAGGGACGGCGCTGCAGCTCGGCCGCATCGGGCGTGTCGAACACGACGGCGGCGCCTTCACGCTCGGCCTCGGTGACATAGCCGGTGGCCTGCACGAAGCGTTCGAACTGGGCGTTGGTGACCTCGGTCTGGTCGATCCAGAAGCCATCCACCTTGTGGCGTGCGGTGCTGGCCGGGCGTTCGTCCGGATAGCCCGCGAGGCTGCCGAACACGAATTCGCCGCCGGCCAGGCGCACCATGCCGGCGCGCGCATCCCGGCCCCAGCCCGGCGGCAGGCCGGTCCCGGCCGCGCACAGGGTCTCGGTGCCGAGCTTCGCCAGGGGCGGCGCCTGGCTGGCATCGGTCACCGCCAGCGCGACACCGGCAAGGGCGCCAACCAGCGCCAGCAGGCATTCGGTCATGCGCATGTCGCCGTCCTAGTAAAAGCTGGCCGGACGCACCGGATTCACGCCGCCGACCTGCGCCATATAGTCTTTCCAGCGCTGCACCAGCCGGGCCACGATGTCCGGGTGGCGCGCCGAAAGGTCATTGTTCTCGGCGCGATCGGCCTGGATATCGAACAGCTGCCAGTGTCCATCCCGCGGACCGTGGGGCGGCTCGATCCAGACCGCCTTCCAGCGGCCGTCGGCGCTGAACACATAGCCGCGGCCATAGGCTTCGCCGGCCGCCGGCAGGCCGCGCTGGCCGATGTTTGACCCTTGCAGCAGCGGCAGCAGCGACGTGCCGGTGACCGGATACACGTTGCGGCCCTTGTAGACCACCTTGCCTGCGTTGCGGTCGCGCCCCGACGCCGGGTCGATGTCCGCCGGCGCGGGCTCGTGCGGCGGCGCGACGCCGGCCAGCGCCAGGAAGGTGGCGGCGTTGTCGGTGACGTGGGTGAAACCGTGCAGCACCGGCGCCGGCGTGGCGGGGCCGCGCTGGCCGGGCAGCTTGGCGATCAGGGGCGTCGAGACGCCGCCTTCGTGCGGCATGCTCTTCACGTTGCGCAGCGGCGCTGCGCTCACTTCGGCCCAGCGCAGGCCGTACTGGATGCGCTTGACCTGATCGGTGCCGAGCCTGGCGTAGACCTCGGGCGCGGCATTGGCCTCGTCGGTGGCTTTCGGGTCGGCGCCCGAATCGATCGGCCAGCCCTCGGCGCCGTTATCCGACTGGAACAGGATGAAGGTGTTGTCGTATTCGCCGATGTCCTTCAGGTGCCGGACCAGGCGTCCGATATTGTGGTCGAGGTTGTCGACCATGCCGGCGTAGATCTCCATGTAGCGGATCTGCGCCTTCTTTTCCAGCGGGGTCAAGCTGTCCCACTGCTTGTCGACCCGGCCCTGGCCGTGGTCGGCGTGGCCCTCGGCCGCGCCCTTGAGCGCGTTGACATAGCGCGCTTCCGGCGTGTCGTTGTTGGGCGACGCGGGCGCCCGCACCGGGCTGTCGGGTGCGCCGGCCCACGGCGTGAAGTCGGCCGGGATGATGCCCAGCTTTTTCATGCGTTCGATGCGCGCCAGGCGGATGGCGTCGTAGCCGGCGTCGTAGCGACCCTTGTACTTGCTCAGGTACGGCTCCGGCACCTGCAGCGGCCAGTGCGGCGAGGTGTAGGCGGCGTAGGCGAAGAACGGCTTGCCGTCGGCGCGGTTGGCGTCGATGTAGGAGATCAGGCGGTCGGTGTAGAAGTCGGTCGAGTAGAAGCCGGCGCCCGGCTGCACGTGCTTGCCGTCCTCGACGTAGTTGCGCGCGTCCGGCGCTTCCTTGCCGAAGTGGTTGCGCGCGGCGCCCGGCAGCAGCGCGTAGCTGCGCTCGAAGCCCCAGCGGTCCGGCGTCTTGCCGCGGCCGTCGCCGAAGCCGAGGTGCCATTTGCCCGCCATATAGGTATGGTAGCCGGCGTCCTGCAACAGGTCGGCGAAGGACAGCGCGTTCTCGTTCAGGTAGCCCTCGTAGCCGGGCGCGCCCTTGCGCTCGTCGCGCGGCGCGCCTTGCGAGCCCATGCCGACCAGGTGGTGGTCGGTGCCCGAGATCAGCATCGCGCGCGTGATCGCGCACACCGGCCCGGTGTGGTGGTTCGACAGCACGCGCCCGTCGCGCGCGAGCGCATCGAGGTTCGGCGTGTCAATTTCGCCGCCGAAGGCGCCGATGTCGGAGTAGCCCAGGTCGTCCGCCATGATGAACAGGATGTTGGGGCGCTTGGCAGGCGCGGCAGGCGCCGCCGGCGCGCCCTGCGCGCTGGCCTGCAGGGTCGGCGTGGGCGCGGAGTGGCAGGCCGCGAGCAGGGTTGCCGCGACCAGGGCCAGCACGGGTGTCGATGTTTTCATGGTGTTCCTCCTACAGGTCGATGCGGGCGTTGAACGAGACCGTGCGCGGCGCGCCGATCTGCAGCGAGTTCGAGCCCGCCGAATACCAGTAATCCTTGCCGGCCAGGTTGTTGACCTGCAGGCGCAAGGTCAGGTCGCGGCCCTGGACGCGGGTGCGCCAGGCGCCGCCCGCGTGCAACAGGGCGATCGACGGCACCTGGATCGTGTTGGCGCTGTTGGCTTCCTGCTCGCCCAGGTAGCTGGCGTTGGCGTGCAGCGACAAGCCGTCGACCTGCGGCAGCCGCGCTTCGAGGCCCAGCACCGCCTGCAGGCGCGGCGTGCTTTCGACCCGGTTGCCGATCAACGCGGGGCTGGTGGCCTTGTACTCGGCGTCGAGCCAGATGACGCCGCCGTTGGCCTTCAGCCAGCGCGCGAGGTCGGCGCGCGCGTTGACTTCCAGGCCGCGGTAGCTCAGTTCCCCGCCCTGCGTGTAGACGCCGCGCGGATCGCTGCCGTAGTCGGCATAGGCGGCGCCGCGCTTGACCCGGAACAGGGCCGCGTTCGCGCCCCAGCGGGCCTGGTCGACCTTCACGCCGAGTTCGGCCTGGCGGCTGGTCAGCGGCGCCAGCACTTCGTTGGCGTTGGCATAGGTGGTGCCGACCGTGCCGCCATCTTCCATCGCCTCGACGTAGCTGGCGTAGACGGTCGCGTAGGACGTCGGCTGGTAGAGCAGGGCGGCGCTCGGCGACAGCGGCTTCTTGTTGTAGCGCGAGGTGGACGCGCCGCGCGCGTTCCAGTTCAGGTTTTCGTAGTCGACATGGCGCGCGCCGAGCAGCACCGACCAGTGGTCGCCGAACTCGATGGTGTCGCTGGCGAACACCGACTTGTGGGTCCACTCCGAGATCTTGTAGAAGATGCTGCGGTCGAAGGTGGAGGTGTCGACCAGCACCGGTGGCGTCGCGTACAGGTTGCCGACGGTGGCGGGGCCGAACAGGCTGAGGTTCGATTCGGGATTCAGGGTGCGTTCGAGCGTCTGGTAGCCGGCGCCGAAGGTCACGCGATGGCGGAGCGGGCCGGTATCGAACTTGCCTTCCACGCTGGCCTGCAGCGCGTCATAGGTCAGGTTCGGGCGGTAGAACGGCGCCAGCCGGTTGCTGTAGTCGCCGCGCTGGTTGCTGAGATAAAGCGTCTCGTTGGCGCTGTCGATGCGCTTGACGGTGTGACCATAGCTGAGGCTGGCTTGCCAGGCGCGGCCGATGCGCCAGTCGAGCGCCGTGGCGCCCATCCACAGGGTCGAGTTGTAGTAGGAGCTGTCATAGGCGCCGAGGTCCTTGCGGCCGTCCACGGGCGCCGGCAGGCCGGTCCGGGCCGGGTAGTTCTGCAGCGAGACGGTCGGCACGGCGCCGTCGATGTCGCGCTCCTGGTAGAGGAAGTTGGCGCTCCAGGTCAGGTCGCGCGTCAGGCGCGCGTCCACGGCCAGCGAGGCGGCCTGGCGTTCCAGTGCGGCGCCGTTATAGGTGCCGCCTTCCTCGCGCGCCAGGTTGGCGCGGTAGCCGAAGCGGCCCTCGGCGCCGAAGCGGCCGCCCGCATCGACGTGCGCGCGCTTCAGGCTCGCGCTCGACCAGCCGACGTCGGCGCTCAGGAGCGTCTCGCTGGTCGGCTTCTTGGTGATGTAGTTGATGATCCCGCCAGGCGCGGCGAAGCCGTACAGGAAGCCCGAGGCTCCCTTGAGCAGCTGCACCGACTCGACGGTTTCGAGGGGCAGCTCGACGCCGAACATCTGGAATGGCTGGCCGTCGATCTTGAAGCCGTTGGTGAAGTCGAGTCGCAGCCCGCGCACGTTCACCGCGTGGGCGGCCTGGGTGTAGGTGCCGCCCTGCGCGCTGACCGAGGCGTCGTCGGCGAACACCTGGCCCAGCGTGGCGATCTGGCGATCCTCGATCTGCTGGCTGGAGACGCTGGCGGTGGCGAATGGCGTATCGAGGTCGGAGCGGTTGCCGAGGGCGCCGAGGGCGCCGCGCTCGTCGCGGGCGCGCTCGCCGTTGACGGTCACGGTCTGCACTTGCAGGGGTTCGAGGCTGGCGGCGTCGGGAGCGGCGAGCGGACCTTGCGCATTCGCCTGCGCGGCGCCCGCCAAGGCGCCGGCGACGATCAGCCCGAGGCGCCTGCGGCGCGGCTGGGTAAGAGGTTGCATGATGAGTTCCTGTCGTTATCGAGGGCTTGTTGCAGGACGTCGCACCATACGGATGTGGCAGGTTCGAAGGTCCGGCGGGCCGCGGGCCCGGCGCTTGCGTGCAGCGAATCCGGGCGGGCATGCGAGCCGATGCAGCGCGCCGTGGGTAACGGCGACGCGTTGATGAGTTGGCATGGTAAGTTCTACACGCTGCGTGTAGAACGATTGATTACGATGATCGATATGCGGAAATAAGATGCGGCATGAACCGTGTTCACGCGGCCTGCTCGCGCCATGCGCCTGGATTCATGCCGCTCCACTCGCGAAACGCATGCGTGAACGCGCTCTGTTCCCGGAAGCCGAGCAGGAAGGCGACGTCGACCAGGCCCAGTTCGCGCCGGCGCAGGTAGTCCTGGGCCAGGCCGTAGCGCACCGCATCGAGCACCTGCTGGAAACTCGATCCGGCATCGGCCAGCTTGCGCTGCAGGGTGCGCGCCGACAGCCCCAGCTCGGCCGCCACCGGCGCCAGCCGCGCCTCGCCGCTGGCCAGGCGCGGCAGCAGCGCGGCCCGCACGCGCGCCACGATGGGTTCTTGCCGCGCGGCGCGTTCTTGCAGCAGCCGTTCGGCGTGGTGCAGCAGGAGCGGGTACACGCTGGTGTCGGCGTTCGGCACCGGCATCGCCAGCAGGGCGGCATCGACGGCGGCGCAGTTCAGCGGCGCGCCGAACTCCGGCGCGATGCCCAGCACGCGCCGGTATTCGGCGTCGCCGTGGCCCGGGTCGGCATGCCGGAAGCGCAGCGCCAGCGGCATCAGCGGCCGCCCGGCCAGCCAGCTGCCGAACACGCGAATGCCCGCGTACACGCTCTCCACCAGGTGCCGGGTGGCGTCGGGATAGTGGCTGATCCACTCGTAATGCGCTTGGGCGCCATGCTGCGCCAGGCGGCTGCGGCCCAGGTCGTGGGCCAGCGATTCGTAGCGCTGGGTCAGTTCCAGCGCATGGCCGAAGCTGTTGCAGGCCAGGAGCAGCATGCCGTAGGCGCTGTAGGTGGCCGGACGCGCTTTTTCGCCCACGTGCAGGCCGAAGAACGGATCGTTCGCCAGGCGCGCGCCAGCTTCGAGCAAGCCGATGTAGCGTCGTGCGGGCAGGCTCTCGGGCAGCGGATCGAGTGCGCCAGCGGCCAGGCCGGCGGCCTGGGCCAATACGGGCAGGGCAAGGCCGCGCTCGAGGGCGGTTTCCAGCAGGGGCTGCAGATAGGAACCGGTCACGCGCGCGTCATCGGGCGACAGTGGCGTGATTGAGCAAGGCTGTGTCATGAAAGCGCAATACGGTTGGCGGGAGCGACTTTAATGTGCTATTTGAGGTGGCAAAAAGAGCAACTCGAAGTATAACGGAAAGTCATTGATGCGGCGTTGGAACGGTTGGGGTGACGAGTCGATTACGGTGCAGCTCGAAGGAGAGGCCAGAGCCTTCCTCGGCGCACGGCTGGGCCGGGGGACGGCCCCGCAGGACGCGACCTTCGAACAAGCCTGTGCCGGCTTGCCCCCTGGCCGCCTGCCGCCCCATCCTCTGATCGACGCCACCGGCGCCACGCGCGCGCGCCACGCCCATGGACAGAGCCTGCCGGACTGGCTGCGCCTGCGCCACGGCCGCCTGGGCAAGGTGCCGGACGGCGTGGCCTTTCCCGAATCCGGCGCCCAGGTGCGCGAACTGCTGGCCTTCGCCGCCCTGCACGACGCGGTCGTCATCCCCTACGGCGGCGGCACCAGCGTGGCCGGCCACCTCGACGTGGGCCACAGTTCCAACGGCGGCCTGCGCCCGAGCCTCTCCATCGACATGTGCCGCATGCGCGCCATGATTTCGCTCGACCGCGAGGCGCAGCTGGCCTGTTTCGGGGCCGGCGTGTCCGGCGCCGATCTCGAAGCCCAGCTGCGCGCCCACGGCTATACCCTGGGCCACTATCCGCAATCGTTCGAATACTCCACGCTGGGCGGCTGGATCGCCACCCGCTCGTCGGGGCAGCAGTCGTTGCGCTACGGGCGCATCGAGCAGATGTTCGCGGGCGGGCGCATCGAGACGCCGTCCGGCACCCTCGACATCCCGACCTTTCCGGCTTCGAGCAGCGGCATCGACCTGCGCGAGATGGTGCTCGGCTCTGAGGGCCGCATGGGCGTGCTGACCCACGCCGTGGTGCGCATCAACCGCCTGCCCGAGCACGAAGCCTTCCACGCGCTGTTCTTCCCCGACTGGGAACATGCGGTGCAGGCGGCGCGCATGCTGGCCCAGGCGCGCCTGGGACTGTCGATGCTGCGCCTGTCGAACGCCGGCGAGACGCGCACCATGCTGGCGCTGGCCGGCCACGGTCGCCGGGTGGGATTGCTGGAGCGCTACCTGGGCTGGCGCGGCTGCGGCCAGTCCAAATGCATGCTGCTGGTCGGCGCCAGCGGCGCCAGGGGCCAGGCGCGCGAGGCGCTGCGCACGGCGGCGGCGCTGGCACGGCGCCTGCACGGCGTGCACGTCGGGCGCGCGCTGGGCGAGCGCTGGCGCCGCAACCGCTTTCGCAGCGTCTACCTGCGCAACGCGGCCTGGGAGCAGGGCTATGCGATCGACACGGTCGAGACGGCGCTCGACTGGCCGCACGTGACGCAGGCGGTGACCGCGATCGAGCAGGCCGCGGCGGCCGCGCTGGAGGCGTTCGGCGAGCGCGTGCACGCCTACACCCACCTGTCGCACCTGTATCCCCAGGGCGCCAGCGTGTATTCGACCTTCGTCTACCGGCTGGCGGGCGACTACCAGGCCGACCTGGCGCGCTGGCGCCAGCTGAAGGACCGCGTCTCGAGCGCGATCGTCGGCTGCGGCGGCACCATCAGCCACCAGCACGGCGTGGGCGTCGACCACGCGCCGTGGCTGGCAGCCGAGAAGGGCGAGCTGGGGCTGGGCGCCATGGGGGCGCTGTTCCGTCACTTCGACCCCGAATGCCGCATGAACCCGGGCAAGCTGGTGACGCCATGAGCGGTGCCAATGTCTTTCCGCCGGGGCGCGACTGGGACTTGCTGGTGATCGGCGGCGGCATCACCGGCGCCGGCATCCTGCTCGAAGCCGCGCGGCGCGGCCTCAAGACCTTGCTGGTCGAGCAGAAGGACTTCGCCTGGGGCACCTCGAGCCGCTCGTCGAAGCTGGTGCACGGCGGCCTGCGCTACCTGGCTTCCGGCAACCTGCGCCTGACGCGCGACGCCGTGCGCGAGCGCGAGTCGCTGCTGCGCGCGGCGCCCGGACTGGTCGAGCCGCAGGGCTTCGCCTTCGCCGACCATGGCACCGACGTCAAGCGGCGGCTGGGCTTTCTTTCCATGCTGCGCGTGTACGACGTGCTGGCCGGCCGCCGCGAGCCGCGCTGGGAACGCCCGGAATCGTCCCGCATGCCGTCGCCGAATAGCCCGGAAGCCAGCCTGGCCGGCGGCATTCGCTACACCGACGCCAAGACCGACGACGCGCGCCTGGTGCTGCGCGTGATCGACGAGGCGCGCGCCCACGGCGCGGTCGCCTGCAACTACGTGACCGTGCAGGCGCTGGTGCGCGACGGCGGCAAGGTGCACGGGGCCATGCTGCGCGACGAACGCAGCCAGGCCGAGACGGCGGTGCGCGCGCGGGTGGTGGTCAACGCCACCGGCGCCTGGTCCGATTTGCTTGGTGGCGAGGCAGGCGGGGAGGCAGGCGGCAAGGCAGGCGGCAAGGCAGGCAGCACTAAGCCCGATCGCGCGCCGCGCCTGCGGCCGCTGCGCGGCAGCCACCTGGTGCTGCCGGCCCGGCGCCTGCCGCTGGCGCAGGCGGTCAGCCTGCTGCACCCGGCCGACAGCCGGCCCGTGTTCGCCTTCCCATGGGAAGGCGTGACCCTGGTCGGCACCGACGCCGACCACGAGCAGGGTTTGAACACCGAGCCGCGCATCACCCGTCCCGAATTCGACTACCTGATGGCGGCCCTGCACGCCCAGTTCCCCCAGCTGGGCTTGAGCGAGCAGGACGTCGTCGCCACCTTCGCGGGCGTGCGGCCGGTGATCGACGGCGGCCAGCATGGCGCGCCGTCGTCCGAAAAGCGCGACCATTTCGTGTGGTCGGAGCCGGGCCTGGTCTCGGTGGCCGGCGGCAAGCTGACCACCTTCCGCGCGATCGCCCTCGACGTGCTGCGCCACGTGTCGCAGCAGCTGCCCGGCTGGCAGCTGCGCGCCGAGCGCGGGCCGGTGTTCGCGCGGGTGTCGGTGCCGGCGCGCCACGACCTGCCGCCCGGCGTGCTGCGCCGGCTGGCCGGCCGTTACGGCGCCCAGGCCAAGCCGCTGCTGCTGGCGGCGCGCAAGGGCGAGCTGGAATGCATCCCGGGCACGCAGACCCTGTGGGCCGAACTGCGCTGGGCCGCCCGTTCCGAGCAGGTCTACCAGCTGGACGACCTGCTGCTGCGCCGCACCCGGCTCGGCATCCAGCTGCCCAACGGCGGCCTCGATCAGATGACGCGCATCCGCGCCATCTGCCAGCCGGAGCTCGGCTGGGACGATGCGCGCTGGGAAGCGCAGGAGCGGCGCTACCTGGCCGAGTGGGGCAAGCAGTACGGGGTTCCGCCTGTCGCCTGACCGGGCCCGATGATCACATCCTTGTTGGCGCAGAGGCCAGTGGTTTCAACATCGAAGAAGACGATCGGGGCGCCGGATTGGGGGTAATGTGAGTCGCGCATGATTATGTGCCTGGTATCGAATGTGGGCGCCGGATGTCAATGCGCCATCCCACCCCGCGCCTGCTCCCACGCCGCCCCCGCCTGCGCCGCCACCACCTGGTTGCGCCCGCGCGCCTTGGCCTCGTACATCGCGCGGTCGGCCGAGATGAAGAAGGTGCGGATATCGTCGAACAGGGTCGGCACGATGCAGGCCACGCCGATGCTGACCGTCACCACGCCGGCCCCTTCCGCGCGCGGATTCGGGATCGCGAGCCGCTCGACATGGGCGCGGATCGCCTCGCCCAGCCGCGCCGCCGCGCTGGACGCGGTGTCTGCCAGCAGCACCACGAATTCCTCGCCGCCGTAGCGCGCGGCCAGGTCGGTCGGGCGCATCGCATGCGATTGCAGCGCTTCGGCGATGGCCTGCAGGCAGGCGTCGCCGGCGGCGTGGCCCAGGCTGTCGTTGTAGCCCTTGAAATGGTCGACGTCGAGCACGATCAGCGACAGCGGCTGGCCGCTGCGGATGGCGCGCTGCCATTCCTTGTCCAGGAAGGCGTCGAAGTGGCGGCGGTTGGCGATGCGCGTGAGCGGGTCGATCAGGGCGGCGCGCTGCAGCGCCGTCTCGGACTGCTTGTGGTGGGTGATGTCGTGCAGCAGGGCGACGAACAGCGCTTCGCCGCCCGCCACCGGCGACAGGCTCAGGTCCATCGCGCGCATCGTGCCGTCCGACTGGCGCACCAGCACTTCGCGTGTGCCGCGGCAGCGCGCGGTCGCCTCGGCGTCGAGCGGGCGGGAGAAATAGTCGGCGTAGTCGCAGGCGGCGGGCGGCTCGACCAGGTCGGCCAGCAGCTCGCCTTCCAGCACTTCCTTGGGCTGCGACAGGAAGCGTTCGCAGGCCGGGTTGGCGTACACCACGCGGCCCTCGCAGTCGACCAGCATCAGGCCCTCGTCCATGCCGTCGACGATCAGCTGCAGGCGCTCGGCCTGCTGCTTCTGGCTTTCGCTGCTGCTGCGCAGGCGCAGCTGGGCGCGCACGCGGGCGCACACCTCGGCCATGCGCACCGGCTTGGCGATGTAGTCGGCGGCGCCGGTGTCGAAGCCGGCGACGATGTCCTCGGTCTCGCCGCAGGCGCTGACGAAAATGACGGGGATGTGGGCGGTGTCGGGCTGGCGCTTCAGGCGGCGGCAGATTTCCAGGCCGTCGAGGTCGGGCAGGATGACGTCGAGCAGGATCAGGTCGGGCTGGATGCGGGTGGCGATGTCGAGCGCGCGCTTGCCGGTATTGGCGACGAAGGTCTGGTAGCCCTGCTGGCGCATCATGTCCTGCAGCAGCCCGAGGCTGTCGGGAGCGTCGTCGACGATCAGAATCGCGGATTGGCGCGCCGGTGCGGCGAGCGCTAGGGCAGGATGCATCATCGGTGGCGGGCAGACCTCATCAGTGTCGATGAATCATACTCTTTTACACGGAGATTTTGGACACACACCTTGCCTAAAATCCACTACCTGATGCAATTGTTGCACTATCGCAACTGACCCGCCATTGGCCCGGTCTTGCCCAGGCAGGCTGATACCGGTATCGACTGACCGTCGACAAAGAAAAAGGGCCGCGTTCGCGGCCCCGTGGGATTACAGCATGCCGGCGATCAGCTTGCCGAGGACCGCGATGCCTTCACGGATGCGCTCCGGCGGCACCGTCACGAAGGACAGGCGCAGCGTGTTGGTGGCAGGGTCGTTGGCGTAGAACGGCGCGCCCGGCACGAAGGCCACGCGCGCGGCCAGCGACTGTTCCAGCAGCTTCATGGCGTCGATCTGCTGCGGCAGGGTGACCCAGATGAACATGCCGCCTTCAGGCTTGGTCCAGCTCACGCCGGCCGGGAAGTGTTCCTGCATCGCGTCCAGCATCACCTGGCACTGGTCGCCGTACAGCTGGCGGATGGTCGGGATGTGCTGGTCCAGGAAGCCGTCCTTGACGACCTCGTGCACCACCATCTGGGTCAGCTGGGCGGTGTGCAGGTCGGCCGCCTGCTTGGCCAGCTCGAGGCGGCGCACCAGCGGCAGCGGGGCGCAGACGTAGCCCAGGCGGATGCCCGGGGTCAGCACCTTCGAGAACGAGCCCATGTAGATCACGCCGTCCGGGTTCATCGCGACCATTTTCGGGCTCGGCGCGCCCTTGTAGCTCAGCGAACCGTAGGGATCGTCCTCGATCAGCGGCACGCCGAGGCGGGCGCAGGTTTCCACCAGTTCCTGGCGGCGCTCGACCGACAGCGAACGGCCGGTCGGGTTCTGGAAGTTCGGCAGCGCGTACAGCATGCGCGCGCCTTGCGCGATGCCTTCCAGCGACGACGGCACCAGGCCGTGTTCGTCGGTGTCGACCGATTTGAACTCGGGACGGTAGACCGAGAACGCCTGCAGCGCGCCCAGGTAGCTCGGGGTCTCGACCAGCACGCGGCTGCCTTCGTCGATCAGCACCTTGCCCAGCAGGTCGAGCGCCTGCTGCGAACCCGAGGTCATGAGGATCTGTTCCGGCAGGATCGTCGAACCTTCCGTCGACAGCGAACCGGCAATCCACTCACGCAGCGGCGCGTAGCCATCGGTCGGGCCATATTGCAGCGCCACTTTGCCGTTGTCGCTCAGGACCTTGTCGTAAGCGGCTTTCATGCGCTCGACCGGGAAGGTGGCTGGCGAGGGCAGGCCACCGGCGAACGAGATGATCTCCGGACGCTGGGTGATCTTCAGGATCTCGCGAATGAACGAGCTCTGCAGCTGCTGGGCGCGTTCCGAGAACTGCCACTGGATGGGATTGGGGTTTTCGATTTTCATACTGGTCTCACAGGAAGGTGCACGGTCGTGCCGGGCCATTATATAAAACACGCCGCGTTGGCGGCTTCACGTCGGCGAATGGAGCCGGGTCAGCCGCGCGAGGTACAACAGTAATTGATTTACCGACAAATTAATGCCGGTTGTTGACACGTTATCGCCGGCTTTATGCCACTTCCACGATCATTTCGATCTCGACGCAGGTGCCGCGCGGCAGCGATGCAACGCCGAAGGCCGAGCGCGCGTGCTTGCCGGCGTCGCCGAACACCTCGCCGATCAGTTCCGAGGCGCCATTGGTGACCAGGTGCTGTTCGTTGTAGTCCGGGGTCGACGCGACCAGGCTCATCAGCTTGACGATGCGCTTGACGCGGTTCAGGTCGCCGCCCACGGCTTCCTGCAGGGTGCCGATCAGGTCGATCGCGACCGAGCGCGCGGCGGCCTGGCCATCCGCCGTGGTCTTGTCGCGGCCCAGGATGCCGGCATTGATGCTGCCATCTTTGTTCTTGGCGATATGGCCCGAGATGAACACGAGGTTGCCGGTCCGGACGTACATGACGTAGGCCGCGGCCGGGGTCGCCGGCGCTTCCAGGGTGATGTTCAGTTCCTTGAGTTTGTCGTAGACGGACATGGTGTTTTCCATAAGTTGCGTGAATGAAGCCGGTATTGTACGTCGAGCGCGGGCCATGCACGTCGAATGGCTCGGTCAGCCAGGCCGGCGCCGCACCTGCAGCCGCCGTCCGGCGAACACGACGCCGATGACGGCCAGCGCGAACAGGCTGTCGTGCAGGGTCAGCGGTTCGCCCAGCAGCAGGGCGGCGCCAACCAGGCTCATGAATGGCTGCAAGAGTTGCACCTGGCCGACCCGGGCGATCCCGCCCATGGCCAGGCCGCGGTACCAGAAAAAGAACCCGACGAACATCGAGAACACCGTCACATAGGCCAGGCCTACCCAGGCCGCGGCGCCGACGCCGGCGAACGCCTCCGGCCGCGGGATGTAGTGCCAGGCCAGCAGCGGCGCCACCAGCGGCAGGGCCAGCAGCAGCGCCCACGAGATCGTTTCCGGGCCGCCCAGGGTGCGCGCCAGCCTGCCGCCTTCGGCATAGCCGACGGCGCCGGCCGCCACGGCCAGGAACATCAGCAGGTCGGCCAGATGCAGGGCGCCGCCGCCCTGGGACAGGGCGAATGCGATCACCAGCGCCGCGCCGAACACGGCCACCAGCCAGAAGGCGGCGGATGGCCGCTCGTCGCCGCGCATGGCGCTGTACAGGGCCGTCAGCAGCGGCAGCAGGCCGGCCAGCACCGCGCCGTGGGTGGCCGGCACCCAACGCAGGGCCATCGAACTCAGCAGCGGAAAGCCGATCACCACGCCCAGCGCCACCAGGACCAGCGGCGCCAGCGCGGCGCGCGGCGGCAGCGGGGCCCGGCGCCATCCGAGCCACAGGCCGGCCAGCAGCGCCGCGCCGAGCGCGCGCCCGAGGGCGATGAACAGCGGATCGAGTTCGGCCACCGCCATGCGGGTGAACGGCAGGGTCAGGCTGAACATCGCCACGCCGGCCAGGCCGAGGAGCATGCCGCGCGCTTCGTCGCGGCTGGCGGTCGGGATGGGGCGGGCGAGGGTGGTCATCGGGTGTCCTTGGTCGGGCTTGCGGCAACGCGGCAGTGGGTCTATCCTAGCCGCACGGACCAATACAGTCCCAGTACACTTCTACCGATAATTTGCCGACTGTGGTGGTGAAATGACCGATACACTCGCCGTCGCCTTACCCTTCGTTTTGGTGCGCGACGCCGGCGCGCCACTGGCCGACCAGATCGTGAGCGCGGTGGCGGCGCGCGTCGACGAGCGCCTGCTGCGCCCCGGCGCGCGCATGCCCTCGATCCGGCGCTTCGCCGCCAGCCACGGGGTGTCGCCGTTCACCGTCGTGGCCAGCTATGACCGGCTGGTGGCGCAGGGTTACCTGGAATCGCGCCGCGGCGCCGGTTTCTTCGTGCGCGAGCGCCAGGCGCCGGCGCACAAGCCGCCGTCATCGCAGCCGGCGCCGGTTCCGGCCGAACTCGACATCGCCTGGCTGGTGCGCAGCATGTTCCGCCAGGCCCCGCTCGGGCTGGCGCCGGGTTCCGGCGTGCTGCCGGCCGACTGGCTCGACGGCGCGGCGGTGGCCAATGCGCTGCGCGCGCTCAGCCGCCAGAACTGCGACGGCTTGCTCAATTACGGTTTGCCGCACGGTTTTTTGCCATTGCGCCAGCAGCTGCAACGGACGCTGGCCGAACTCGAGATCGAGGCCGCGCCCGAGCAGCTGGTGACCACGCTGGGCGTGACCCAGGCGCTGGACCTGGTGGCGCGCGCGTTCTGCCAGCCGGGCGACACGGTGCTGGTCGACGATCCGGCCTGGTTCCTGATGTTCGGTTCGTTCGCGGCGATGGGCCTGAAGGTGGTCGGCGTGCCGCGCCTGGCCGACGGCCCCGACCTGGCGCGGCTCGAGGAGCTCGCCGCCCTGCATCGCCCGCGCCTGTTCGTCATCAACTCGGTGCTGCACAATCCCAGCTCGACCTCGGTGTCGGCGGCCAAGGCTTTCCAGGTGCTGCGCGTGGCCGAGCAGCACGACTTCCTGGTGGTCGAGGACGACATTTACTGCGGCCTGCACCCGGGCGGCGCCACCCGCCTGGCCGCGCTGGACGGCTTGCGGCGCGTGATCTACCTGGGCGGTTTTTCGAAGTCGATGGCGGCCAACCTGCGGGTCGGCTTCGTCGCCACCTCGCGCGAACGGCCGCGCTGCTGGCCGACCGCAAGATGCTGGCCACGCTCAGCACCAGCGAAATCGGCGAGCGCGTGGTCTATAAAATCCTGGCCGAGGGCCACCACCGCAAGCACCTCGATCGCGTGCGCGGCCGCCTGGATGCGGCGCGGCCGGGCGCGCTGCGCCGGCTCGAGGCGCTCGGGATGCGGGTCGACCCGGCCCCGGCGGCCGGGATGTTCCTGTGGGTCGACGTCGGCGCAGACACCAATGCGCTCACCGCGCGCGCCATGCGGCAGGACTTGCTGCTGGCGCCGGGCAGCCTGTTCTCGCCCAGCCAGCAGCCGTCGACCCGGATGCGGCTGAACCTGGCGGCGCTGCAGGATCCGGCCGTATGGCGTTTTCTCGAGGCGCGGGCCGGCTGACCGGGTCAGCCGGCCTGCTGGGCGGGACAATCGCCGGGCTGCATGTCTCGCATCGCTTCCATGATCTGCTCGTCCGTCATGTCGCGCTTGTGGGTGGCGATCGACCACAGGTGGCCGAACGGGTCGGCGACCTGGCCGTAGCGGTCGCCCCAGAACATGTCGGCCAGTTCCATGGTCGGCCGGGCGCCGGCTTCCAGCGCCCTAGCCCAAACGGCGTCGGCATCGTTCACGTACAAATGGATGGTCACGGGCGAGCCCTTCAGGGCGAGCGGGCCCTGGCTGCCGAATTCGGGAAACGCGTCGGCCAGCATGATGGCCGAGTCGCCGATGCGCAGCTCCGCATGCATGATCCTGCCGTCCGGTCCGGGCATACGGGCGAGCTCGACGGCGCCAAACGCTTTCTTGTAGAAGTCGATCGCTTCGCCCGCTTTGTCGCACACCAGGTGCGGGGTGACGGTACGGTAGCCTTCCGGGATGGGACGCACTGCCTGGTTCATGGTGTTCTCCTGGGTTGTGTGGATGGGGTGCTGCCATCTCCACGACGAATGGGCGGGGCAGGATTCGACATGGCGGATGCATGAAAGTGCGATTTTCTTCAGTTCATCCTATTTCTTATCAAAAAGACCTCTTGAAATCCTCCCTGGCATCCTTATATGCCTCCGAGTCTGACCAACCCCATGTTTTTAACGAGGAACAAGATGGCGAACGCCGAAAAAGAAACCCTTGGCTTCCAGGCAGAAGTAAAGCAGCTGCTGCAACTGATGATCCACTCCTTGTATTCGAACAAGGAGATCTTCCTGCGCGAACTGATCTCGAACGCGTCCGACGCGGCCGACAAGCTGCGCTTCGAGGCGATCAACAACGACGCCCTGTACGGCAACGACCATGAACTGAAGATCAAGGTTTCGTTCGACAAGGATGCGAAAACCATCACGATCTCGGACAACGGCATCGGCATGAGCCGCGACGAGGTGATCGCCCACCTGGGCACCATCGCCAAGTCGGGCACCAAGGAATTCTTCAGCAAGCTGTCGGGCGACCAGCAGCAGGACGCGGCCCTGATCGGCCAGTTCGGCGTGGGCTTCTACTCGGGCTTCATCGTGGCCGAGAAGATCGTCGTCAATACCCGCCGCGCCGGCGCCTTCGCCGAGCAGGGCGTGCGCTGGGAATCGCGCGGCGAGGGCGACTACTCGATCGAGCAGATCGAGAAGACGGGCCGCGGCACCGATGTGATCCTGCACCTGCGCGAAGGCGAGGAAGAACTGCTGTCGTCGTGGAAGCTGAAATCGATCATCCGCAAGTATTCCGACCATATCTCGCTGCCGATCGTGATGCAGAAGGAAGAGTGGGACGAAGAGAAGAAAGAAACGGTTCTCAAGGACGAACTCGAGACCGTGAACCAGGCCAGCGCGCTGTGGGCACGCTCGAAGAACGACATCACCGAAGAGCAGTACCACGAGTTCTACAAGCACGTTTCGCACGACTTCCAGGACCCGCTGACCTACACCCACAACCGGGTGGAAGGCCGCAGCGAATACACCCAGCTGCTGTACGTGCCGGCGCACGCGCCGTTCGACCTGTGGGACCGCAACAAGCGCGGCGGCATCAAGCTGTACGTCAAGCGCGTGTTCATCATGGACGACGCCGAGCAGTTGATGCCGACCTACCTGCGCTTCATCAAGGGCGTGATCGACTCCGCCGACCTGCCGCTGAACGTGTCGCGCGAGATCCTGCAGGAGTCGCGCGACGTGCGCGTGATCCGCGAAGGCTCGACCAAGCGCGTGCTGGGCATGCTCGAGGAAATGGCGAACTCCGAAGAACAGGCCGGCAAGGACAAGTACGCGACCTTCTGGAAGGAATTCGGCCAGGTGCTCAAGGAAGGCATCGGCGAGGACACCACCAACAAGGACCGCATCGCCAAGCTGCTGCGCTTCGCCTCGACCGCCAATGACTCGGCCGAGCAGACCGTGTCGTTCGCCGACTACGTCGGCCGCATGAAGGAAGGCCAGGACAAGATCTATTACGTCACCGCCGACAACTACCAGGCGGCGAAGAACAGCCCGCACCTCGAGATCTTCCGCAAGAAGGGCGTCGAGGTGATCCTGATGACCGACCGCGTCGACGAGTGGATGCTGTCGTTCTTCACCGAGTTCGAAGGCAAGGAACTGGTGTCGGTCGCCAAGGGCGGCCTGGACCTGGGCGCGCTGGAAGACGAGCTCGAAAAGAAGGAGCACGCCGAAACCGAAGCCGGCTACAAGGAGCTGGTCGAGAGCATGAAGGGCGCCCTGGGCGAGAAGGCCAAGGACGTGCGCGTGACCTTCCGCCTGACCGACTCGCCGGCCTGCCTGGTGGCGGACGACAACGAGTTGTCGGGCAATCTGCTGCGCATGCTGAAGGCCGCCGGGCAAGAAGCGCCGGAGTCGAAGCCGATCCTCGAGATCAACCCGAACCACCCGCTGGTGCAGCGCCTGAAGTACGAGGACGCGAGCGGCGCGCGCTTCGCCGACTGGTCGCACATCCTGTTCGACCAGGCGACGCTGGCCGAAGGCGGCAGCCTGGCGGATCCGGCCTCGTTCGTGAAGCGCCTGAACGAGATGCTGCTGGCGGGCGGCAAATAAGCCTGAGCGCGAGGTAAACAGAAAGCCGGGACAGCGATGTCCCGGCTTTTTTTCATCCCAAGCGCAGTGCCAGCGCCGCCATGCCGCCCAGCGCCGCCGCGGCAGCGGCAAGGCGCGCCGCGCGCGTCGCTATCGCCACGTCATGCGACAGCAGGCCGATCGCGATCCATGCCGCCGCCGTCAGGCAGCCGATCCACGGCACGAAGCCGTATCCCTGCGCGCGCAACGCTCGACAGTACAGCAGCGACACCAGCAGGGCCAACGCGCCGAGCGCTTGGGCGCCGCGGGCATCGCGCCAGTGGCGCTCCATCGCCAGCCCGAGCGCCAGGAAGCCGGTCACCGCCGCGGCGAGGCGGACAGGCCGAACAGCGTGGCAAGCAGCGACGGCATCGCGCCCCCTTAGATTAGTGAGAATGCAAATGAGAATTATTCGCAGCATGATATATATGTGAACTTTATGCAATATGCAAGCTCAGGCCTTTCTGCGTGTGGCCAGCCAACATAGAATGGAACCGGCGCACACCATCGCCGCGCCTTGCCAGAACGCGAGCGACAGCGGCGTCTGCAGAACCAGCGCCGCCAGCGCGGCGGACAGCACGGGTATGAAGTACGAGGCGCCGGCCAGGACCGTGACGTTGCCGTGCAGGATGCCCACGTTCCAGGCCGCATAGCCGAAGCCCATGGCCGCGGCGGCCAGCGCCAGGTAGACGAGCGCGCGCAGGTCGACCCGCATCGGCTCGCCGCCGAACGCAAGGTACTTGATCCACAGCGCGGTGGCGGTCAGCATGAAGAACAGCGTGACCCCATTGCTGCCGTTGGCGATGCGCGCGGTGACGGTGCAGTAGCTGGCCCAGATCAGGGCGCCGATGAAGGCCAGGCCATAGCTGAGCGGGTTGTCGCGCACGTTCGCCGCCATCGCGGCCGGGTCCAGACCCGCGTCGCCGCCCAGCACCCAGCACACGCCGCCGATCGCCAGCGCCAGTCCGGGAGCGATCAGCCAGGTCGTCCGCTGGCCGTTGAACACGATGGCGGACACCATGGTGAAGGCCGGCCACAGGTAGTTCACCATGCCGACTTCGATCGCCTGGCGGTTGGTATTGGCGTAGCCGATCGACAGCGCCAGGCACATCTCGTAGGCGACGAACAGGAGGCTGCCCCATACCAGATAGACGCGCGGAAACGCGCGCACCTTGCTCGGGCCGACTGTCAGCAGCAGCAGGATCGAGGCGACCGTATAGATCAGCGCGGCGCCGCCGGTGGCGCCGAAGCTCGCGCTCACGCCGCGGATCAGGCCGACGATGGAACTCCACAACAGGATGGCAAGCAGGCCGATCAGTGTGGCCCGCGTGGTCTTGCTCGTACTGCGCATGCTTACGTCATAAGTGGCGGATCTCGGCCGGTGGCGTGATCCAGTTGTCGTTGCGTCCATCGATATGGCGCACCGGCGCGGCCAGCAGATCGGCGACCGGCAGGTCGTCCAGGCTGGCGACCGTGACGGCCACGAAAGGACCCGAGCGCGGCGCAGCGCCGGTCGAGAACACATTGATGCCGCATTCGCCGCAAAAGTGGTGACCGTCGCGCCGCGTATGGAAGCGGTATTCGCGCAAGAAGCCTTGGCCCTGCAGCAGGCGGAAGGCCGTCGGCGCGAGCTGGACGGCCCAGAAGCGCATCTTGCTGCAGATCGAGCAGTTGCACTTGACCGTGCCGAGCGCCAGGTCGATGTCGGCCGCGTAACGCACCGCGCCGCAGTGGCAGCTTCCGTGGTAGGTCTTCATGCCTGGCGCGCCTGCCACGCGGCGCGGCCGATCTCGTACGCCAGCGTCGGACGGCCATGCCAGACTTCCTCGCCACGAAACCGCATGCCGAGTTTTTCCATGATGCGTGCCGAGCGCAGGTTGCCGGGATCGCAGATCGCGCACAGCAGCGGGACCTCGAGTTCATCGAAGGCGAAGCGCGCCATGCGCTCGGCGGCTTCGATGGCGTAGCCGCGCCCCCAGCGGTCGGGCCGCAGGCGCCAGCCGATCTCGTGCGGGTTGGCGGGGTCTTGCGCCAGGTGCTGGATGCAGCCGGCGCCGACCAGTTCTCCCGTGTCATGTTCGATGAAATTCCACCACGAGTAGCCGATCGTCTCCCAGCGCGCCTTGACCCGGGCGATGACGGCGCGGGTTTCCTCGGGCGTCTCGGCCTGGCCGCTGATGTAGCGCATGACCTCGGGATCGCCGTTCAGCAGGCGCATGCCGTCGTAGTGCGCATCGGTCACCGGCTCGAAGCGCAGCCTTGCGCTGTGCAGGACCGTCATGTGCTGGAGACCTCGTCGCAGAACTGCTCCAGCAGGCGCAGGCCTTCGGGCCAGTCGCCATGGCCCGAATCGGCATTCAGGTGGCCGGCGTCGCCGATCTCGACCAGGCGGCTGCCCCAGGCGCCGGCGAAGGCGCCCGTGCGGTCAAGGCTGGCGAAGGGATCGTTGGCGCTGGCCACCACCACGCTGGGGAAGGGCAACGGCTGCAGCGGGATCGGCGCCCAGCAATTGAGGTCGGCCGGATATGTCGCCGCCTCGACGTCGCTCGGCGCGACCAGGAAGGCGCCCGCCACCTTGAGCGGGGAGCCGGACAGCGCCCAGTGCGCGACCAGCATGCAGCCCAGGCTGTGCGCCACCAGGATCGGCGCGCCCTGGCAGTCGGCGATGGCGGCGTCCAGCTCGGCCACCCATTCGTCGCAATGGGGATTGGTCCAGTCGCGGTGCGCGGCGCGGCGCCAGTGCGGATTGCGTTCATGCCATAGCGTTTGCCAGTGGCGCGGGCCGGAATTCCACAGGCCGGGCAGGATCAGGACATCACACTTCATCTTGCTTCTCCTTGATGGGGGCAGCGCAGGCGGGAGCCAGCCGGGCAGGGCGCCACAGCGCCGCCAGGCGCGCGAGCAGGCGCCGGAACACGTCCTTGCGCTGCTCGGTCAGCATGCCGAGCACGGCGGTCGCGACGGCCACGGCCAGGCCGAGGGCCAGCAGATCCACCATGCTGCCGGGGTCGTGCGGATACAGCGCGGGCCAGGCGATCAGCACCAGCGCATGCGACAGGTAGAGCGTCAGCGTGTACGAGGCCAGGCGCCGGATCGGCGCCGCGCAGCGCAGCAGGGCGTCGAAGCGGGCGAAGCGCGCGCAGGCGAAGTTCAGGCAGACGATCAGCCCGAACACGTAGTCGGCCAGGAAGCGGTCGGCATTCCCGAGCGTGAAGGCTTGTCCGAGCCAGGAAGCGCGGCCGGCCGCGCGCAGGGTTTCCTCGATCCCGCTGGCTTCGTAGAGCACCAGCAGGACCAGGCTGGCGATCCAGCCGAGGCGCGCCAGGGCGCATGGGAGCGCATGCCTTGCCTGCCAGTGGTAGAGCGCGACCCCGGCCAGCCAGACCGGCAGCAGCAGCCACAGTTTGATGCCCATGACGGCCAGCACCAGGCCCAGGGCCGGCAAGCGCCACGGCCCGCGCACGTAGCAGGCGACGCCGAACAGCACGTAGTACCAGACCTCGTAGTTGAGCGACCACCAGGGGCCGAGCCAGGGCGGCACTTCGGCCAGGGCCCACAGGTCGCCCAGGAACAGCAGGTGGAACGGGATGTAGAGCCAGGGCTTGGCCAGCTGGTAATGCAGGTCCATGCCGGTCATCAGGTGGCCGCGCACCAGGCTGGCGCAGGCGAAGGCCAGCAGCAGCACCGGCAGCGCCACCGAATAGATGCGGGCGGCGCGCGCCAGCGCGTATTCGCGCGCGCTCGGGCGGCGCTGCGCGGTGGTATAGGCGATCACGAAGCCCGACAGCACGAAGAAGGCCATCACCGCCTCGCGCCCGAACAGGGTCAGGTGGTCGGCGCCGGGCGCTTCCACCAGGCCGAACTGGCGCACGTGCATCGCCACGACCGCCAGCGCCGCCAGGAAGCGGACCAGGTCGAGGTAGACCGAGAACGGCTGGTCGAGTGGGGAGGGGGCGGCGCGCATGGCGTTTATATTAATGCAAAACGGACCGATGGCGACGCCAACCGGTCCGCCGCCGGCAGTCAGAGCTCGGTGCGCAGCGCGAACAGTTCCGGGAACAGCACCACGTCCAGCATCTTGCGCAGGTAGCTCACGCCGGCGGTGCCGCCGGTCCCGGTCTTGAAGCCGATGATGCGCTCGACCGTGCTGACGTGGCGGAAGCGCCAGAAGCGGAACGCCGTCTCCAGGTCGACCAGCTTTTCGGCCAGCTCGTACAGCGCCCAGTGACGGGAGGTGTCGCCATACACCTGCAGCCAGGCCGCCTTGACCGAGTCGTCGGCGCGGGTCGGCCCGGTCCAGTCGGCGTCGAGCCGCGCCGGGTCGATGGCGAAACCGCTGCGCGCCAGCAGCATCACCGCCTCGTCGTAGATCGAGGGCAGGGCCAGTTCGCGCGCAAGGATGGCATGCGCGTCAGGGGCCTTCTCGTGCACCGCCAGCAGGGCCGGGTTCTTGTTCCCGAGGATGAATTCCAGTTCGCGGTACTGGAACGACTGGAAGCCCGACGAGGCGCCCAGGTAGGGGCGGATTGCCGTGTATTCGGGCGGGGTCATGGTGGCCAGCACGTCCCATGCGTGCACCAGCTGGTCCATGATGCGCGCCACCCGCGCCAGCATCTTGAAGGCGGGCGGCAGGTTGCCTTCGCGGATGTGGCGCCGCACCGCCTGCAGCTCGTGCAGCATCAGCTTGATCCACAGTTCGCTGGTCTGGTGCTGGATGATGAACAGCAGCTCGTTGTGATTCGGCGATCGCGGATGCTGGGCGTTCAGGATCTGGTCCAGGCCCAGGTAGTCGCCGTAGCTCATGGCTTCGCGGAAGTCCATCTTGGCGCCATGCCATTCGGCCGGCTGGCCCTCGTTCTGTTCCTTGTTCATGTCGGCGCCTTGTCAGGTGACGGCGCCGCGCGCGGCGGCCACGTCGTAGTCGTTGCGGTCCAGGATGTCCTTCAGGATCTCGACCGCATCCCAGACGTCCGCGTAACTCGTATATAGCGGCGTGAAGCCGAAGCGCATGATCTCGGGCTCGCGGTAGTCGCCGATCACGCCGCGCGCGATCAGGGCCGCCATCACCGCATAGCCGTGCGGGTGGGTGAAGCTCACCTGGCTGCCGCGGCGCGCGTGTTCGCGCGGCGTCACCAGGCCCAGCGGATGGCCGGCGCAGCGGCGTTCGACCAGGCCGATGAACAGGTCGGTCAAGGCCAGCGACTTGGCGCGCACCGCCGCCATGTCGGTCGCCTCGAAGATCTCGAGGCCGCACTCGACCAGCGCCAGCGAGACGATGGGTTGCGTGCCGCACAGCGCGCGCCCGATGCCGGCCACCGGGGCGAAGGCGGGCGCCATCGCGAACGGGCTGGCATGGCCCCACCAGCCCGACAGCGGGTGGTCGAACCCCGCCTGGTGTCTTTGCGGCACCCAGATGAAGGCCGGGGCGCCCGGTCCGCCGTTCAGGTATTTATAGGTGCAGCCGACGGCGAAGTCGGCGTCGGCGGCGCGCAGGTCGACCGGCACCGCGCCGGCCGAGTGGGCCAGGTCCCAGACCGCCAGCGCCCCGGCCTCGTGCGCCAGGCCGGTCAGCGTGGCCATGTCGTGCTGGTAGCCGGTGCGGTAGTTGACGTGGGTGAGCATCAGCACCGCGGCATCGTGGTCGAGCGCGGCCGGAATCTCGTCCACGCTGTCCACCAGGCGCACCCGGTAGCCGCGTTCCAGCCAGCGGCTCAGGCCCTCGGCCATATAGATATCGGTTGGGAAGTTGCTGCGTTCGGTGACGATGGTGCGGCGGTCGTCACCGCGGCGGGCCGCGCTGGCGCCTTGGGACTGGATGCGCAGCGCCGCAGCCAGCGCCTTGAACAGGTTGAGCGAGGTGGTGTCGGTGACGGCCACTTCGCCGGGTCCGGCGCCGATCAGCGGGGCCAGGCGATCGCCCAGGCGTTTCGGCATGTCGAACCAGCCGGCCGTGTTCCAGCTCTTGATCAGGTCGCTTCCCCATTCGCGCGCCACCACGTCCTGGGCGCGGCTCAGGGCGGCGCGGGGGCGGGCGCCGAGCGAGTTGCCGTCCAGGTAGATGACCCCGTCGGGCAGGTCGAAGCGGGTGCGCAACCCGGCCAGCGGGTCGAGCGCGTCGCGCGCCAGGCAATCGGCGCGGGTGAGGATTGGTGCGGTCATGCCGGTCCCATATGAATAGTTGACGCTTCAAGAATGCGCGCAGGTCGGCAGTGTAGCAAGTTCCCGCGCCCGTCGACAGCTGGATGTTGCCGTTGCGACATTAAATGTCTTGACGAAAAAATTTTGAAATTTTTTTGCAGCCAACCCTAAAGTTCCTGATGAGCTGTCCGATAACGAGTCAGAAGGGCGGCAAGGCGTCGAAAAAATAGTAAAAAATATTTTCAAACAGCCCTAAAGTCCGTCGTCGGGCTGCCGTTAATGGATGAGTGGAGTGCATAAAAGCGACACTCGCAGCCACGACAAAGCTGAAAATTCTGAGTTTCCAGCGGTAAATTCAGTAAAACCTGTAGTGATTCTGCGACAGACGACGTCTGACGTAGACCCAGATCAAGGCGCTTCCCGGCGCCATTTCAGCCCGGTTTTTTCATGGGTTTTCATAGGGAGCCAGAGGCGTTTGTCAGACAAACTCCTACGGCTCCATCTCGTCGTTCGCCTACCCAAAATACAGGTTTTGTCCAATTCCTGAAAAGTTTCCCCACAGTCAGAATCTATCTCGTCGGCAACACAAACAGCGCCGAAACAACCAACGGAGAGAGAAGATGACGATGAACGACATGATGGCTGAGATTCGCGACGCAAACCTGAGCTACCTGATGCTGGCCCAGCAGATGATTCGTGCCGACAAAGTCACCGCCATCTTCCGCCTGGGCGTGTCGGCCGAGATCGCCGACCTGATCGAAGGCATGAGCAATGCCCAGATCCTGAAGCTCGCCGGCGGCAACATGATGCTGGCCCGTTTCCGCTTCGACGACACCGCGATCCTGGGCATGCTGACCAGCCACACCAAGGAACGCAGCCTGGCGCAATCGCACGCAGCCATCCTGATGGCGGGCCAGCCGGTCGAAGAGATCGTATAATCCCTGCCAGCGGCCACTTGGTGGGGCCGCACCGAACAGGCTGGGAGCAGCGGATGAGCAACAAACCATGAGCAAAAAAAGCGTCGTATCCGAAGCGCAGGAAATCCAGCTCGCGATCGAACTGATCAACCTGGGCGCACGCCTGCAGTTGCTGGAGACCGAGGTCTCGCTGTCGCGCGAACGCTTGCTCAAGCTGTACAAGGAGCTCAAGGGTGTCTCTCCACCCAAGGGCATGCTCCCGTTCTCCACCGACTGGTTCCTGACCTGGCAACCGAACATCCACTCCTCGTTGTTCATGAACATCCACCAGTTCCTGGTGGGGCATGCCGGCGCCTCCGGCATCCAGGCCGTCATGAAGGCCTATCAACTCTACCTCGAACAGATGCCGCCGGCGCCGGGCGAAGAGCCGCTGCTGTCGCTCACGCGCGCCTGGACCCTGGTGCGTTTCTTCCAGAGCGGCATGCTGCTGCTGGCCCCGTGCAGCCGCTGCCAGGGCAAGTTCATCGTCAATGCCCTCGACCTGAACGCCGACTACCTGTGCGGCCTGTGCCACATGCCTTCGCGCGCCGGCAAGACCCGCAAGGCCAAGGATGCCCGCGAGGCGGCCGAGCGCGCCGTCGCCGATGCGGCCGACGACGAGGATTCCGCCGGCCGGGACAGCGCCTGACTTGGCGCCGCGTCTGTTGCGCTATCCGGCGGTCCGGGCGCTCCTGATCCAGGTCGCCGCCTTTCCACTCACGCTCGCCATCGTCTACCTGCTCGCCAGCAGCGGCTTGATGTTGTCGTATTGGCACGTCGTCCTGGTGCAGGGCGTGCTGGCCGCGCTGCTGTCCTGGTGGCGCGGCCTGGCCAGCTGGTGGCGCGCGATCCAGTTCGGCTTTCCGCTGGCGTTGCCGGGCGCCAGCGCGCTCGAACTTCCGCCGGCCGCCTTTCTCGCCGTCTTCCTGTTCCTGTTATTGCTGTACTGGTCGACTTATCGCACGCAAGTGCCGTATTACCCGTCCGGACGCAAGGTGTGGGCGGCGGTCGCGGCCGCGCTGCCGCAAGACCGGCCGGTGCGCGTGATCGACATCGGCAGCGGCATCGGCGGCCTGGTGCTCGACTTGCAGCGGCGCCGGCCGGAGTCGCGCTTCGAGGGCATCGAACTGGCGCCGCTGCCCTGGCTGGCCAGCCACCTGCGCGCGCTGGCCACCCGTAGCCGCGCGCGCTTCATCCGCGGCGACTACGAACGACTCGACCTCGGCGACTACGACGCGGTGTTCGCCTATCTGTCGCCGGCCGCGATGAGCGCGCTGTGGCGCAAGGCCGCGCGCGAGATGCGGCCCGGGTCGACGCTTTTCAGTTACGAATTCGTCATCGAAGACCGGCCGCCGAGCCGCGTTATCCATCCGGCCACAGACGGGCCGGCGCTGTACATGTGGGACTTTTAGGCGACAAATGGTGAGTATTCGGGGTGGTTTTACTTGCCCGTGGACCATTCTCCAGCTAGAGTAGTTCCCTGAATAAACTTTTTCTGAAATTACCGGTTTCGGGTCCTCAGGACGAGGTCGGAACAGGCTTTTCTGGAGCAAAATCCCTTGTTAGTGATTGTTGGTTACATCATCGTCTGCGCCTGCGTGTTCGGCGGGTTTGCGCTCGCCGGCGGCCACCTGGCTTCGCTGTGGCAGCCGATCGAGCTGTTGATGATCGGCGGCGCCGCCTTTGGCGCCTTCTTTGTCGGTAACAACGGCAAGTCGATCAAGGCCACCATGAAGGCCTTGCCGAGTGTCTTCAAGGGCTCGAAGTTCACCAAAGACATGTATATGGAGCTGATGGCCCTGCAATTCGACGTGCTGTCGAAAGTGCGCAAGGAAGGCCTGATGTCGATCGAGGGCGACATCGAGGCGCCTGAATCGTCGCCGCTGTTCTCCAAGTATCCGGCGGTGCTGGCCGACCATCACATCATCGAATTCATGACCGATTACCTGCGCCTGATGGTGTCGGGGAACATGGACGCGATGCAGATCGAAAACCTGATGGACAACGAGATCGAGACCCACCACCACGAAGGCGCCGTGCCGGCCCACGTGATCGCCAAGGTCGGCGACGGCCTGCCGGCCTTCGGCATCGTGGCGGCGGTGATGGGCGTGGTCCACACCATGGAATCGGTTGGCCTGCCGCCGGCCGAGCTGGGCATCCTGATCGCGAAGGCGCTGGTCGGCACCTTCCTGGGCATCCTGCTGGCCTACGCCTTCGTCACCCCGCTGGCGAGCGTGCTGGAACAGAAGCTCGAGGAATCGACCAAGATGTTCCAGTGCGTGAAGGTCACGCTGCTGGCGAGCCTGAACGGCTATGCCCCGGCCCTGGCCGTCGAATTCGGCCGCAAGGTGCTGTACTCGACCGAGCGCCCGACCTTCGCCGAGCTCGAAGAGCACATCAAGAAGAAGAAGTAAGCCGCGATGACCGCATTCGATTTCATCTCCGGCTGCATGAAGGGAGGCGCGCATGGCTGACGACAACGCGCGGCCCATCGTCGTCAAGCGCATCAAGAAGGTGGCCGGCGGCCACCACGGCGGCGCCTGGAAGATCGCCTACGCCGACTTCGTGACCGCGATGATGGCGTTCTTCCTGCTCATGTGGCTGTTGGGCTCGACCGCCAAGGGCGACCTGGTCGGCATCGCCGAATACTTCAAGACGCCGCTGAAGGTGGCGATGGCGGGCGGCTCCGGTTCGGGCGACTCGTCGTCGGTGATCAAGGGCGGCGGCGAAGACCTGACCCGTACCGCGGGCCAGGTCAAGCGCGGCGATTCGGTGCCCGAGAAGAAGACCTACGACCTGCAGGCGGCCAAGGCCGCGCTGGCGCGTGAAGAAGGACAGCGACTGCAAATGCTGAAGGCGCGCATCGAGTCGGCCATCGAGGTCAACCCGATGCTCAAGAAGTACCAGAACCAGCTGCTGCTCGACATCACCAGCGAAGGCCTGCGCATCCAGATCGTGGACGAGAAGAACCGTCCGATGTTCGCGCTGGCCAAGGCCGAGCTGCAGCCATATACCAAGGAAATCCTGCACATCATCGGCATGGTGCTGAACGAAGTGCCGAACAAGATCGGGATCTCGGGCCATACCGATTCGACGCCGTACTACAGCGATGCCGGCTACAGCAACTGGGAACTGTCGGCCGACCGCGCCAACGCCTCGCGCCGCGAGATGGTGCTGGGCGGCCTGCAGGACGACAAGGTGCTGCGCGTGGTGGGCCTGGCCTCGGCCGCCCACCTCGATGCGAAGGACCCGTTCAACCCGGTCAATCGCCGCATCAGCATCATCGTCATGAACAAGCGCACCGAAGACGCGGTGCGGCGCGACGCGGCGACGCTGGACGTGCCGGCGGAGGACGCCGAGGCGGCGGCCACCGCCACGCTGGAAGCGGTGAAGAAGTAACAGTGAAACAGCAGGCCAGGGCGGCACTGGAGAGAGTGAAATGACAAGAAAAAAAATATTGGGTTCGCATGTGAAGCGCCTGCTGTCGGGCGTGTCCATGCACGGGCGGCGCCACCTGACCGAGGTCGAGACCGACCTGCTGCAGACCGAGCTGCTGCTGGAAGAAGCGATCGACAAGCTGACCGCCAGCTTCATGGCGGTGCATACGGCGGTCGGCGCGCGCCAGGAAGCGATCGAGCGGCTGCTGGAGGGCGGTGCGCCGACGCCGGAAGACCGGATTTTGCTGTCGTCGATGTCGTCCGAGGTGGGCGCGCACGTGAACACGGCGATCACCAGCATGCAGTTCCAGGACATGACGGCGCAACTGATTGAACGTACACTGCGGCGCGTGGCGGGGCTGCGCGACTTTTTGGGCACGCTCAGCGCGCATGGCGCCGACATCGCGCCCGAGACCGACAGCGACGAGATCGTCGACCGGCTCGGCAAGGTCAGCATGGCGCTGGCGATCCAGTCGCTCGAACTGCGCAGCATGCTGCGCCGCTCGGTCGAGCAGAAGCACCTGGAAAGCGGCGACGTCGAGCTGTTCTGAGCGCTGTCGGCGTATTAACGAATAATTCAACCGGCGTGAAGCCGGATACAAAATAGCAGGAGCATAAAATGGCAAAAACGATTCTCGCGGTCGACGATTCCAGTTCGCTGCGCCAGATGGTGGCCTTCAGCCTGAAGGCGGCTGGCTACAACGTGGTGGAAGCGGTGGACGGCCAGGATGGCCTGGACAAGGCGAAGCTGCAGAACGTCGACCTGGTGCTGACCGACCAGAACATGCCGAAGATGGACGGCCTGCAGCTGATTAAAACCTTGCGCACCCTGCCGGGTTACGCCAAGACGCCGATCCTGATGCTGACCACCGAATCGTCGGACGAGATGAAGAACAAGGGCCGCGCCGCCGGCGCCAACGGCTGGCTGGTCAAGCCCTTCGATCCGCAGCGCCTGATCGAGGTGGTCAAAAAAGTGATCGGCTGACGCCATGCGCGACGCCCTGACCATGCTTTCACTCGAGCGGACGGCATCATGACCATCGACATCAGCCAGTTTTACCAGGTCTTTTTCGACGAGGCAGAAGAACTGCTCGCCGAAATGGAACGCCTGCTGCTGGGCGTCGACGTCGCCGCGCCCGATGCGGAAGACCTGAACGCGATCTTCCGCACCGCCCACTCGGTCAAGGGCGGCGCATCGACCTTCGGCCTGACCGACATGTGCGACGTGACCCACGTGCTGGAGTCGCTGCTGGACCGCATCCGCAAGGGCGAGATGGCGCTGACCTCGAACCACGTGGACGCCTTCCTGGCGGCCAAGGACGGGCTCAAGATGCAGCTCGACGGACACCGCCACGGCGCGCACGTCGACAACGAGGCCATCGCCAACGTGCGCATGGCCCTGCACGACCTGGCCGAGGGCCTGGTGCCGGCCGCGCCGGTGGTGGCGCCGTCCTACCTGACGGCCCAGCCGCGCACCGAGCACCAGATCGAAGGCGCGCACCGCTACAAGATCGAACTGCCGCAGGTGGCCCAGCGCGACATCAACGCCCTGGTCGACGAACTGGGCCTGATGGGCCGCGTCTCGGTGGCGCCGCTCGAGGGCGGGCGCACGGCATTGATCATCACCACCCACGAGAGCCTGGACGACATCATCGCGATCTGCTCCTTCGTGCTCGACCCGGACGACCTGAAGATCTTCGAGGCGCCGGCGCTCACGCCGGAACAGCGCGCGATCGAGGCGGCCGAGCGCAAGCGCATCGAGGATGCGCAGGGCTACGGTTTCTTCGGTCCCGACGACGATATCAGCCCGGCCGGCGGCGAGCTGTCGGAAGACGATCTCGGTTATGGCTTCTTCCAGCCGATCGAGCAGATCCGCGCCGCGGCCGGCATCGTTGCCGCCCCGCCGGAACCCGTGGCCGCCAGCATCTCGGCCCAGGCGCAAAACATGGTCGAGCACCTGGCCGAACTGAGCGCCGAGAAAAAGGCCGCGAAGAAGGACGATAAGAACGAGTCGTCCTCGATCCGGGTCTCGGTGGAGAAGGTCGACCAGCTGATCAACCTGATCGGCGAACTGGTGATCACCAACGCCATGCTCGAGCAGCGCAGCAATGTGCTCGACCCGATCCTGCACGAGCGCCTGCTGTCGTCGGTGAGCCAGCTGGGGCGCAACACGCGCGAGCTGCAAGAGGCCGTGATGTCGATCCGCATGATGCCGATGGACTTCGTGTTCTCGCGCTTCCCGCGCATGGTGCGTGACCTGGCCGGCAAACTCGGCAAGAAGGTCGACTTCATCACCCACGGCGCCGCCACTGAACTGGACAAGGGCCTGATCGAACGCATCGTCGATCCGCTGACGCACCTGGTGCGCAACTCGATCGACCACGGCGTCGAGATGCCGGCCGCGCGCGTCGCCGCCGGCAAATCGGAAGCGGGGCGCCTGTTCCTGTCGGCCGGCCACCAGGGCGGCCACATCGTGATCGAAGTCGCGGACGACGGCGGCGGCCTGAATCGCGAGAAGATCCTGGCCAAGGCGGCCTCGAACGGCCTGGCGGTGTCCGATAACATGACGGACTCGGAAGTCTGGCAGCTGATCTTCGCGCCCGGCTTCTCGACCGCCGAAGTGGTCACCGACGTCTCCGGCCGCGGGGTCGGCATGGACGTCGTCAAGCGCAACATCACCGCCATGGGCGGCACGGTCGACATCCGTTCGGCGGCCGGTTTCGGCACCACGATCTCGATCTCGCTGCCCCTGACCCTGGCGATCCTGGACGGCATGTCGATCAGGAGCGGCGACGAGATCTATATCCTGCCGCTGTCCTTCGTGGTCGAGTCGCTGCAGCCGGCGCCCGAAGACGTGCGCGACATCGCAGGGCGCGGGCGCGTATTGAAGGTACGCGGCGAATACCTGCCCCTGATTCCGCTGTACCAGATGTTCGACATCGAGCCGCGCCACCGCGAGCCGAGCGACGGCATCGTCGTCATCCTCGAGACCGAGGGCAAGAAGGCGGCGCTGTTCGTGGACGAGCTGGTGGGCCAGCAGCAGGTGGTGGTCAAGAACCTGGAAGCGAATTACCGCAAAGTGGCCGGGATCTCCGGCGCAACCATCATGGGCGACGGCGGCGTCGCCCTGATCCTCGACGTGGCGGCGCTGGTGCGCTCGTCGCGTCAGCTGGCCGACGACCCCGTCGTTCTATAAATTTCTACATCATTAACAAAAGAGGAAACCCATGTCCAACCTGGCAAACACCACCTCGGCTGACGGGACCGCGAACGACGGCGCCGGCAACGAATTCCTGGCTTTTACCCTCGGCTCGGAAGAATACGGCATCGACATCCTGAAAGTGCAGGAAATCCGCGGCTACGAAGCGGTGACCCGCATCGCCAACGCGCCCGAATTCATCAAGGGCGTGATCAACCTGCGCGGCATCATCATCCCGGTGGTCGACATGCGCATCAAGTTCAACCTGGGCACCCCGGTATACGACCAGTTCACCGTCGTGATCATCCTGAACATCGGTGGCCGCATCATGGGCATGGTGGTCGACAGCGTGTCCGACGTGACCACGTTGACCGCCGACCAGATCAAGCCGGCGCCGGAGATGGGCACCGCCTTCAACTCCGACTACATGATCGGCCTGGGCACGGTCGACGAGCGCATGCTGATCCTGGTCGACATCGACAAGCTGATGTCCTCGGGCGAAATGGGCCTGATCGACAAGCTGGCCGCCTGATTTCGCGGCGGCACGCAGCACCAACCATCCGGACCGCGCCATGACGGCGCGGACCAACCAGCATTCATAAGGCAACAAACGTGCCGCAGCAGAAAACAGAGACGGTCAAGGAATTCGATTTCACCCGCCGTGACTTCGAACGGGTGCGTGCGCTGATTCACCAGCGCGCGGGCATTTCGCTGGCCGACAGCAAGCAGGAAATGGTCTACAGCCGCCTGGCGCGGCGCCTGCGCGCGACCGGCATCCAGTCGTTCGCCACCTATCTGGACGACCTGGAAGCGGGCCGCATGGACCGCGAGTGGGAATCGTTCACCAATGCGCTGACCACCAACCTGACCTCGTTCTTCCGCGAGGCGCATCACTTTCCGCTCCTGCTCGAGCACCTGGTCGCGGTGCGCAAGAAGGACACGCGGCCGCTCACGATCTGGTGCTCGGCAGCGTCCACCGGCGAAGAGCCGTATTCGATCGCGATGACGGCCTGCGAGGCCTTCAACACGCTCACGCCGCCGGTGCACATCGTCGCCACCGACATCGACACCAATGTGCTGTCGACCGCCTCGAACGGCGTGTACCCGATGGAGCGGCTCGACAAGATGTCGCCGGAGCGCCTGCGCCGCTTCTTCCTGAAGGGGAAGGGCGCCCACGAGGGCATGGCGCGCGTGCGCCCCGAGCTGCGCAACCTGGTCACCTTCAAGCAGCTCAATCTGCTGGCCGACGGCTGGCCGCTGGAAGGACAGTTCGACGCCATCTTTTGCCGCAACGTGATGATTTATTTCGACAAGCCGACCCAGCGCAAGATCCTGGGCCGCTTCGTGCCGCTGATGAAGCCGCATGCGCTGCTGTTCGCGGGCCACTCCGAGAACTTCCTGTACGTGTCGGACGCGCTGCGCCTGCGCGGCAAGACGGTGTATGAACTCGATGGACGCAGTGCCTGAAGGCGTGGGACGACCATGAACAGCCAGTTCGCCACCAATCTCTATCACGACCGCACCTTCAACGTCGATGCGGCCAAGATCCTGCCGGGCGAGTATTTTTATACCGGCAAGGACATGCTGATCGCCACCGTGCTCGGCTCATGCGTCTCGGCCTGCATCCGCGACCGCCTGACCGGCCTGGGCGGCATGAACCACTTCATGCTGCCCGATGGGGGGGCGGACGCCGGCAGCAACCCGGTCTCGGCCTCGATGCGCTACGGCTCGTTCGCGATGGAGATCCTGATCAATGACCTGCTCAAGGCCGGCGCCCGCCGCGAACACCTTGAAGCGAAGGTATTCGGCGGCGGCGCCGTGCTGCGCGGCTTCACGGCGATGAACGTCGGCGAGCGCAACGCCGCCTTCGTGATGCAGTTCCTGAAGACCGAACGCATCCCGGTGCTGGCCGAAGACCTGAACGACATCTACCCGCGCAAGGTGTTCTTCTTCCCGCGCACGGGCAAGGTGCTGGTCAAGAAACTGATGCAAACCCAGAACGACACGCTGGCCAAGCGCGAACTCGACTACGCCAAGCGACTCAAGGTCGAACCCGTCGGCGGCGCCATCGACCTGTTCTGACCTGTTAGTTGAAAGGAATAAGCATGAAGACCAAGGTGCTGATCGTCGACGACTCGGCGCTGATCCGCAGCGTGATGAGCGAGATCGTCAATTCCCAGCCCGACCTCGAAGTGGTCGCCACCGCGCCCGATCCGCTGGTCGCGCGCGAGTTGATCAAAAAGCATAACCCCGACGTGCTCACCCTGGACGTCGAGATGCCCAAGATGGACGGCCTCGACTTCCTGGAAAAGCTGATGCGCCTGCGGCCGATGCCGGTGCTGATGGTGTCGTCGCTGACCGAGCGCGGCTCGGAAATCACGATGCGCGCGCTCGAGCTGGGCGCGGTCGATTTCGTGACCAAGCCCAAGATCTCGATCCAGACCGGCATGCGCGAGTATGCCGACATGATCGCCGACAAGATCCGCGCCGCCGCGCGCGCTCGCATCGCGCCGCGTTCGCGCACGCCCTCGGTGCCCAGCGCGCCGCTGTCGGCCCTGAGGAGTCCCCTGATTTCTTCCGAAAAACTGATCATCATCGGCGCCTCGACCGGCGGCACCGAAGCGATCCGCGAATTCCTGATGCAGATGCCGTCCGACTGCCCGGGCATCCTGATCGCCCAGCACATGCCGGAGGGTTTCACGAGTTCCTTCGCCAAGCGCCTCGACTCGCTGTGCAGGATCAGTGTGGTCGAGTCCGCCGGCAACGAGCGGGTGCTGCCCGGCCACGCCTACATCGCGCCGGGCCACTCGCACCTGCTGCTGACCCGCTCCGGCGCCAACTACATGACCCGCATCGAACAGTCGCCGCCGGTCAACCGCCACCGTCCCTCGGTCGACGTGCTGTTCCGCTCCGCCGCGCAGGCGGCCGGTAAAAACGCCGTTGGTGTTATCCTGACCGGCATGGGCAAGGACGGCGCGGCCGGCATGCTCGAGATGCGCCAGGCCGGGGCCCACAACTTCGCCCAGGACGAAGCCAGCTGCGTCGTGTTCGGCATGCCGCGCGAAGCGATCGCGCTGGGCGCCGCCCACGACGTCGGCCCCTTGCCGGCCTTGCCGCGCATGGTGCTCGACCATCTGGCGGCGCAGGGCGGCCGGGCGTTGCGTGTTTGATCCGAATTAGAACTGGTGACAGGCTTTAGGGGCTATTTTATCGCCGTAAGGCAACAAAAATGCTATTCTTGAGCCTGTTATCGAGCCCACCAGGGCAGCTCACCCAACAAACCACAGTATAAGATTCAAACGGAGTTATTCATGGCTGATCCAAAGATGCGTTTCCTGGTTGTTGACGATTTCTCGACGATGCGCCGCATCGTCCGGAATCTGTTGAAAGAACTGGGTTATGCCAACGTCGACGAGGCAGAAGACGGCGTGATGGCGCTGGCCAAGCTGCGCAGCGAATCGTTCGACTTCGTGGTGTCGGACTGGAACATGCCGAATATGGACGGCCTGACCATGCTGCAGAACATCCGTGCCGATCCCGCGCTGGCCAAGCTGCCGGTGCTGATGGTGACCGCGGAAGCGAAGAAGGAGAACATCATCGCCGCCGCCCAGGCCGGCGCCAGCGGCTACGTGGTCAAGCCGTTCACGGCCGCGACCCTCGACGAGAAGCTGAACAAGATCTTCGAGAAACTGGACAAAGCCGGAGCCTGAGATGGGTGAGATGAACTCGGCGCTCGACGCCGGGGCCGCCTCGAACGAAGAGGTGCTGAGCCGGATCGGCCACATGACCCGCGCGCTGCATGAAAGCCTGCGCGGGCTCGGACTGGACAAGCTGATCGAGAAGGCGGCGAGCGACATCCCCGATGCGCGCGACCGCCTGGACTACGTGGCGCGCCTGTCGGAACAGGCGGCCAAGAAGGTGCTGGACGCGACCGACGCGGCCGGCCCCCTGCAGGACGCCATCGAGACCCGCGCGGCCGAGTTGTCGGACGGCTGGCAGGCGCTGCTCGACAAGGGCGCCAGCGAGGCCGAATGGCGCGCGATGGCCCAGCGCACGATCGCCAGCCTGAACGAGTCGGCGGCCGGCGCGGTCGCCACACGCGGCGAGCTGATGAACATCATGATGGCCCAGGATTTCCAGGACCTGACCGGCCAGGTGATCGGCCGCATCACCGGCATCGCGCAAAACCTCGAGAAGCAACTGGTGCAGGTGCTGATCGATTTCGCGCCGAGCGAGATCAAGCGCGAGCTGGACAACGGCCTGCTGAACGGGCCGCAGATCAAGCCGACCGGCACCGAAGTCGTGGCCAACCAGGGGCAGGTCGACGATCTGCTCGACAGCCTCGGGTTCTGAACCGGCGCCGCGCATTCACTTACGGCGTCTTCATGCATCGCACCAACTTCATCGTCCGCGAACCGCTGCTCGATCCAAAGCAGCGCGTTCTCGGCTATGAGCTGTCGTGGCAGCAGCACGACGGACGCATTCCCACCGACCATGACCTGGAAGGGCTGGTCGGTTTCGTGGCAGAACACGTCAACCACCAGGAACATGGCTGGCTGTTGCGCGACAAGATCCTGTTCCTGGATGCCGTGCCGGCCATGCTGTCGACCGACGCGCTGCACGCGCTGCCGCCGGAACGCACCGTGCTCGCCTTCGATATCCGCCAGCTGACCGACCAGGATGTGCGCTCCGCCGTGCAAGCCGTGCGCGCGGGCGGCGTCGGGGTGGCGATCCGCGGCTGCGACATCAACCTGCTGGGGCGCAACCTGGCGCCGTATGCGTCCTACCTCGAGGTGCGCTTCACCGGTTCCAATGTCGCCGACCAGGCGCGCACCTACGCCGCCGCCAAGCATTCGTCGCTGCGCATGGTGGGGCGGCCGGTCGGCACCTGGGCCGACTTCGACGCCTGCGCCGCGCTCGGGCTCGACGCCTTCGTGGGCAAGCTGCACCTGACGCCGCGGCCGGGCAATCCGGTCAAGGGCATGAACCCGACCCAGAACGTGATCCTGCAGCTGATGCAGCTGGTCCAGAATAACGAGGACGTGCCCAAGCTCGAAAGCGTGCTGAAACGCGACCCGGCCCTGACCTACAAGCTGCTGCGCTACATCAATACCGCGGGCTTCGGCGCCGGGCGCGAAGTGCAGTCGCTGCGCCAGGCGATTTCCCTGCTGGGTTATGCGCCGCTGTACCGCTGGCTGGTGCTGCTGCTGGCCACGGCCAGCTCGAGCGGCTATTCGCCGGTGCTGATGGAAACCGCCGTGGTGCGCGGCCGCCTGGCCGAGTTGCTGGGGCAAAAGTACCTGGGTAAAGGCGAGGCCGAGAACCTGTTCGTGGCCGGCATGTTCTCGCTGCTCGACCGGCTGCTGGGGCTGAGCATGCAGCAGGTGCTCGAGACCATCCAGCTGCCCGACGGGGTAGTGCAGGCGCTGACGCGACGCGAAGGCCCGTATGGGCCCTACCTGGCGCTGGCCGAGGCCTGCGAGCTCAACTCGAACCTGGTGGCGTCGCTGGCCGATGCGCTCGCGATCACGCCCTCCGAAGTCAACCAGGCCCACCTGTCGGCGCTGGCCTGGGCGCAGAGCGTGGCAGTCGACAACTAGCGTTTGACCAAGGGCTTCCGGTCGCCCCGGGCTGCGTCCCACTGAAGGCGAATGCCGCTGGGGCTGGATGTCGTCCACCAGCGCCCCCCGCCGTTTCTCGCTGGGGCGAGAACGCTCGCTCTCGCTCGCGCCGCTTTCGCGGTCGATTGCCGCGCCGTGGGCGGCACGGATGAGGCAGCGCGACCCCGGCGCGAGTTACCCATCGCTCCTCCCCCTCATGCCCTCTTCACTGGGCCAGGGCTACTCGGTGGAAAACTCTCTGCATCTGCTTTTAAGCAGTTTCTACATGTTTAGTTCCGTGCGATCATTTTCCTCGTCGTAGCTGGCCTTTGTTCCGTGCAAAGGCTATGCTCGACGACTTGATTGCTGGATTCAGCAGTCC
>NZ_JBNDIK010000005.1:0-202362 GCF_050434365.1 Massilia sp. UYP32
GGGGATGGCATCAGAAAGCATGGCCGAAAGTTAACATTTCTGAGCCACGTTTACAACGAAAAAATGCCGCAAAGATCGTTAACTTAGCGGCATTAGGGTCAGAGTCGAATTGTTTGACAACTTTCACGGATGAGCCGTTAATTCGACTCCGACCCTAGTTGTCCGCCAAGCTATTGGCCAATAATTCGACGCTGACCCTCATTGATTGCGGGGCGAATTTGGGAAATTGCCCAACAATTTTACTCTGACCCTCATTGAGGGACGGCCAGGGCGACCGAGTCAGGTGGTTTGGGCGGCGATCAGGTCGGCGCTTTCGGGGTCGGTGGCGCGGATGGCGTCGACGAAGACCTGGAGCGACGAGCCGCAGGCGAAGACCAGGACGTCGCCTGGCTCGCACAGGCTCAGGCCCAGGCGGATGGCGTTGCCTACTTCCAGTTCGCGGTGCAGGGTGTCGGTCAGGCCGACTGCTTCTTCGGCGCCGGCCAGGATCAGGTCGACCGCTTCGCCCACGGCGCGGCCGCGGCTTTGCGATTCGTAGACCACCAGTTCGTCAAAGCGGGCGCCGCATACTTTGCCCACTTCGCGCAGGTCGCTGTCGCGGCGGTCGCCGGGGGCGGTCACGATGCCGACCAGTTGGCCCGGGAGCATGCCGCGCGCCATGTCGGCCATGGCGGCGTATGCCGCCGGGTTGTGGGCGTAGTCGACGATCACCGTCACGCCGCGCACGTCGAACATGTTCGTGCGCAGCGGGTTGGTGCGGCCGTTCGACACAAAAGTGGACAGGCCGGCGGCGATCTGCAGGTGGCTGAAGTCGGACGCCATCAGGGCCGCTGCAGCGGCCAGCGCATTGGCGATGTTGAAACGGGCCAGGCCGCCAAAGGCCACCGGCATGCTTTCGACCTTGATCACCGCCTGCTGGATATGGCCGTCGGCGATCACCACTGCGCCGTCCTGCAGGTAGGCGCCGCGGCCGCCGTCTTCCAGGTGCTTGAGCAGCACCGGGTTTTCGGCGTCCATCGAGAAGAACAGCACTTCGGCGCCGGGTTTGACGCGGCGCGCCATCTGCACGCACAGCGCGTCCTCGGCGTTGAGCACCACCGCCTTCGACGCCGATTGCGCCACCACCGCCTTCACCTGCGCCAGGTCCTCGACCGTGTCGACGCCGTCCAGGCCCAGGTGGTCGGCCGCGATGTTCAGCACCACCGCCACGTCGCAGCGGTCATACGCCAGGCCGCGCTTGAGGATGCCGCCGCGCGCCGTCTCCAGCACCGCGATTTCCACTTCCGGCGCATGCAGCACCGTGCGCGCCGACCAGTAGCCGGTGCAGTCGCCCTTCACCACCTGCTTGCCGTCGATGAAGACGCCCTCGGTGGTGGTCACGCCGGTGACGCGCCCCGCCATGCGCGCCGCATGCGCGACCAGCAAGGTGGTGGTGGTCTTGCCATTGGTGCCGGTCAGCGCGATCACCGGGATGCGGCCATCGGAAGCGCCCATCAGGCCATCGACGATCGCCTCGCCGGCGTCGCGCGCCTCACCCGCGCTCGGATACTGGTGCATGCGGATGCCGGGCGCCGCATTGACTTCGATGACGGCGCCGCGCTGCGCCGCCAGCGGCTGGCCGATGTCCTCGCACACGATGTCGATGCCGGCCACGTCCAGGCCGATCTTGCAGGCTGCACGCACGCACAACAGGCGCGTCGAATCGGGCAGCAGGTCGGTCACGTCTTCGGCGGTCCCGCCGGTCGACAGGTTGGCGTTGCCGCGCAATTCGGCCACCACGCCCACGGGCAGCACGCTGTCGAACTCGAAGCCCTGGCGCGACAGCATGTCGGCCGCATGCTCGTCGAGCGCGATCCGGGTCAGGATCGTCGCATGGCCGGCGCCGCGCGCCGGATTGGCGTTCTCGATTTCCACCAGCTCGCGGATGGTCTTGATGCCGTCGCCCACCACGTGGGCCGGACGGCGGCGCGAGGCCGCGGCCACGCGCCCGCCGGCGACCAGCACGCGATAATCGCACCCCTTCACATGGCGCTCGACGATGATGCGGCGCCCGTACTGGCGCGCGAACTCGAACGCGCGCGCGACGTCGTCCGGCGTATTGCAGTCGACCGTCACGCCCTTGCCCTGGTTGCCGTCCAGCGGCTTCAGAGTCACCGGCCCGTTCAGGCGGCGCGCCACGCGCTGGGCCGACTCCACGGTGGTGACCACGTCGCCCTCCGGCACCGGCACCCCGGCTTCCTTCAGCAAGGCCTTGGTCAGCTGCTTGTCGCTGGCGATCTTCACGGCGATGAAGCTGGTGTCGCCGGTGGTCGTGGCCTGCAGGCGTTTTTGCCGGACGCCCCAGCCCAGCAGGAACAGATTGGCTTCGTCGGTGATGCGCTGCACCGGAATGCCGCGCTCCTGCGCCGCCGCGATCACCGCGGCGGTGCTGGTGCCGATCGCATAACGTCCGGCGATCTCGCGCAGCTCCTCCAGGCGCGGCCCCAGTTCGAAACCGTCGCCGTGCGCCAGCGCGGTGACCAGGTCGAGCGCCAGGTCGAACGCCGGCTCGGCCAGCTTCTCGCAGCTGTAGGCGCACACGATGCGGAACTGGCCCGGACGGCCGCTCACCGGGCGCGTGCGGCCAAAGCTGGCCGGCGCGCCGGCCAGGGTTTGCAGTTCCAGGGTCACGTGCTCGATCACGCGGCCCAGGTAGGTGCCTTCGCGCAGGCGCTGGGCGAAGCCGCCGGGCTGGCCGGCGGGCAGGCGCTCGCCGTGCAGCGACGGCAGCAGCTCGAGCAGCGCGTGGTTGAAGCCGGGCAGGTCCCTGGTGGACTTGCCGTACAGGTCCTGCAGGTCGACCACCGACAGCAGGCATGGCGAATCGGCGTGGACGTTCGGTCCGCGCAGGAAGCGTTGTTCGAGGATTTGCACGTGTGATTTCCTTGTAATAGTCTTATTTGTAGCCACGGCCGGCACGCGCTCTCTATCGCGTGCCGGCCGTTTGTCGCAGTGCGGGCGCTTCAGGCGTCGAACAGTTGCGTGTACATGCGGGTAGCCATCAGGCCCACCGCCGTATGGTGAATCTCGGGCGACAGCAGGCGGCCGAGCAGCTGCATGGCCTCCTGCTTGCCGTTGGCCGCCGCCACCTGCTGCTCCAGCAGGCGCAGCTCGTTATCGGCGTCGGCATCGTCCAGGTTGGCGTGGCGGCGGATCAGGCCGCGCACTGGATGCGCATGGCTGCGCTGCGCCCCCTGCCCCAGTTGGTCGAGGGTGCGCTGGCGCGCGCGCGCGGTCAGCACGCGCTGGGCGCTGGCCGGCTTGCCGTCGGCGGTGGAGGTGATCCAGTCGCGCAGCACCTGCAATTCGTAGGCGTTGAACACGCCGAACATCTCGGCCCGCTCGCCTTCGACCAGGCGCCAGAAGCGGCTATGCTCGACGTCCTCGCCGCGCTTGATCCAGCCGGCGCCTTCGAGGGCGGCCAGGAAGGCCGGGATCTGCGCCGGGTCGGTCAGCCAGTCGTTGACCGAGCGGCCGGCGACGCGGCAGTAATCCGAGTGCATGTTCTTGCCCACGCCGCTCTTGGCGGCCAGGATGCCGACCAGTTCGGATTGCAGGTCGAACTCGCCGATCACCGAGGTCGTGCTGGCGCCCAGTTCGTTCAGGCGGTAGCCGTCGACCACGCGCTGCCAGAAGGCTTCGCGGTCGCCGACCTTCGGCATCAGGTCGTGCACCGCCTGCACCGCCTTGCGCGCATGGCCGCTGGCGGCGTTATCGACCGTCACGTGCAGGGTGAAGTAATACGGGTCGATGCCCAGTTCGTTCAGCTCATAGGACGTGATCAACAGATGCAGCGGCAGCTGTTCGTAGCCCAGGTTGTAGCCGACGACTTCGGGCAGGAAATGCTCGGCGTGGTGGCCCAGCGCCAGCTGCAGCGCGCCTTGCAGGAAATGGTCGTCGCCCAGGTCTTCCCAGCTTTCGCAGCCGTGGGTGGCCAGCAGCTTGCGGTACAGCGTCACATGGTTCTTGTCCGGCAGGCCGTCGCCCAGTTCTTCGAGATAGGTCTTGATCAAGGGGTGGAAGGCGACGTCGTCCCACTGGCGCGTCAGGCCATACAGCCAGGCGCCGTCGACCAGCTTGGTCGGGGCCACGCCCTTGATGAAGTACAGCGCATGCGCGCGGCACGAGAAATAGCGGCGCGGCGCACCGTTCTTGCGCGCCGCGAGGTAGTCGCGGTACTGCTGGCCGACGATCTCGGTGCGCTGTTCGATCCACGCCTGCAGCTGGTCCAGGTTCGCGGGCAGGTCGGACGGCAGCTCGCGCGCGACCGCGATCTGGGCGGCCACGAAGTCCTTGGCCTGTTGGGGCGTCGCTGACGGATCGGCGTACAGCGAAAAGTACAGGTCCTTCGCGCCTTCTGCGGTGGCAAGGGGCGCGGTCTCGACGCGCGGCGCGTCGGCTAACAACATTGGTGTCATGTCTCGCATCGTGAAGTGTCCCATGGACGATTACCGACATTATCCAAGCTGGACCATGTTGCGAAAATCGGTAGGCGCGCTGCGAGGATGTAAGAGAGGGATTACAAAATAATATCTCGCAGCGCAGCAATCGCTTGCCAATTTGCTTACGCCGATGCGTCGCCACCCTGCTGGCGCATGCCGCGTTCGACGTCGGCCGCCTCGGGATCGCCCTTCTCTTGCGCCTGCCGATATTTCTCGGCCTGGGCATCGACGATGTGCGGCGGGAATGGCGGAATGTTCGGATCGGCCAGCACTTCGAGCACGAAGGGCCGGCCGGCCGCCAGGGCCTGGTCCCAGGCCGCTCCCAGCGCGTCCGGATCGTCGACCCGAACGCCTTCCAGCCCGAGCATGCGCGCATATTCCGCGTACGAGAAGTCGGGCAGTTGCTGCGACGCCTCGTACTTCGGCTCGCCCTGCATGCCGCGCTGTTCCCAGGTCACGAAGTTCAGGTCGCGGTTGTTCAGGACCAGCACCACGAGCGTGGGATTGGCCCAGTCGCGCCAGTGGCGCGCGATCGTGATCAGGCCGTTCATGCCGTTCATCTGCATGGCGCCGTCGCCGGCCAGGGCGATCACCGGCCGTCCCGGATGCGCCATCTTGGCCGCCATCGCATACGGCACTGCCGACCCCATGGTCGCCAGGCCGCCCGACAGCGACGCCATCATCCCGCGCCGCAGGCGCAGGTGCAGCGCATACCAGGCCGACACCGAGCCCGAATCGCCGGTCAAGATCACGTCTGACGGCAGGCGCGGCGACAGCTCGCTGAAGGCGCGCTGCGGGTTGACCGGCTTGCCCGGCTGACGCGCGCGTTCGTCCAGCACGCGCCAGCTCTCGGCCACGTTCGACTCGATGCGCGCACGCCAGGAGCGATCGTCCTTGCGCCGCAACAGCGGGATCAAAGCGCGCAGGGTCGCGCGTGCGTCGCCCGCCAGATTCACGTCCATCGGATAGCGCAGGCCAAGCATGGTCGCGTCGACGTCGATCTGCACCGCCTTCACGCTGCCTTCCTGCGGCAGGAATTCGGCGTACGGGAAGCTGGAGCCGACCATCAGGAGCGTGTCGCATTCCTTCATCATCGCGTCGCTGGCCTGGGTGCCGATCATGCCGATGGTGCCGGTGCAGAACGGCAGGTCGTCCGGCACCACGGCCTTGCCCAGCAGCGCCTTGGCGATGCCGGCGCCAAGCAGCTCGGCCGCCTCGACCAGTTCGTCCAGCGCGCCGTGGGCGCCGGCGCCGGCCAGGATCGCGACCCTGTCGCCGGCATTGAGCAGGTCGGCGGCGGCGCGCAGCGCTTCCGGGGGCGGCACCGCCGCCTCCAGCGCGGCGCCGACGCCCGAGAAGGTGTTGCCGTGCTCGCGCGGCGGATGCGGCACCGCGTCTTCTTCCTGCAAGTCGTTCGGGATGATGATGCAGGTCACGCAGCGCCGCGCCCCGGCGATCCGGAATGCGCGGTCGACCAGGTGGCGCACCTGGGCGGCGTCGGTCGCCATCTGCACGAACTCGCCCGCCACGTCCTTGAACAGCGTGACCAGGTCGACCTCTTGCTGGTAGTGGGCGCCGAGTGCGGAGCGCTGCTGCTGGCCGACGATGGCGACCACCGGCTGGTAATCGAGCTTGGCGTCGTACAGGCCATTGAGCAAGTGGATGGCGCCGGGACCGGAAGTCGCCAGGCATACGCCCACCTCGTTGGTGAACTTGGCGTGGCCGCAAGCCATGAAGGCCGACATCTCTTCGTGGCGGCACTGGACGAATTCGATCGCGTCCTGGCGCCCGAAAGCGGCCAGGATGCCGTTGATGCCGTCGCCCGGATAGCCATAGACGCGCTGCACGCCCCATTGCCCGAGACGCTCGATCAGGAAATCTCCTACGGTGCTGGTCATGCCGGTGTCCTTTCGCAAAGATGGAAAGGCGATCCTAGGACGACCCTGCAGGGACTACCGTGCGCCAGCGTCCAGAGGGACGCAATCGCGCGGCGTCAAAGACGCGCGCCCAGCTCCACGTCGGCCACCAGGCCATGCTCCGACAGCCGCACCGGCACCGCGCCGGCGCCCAGCATGCGGGTCATCGCGTGGTCGCCGTCGCCGGGCTGGACGTCGACCGCGCGCATGGCCTCGGCCACGATCAGGATCTCGAAGTCGGGCAGGCCGTCGAGCACGGTGTTGAGCACGCAATAATCGGTGGCCAGGCCGCACACGGCGAGACGCCGGATGCCGCGCGCGCGCAGCGCCGGGGCCAGCCCGGTGCCGCTGAAGGCGGAATAGGCATCGACCTCGACCGTGTCGGCCTTGGACACGACGATGACGTCGTCCGGCAGGTTCAGTTCGGAAGAAAAGCCGGCGCCGTCGGTGCCGGCGACGCAATGCGGCGGCCACGGGCCGCCCTGGCCGGCGAAGGAGCAATGCAGTTCGGGATGCCAGTCGCGCGAAGCATAGACCGGCAGCGCGCGCGCCCGGTACAGGTCGATCAGGCGGTTGATCGGCGCGATGACCTGGTCGCCATGCGGGACGCCCAGTTTTCCGCCGGGAAGGAAGTCGACCTGCAGGTCGACGATCAGGAGGGCATCGCCCTGGCCGAGCACGATGGCGCTCATGAGACATCTCCACTTCGAGGACGCACACGCGGCGTCAAAGATGGCAGATTAACATGAAGCGCCGGCCAGGGCGAGGCGGCGGGCCGGAATGGCCCGCCGCATATAGCGATTACTGCGGCTTGTTCAGCAGCGAGCGCTGGCGTGCATAACCGAAGTAGACGGCGGCGCCGATCGCCAGCCAGATGGCGAACGCCAGCCAGGTATGCCAGCTCAGGAAGGACATCAGGACCAGGCAGAACACGATCGCCAGGCCCGGGATCACCGGCACGCCAGGGCAGCGGAACGCGCGCGGCAGGTCCGGACGCTTCTTGCGCAGCACGATCACGGCGATCGAGACCAGGGTGAAGGCGGCCAGGGTGCCGATGTTCACCAGCTCGGCCAGCACGTTCAGCGGCACCACGGCGGCGATCAGGCCGAAGATGATGCCCACCAGCCAGGTGGCGAAGAACGGGGTGCCGTATTTCGGATGCACGGTCGACAGTTTCGACGGCAGCAGGCCGTCGCGCGACATGGCGAACAGGATGCGGGTCTGGCCATAGGCCATCACCAGGATCACGGTGCTCATGCCCAGGATGGCGGCCAGGTCGACGAAGCCGGCGACCCAGTTCTCGCCCGCCACCTGCAGCGCCAGCGAGACCGGGTGGTCGACGCCCTTGAAGTCCAGGTGCGGTACGATGCCGGTCATGATCGCGGCGACCACGACGTACAGGATGGTGCAGACCACCAGTGAACCGATGATGCCGATTGGCAGGTCACGCTTCGGGTTCTTGACTTCCTCGGCGGCCGAGGTGACGGCGTCGAAGCCGATGAAGGCGAAGAACACCAGCGCGGCGGCGCTCATCACGCCACCCATGCCGTAGGGCATGAACGGCTCCCAGTTCTCCGGACGGACATGGCCGACGCCGACGGCGATGAACAGCAGCACGACGCCGGTCTTGATGATGACCATGACGTTGTTGACGCGCGCCGATTCGCGCATGCCCAGCGACAGCATCGCGGTCAGCGCGATCATGATCAGGAAAGCCGGAAGGTTGAACAGGGTGTCGACGCCGGGGCGGGCGCCCGGGGCGGCGGTCAGCGCGTCCGGCAGCACCAGGCCGAAGCCCGACATCAGCGACTGAAAATAACCGGACCAGCCAACCGCGACGGTCGAGGTGGCCAGGCCGTACTCGAGCAGCAGGTCCCAGCCGATCATCCAGGCGACGAATTCGCCCAGGGTGGCGTAACTATAGGTATAGATCGAGCCGGCAACCGGCACGGTCGAGGCGAACTCGGCGTAGCACAGGGCGGCGAAGCAGCAGGCCATGGCGGCCACGATGAAGGAGATGGTCAGCGCGGGGCCGGCGGTGACGGCGCCCGTGCCGGTGAGCACGAAAATACCGGTGCCGACGATGGCGCCAATACCGAGCAGGATCAGGTCGGTCGGGCCGAGCACCTTTTTGAGTCCGCCCGGCTTGGCGCTGGCCGCCAGCATGGCATCCAGATTCTTGGTTCTAAAAATACTCACTACGTGTTCTCCAATCAAATAGGTGTGTGGTCCCGCGTCTTGTCATTGCGCCGTGCCCGCAGGTCGTGCGGGCACGCTCTCGAGATCCTGCCTGTTGGGCCGGCATGCCTGACTTGAAACCGCTTTTGCTGCACCTGCAAACCGTCAACTTTTTGCAGACGTGCAAATATAACCAGAATGCTGTTGCGAATCAAAGCAATCTGACAAATCTTCTGCAATTTACATGCCGGCAGGGAATTTCTGCTTCTTGAACACAGCCGTTGCGTAAACATCGCAGCCCGGGTCCCTGTGCTTGATTTCCTCAAATCAACATTCGATAATGGGCTGACCCGTCCCGCCCCGCCCTCGCTGCCACGCCCTCGATCCCGCCACCATGACTCTTCCCAATGGACGCCCGTCCCGATTCACGCTGGCGCTCGCGAGTGGCGCACTGCTGGCCATGCTCGCCGGGCCGGCGCCGGCGGCCTTGCAGCCGCATGCGCGGCTGGACGAGATCGCGGCCATGGCCGAGCACGATAATGCGCAGGCACGCGCCATCCTGGTGCAGGAAGGCCCGAAACTGATCGCCGGCGCACCCTACGCGGTGCGCATCCATTACCTGCGCCTGTTGCGACGGATCCAGGCCGATGCCGGGAACTTCCGCGACGCCTTCGAAACCAACGAGCTTATCATCGGCCTGGCCGAGGCCGAACGCGATCCGCTCAATCTCGCGCTGGCCAGCCTGGCGCGGGTGCTGCGCCTGATCGAGAACAACGATCCGGCCGCGGCCCTCGGCCAGCTCGAGGCCCTTGACGCACGCTACCGCAAGCTGGGCAGTCTCGAATTCAGCGCCAGCTCCGAAGGGCTGCACGGCATGGCCTACAGCGCGCTCGGCCAGCACGACCGCGCGTTGCGCCACTTCCTGCGCGCGCTCGACATGGTGCGGCGCCATCCGGACCTGTGGAGCCCGCGCGAAGCCGACATCCGGCTGGCGCTGGCGCGCATGTACGTCAACGCGCGCGATCCGGTTCGGGCGCTCGAGACACTGCGCGAGATCCGCGCCGGCGCGACCCGGCTGCCGCCGCGCACCGCTGCCGCCGTTCACTTTTTCGAGGGTCGGGCCCTGGTGGTGCAGGACGAGCTCGAGGCCGCCCAGCAAGCCTTCGGGCGCGCGCTCGAGCTGGCCCATGCCCACCAGTTGATCGCGCTCGAAGTGAATGTGCTGGGCAATATCGCCGGCGCCCACCTGAAGGCAGGCCGCTACCAGCAAGCCGAGGAAGCGGCGCGCGCCGCCCTGGTCCCGGCCGAGCGCAGCGAAGACCGGATCAGCCTGCAGATGGCGAAGGCCAACCTCGGCTTCGCCCTGTTCGGCCAGGGCCGCCAGCGCGAAGGCTTGCAGCAGGTCGACGCGGTGATCGCCGCGATGCGCAAGGCCGGCGCCATGTCGACCGTCGGCCGCTTGCTGGCCGAGAAGAGCCAGGCGCTGGAAACCGCCGGACGCTTCCGCGAAGCCCTGGCCACGACGCGCGAACGCGAAGCCGTGATCCAGGAACTGGCGCTCGATGAACGCAACAAGGCGATCTCGGCGCTGCAAGAACAGTTCAAGGCGCGCGAGCGCGCCGCCCAGATCGCCGCCCTGCGCCAGGAGAACGCCGTCAAGGATGCCGAGCTGCGCCACCGCAGCCTGCTCCAGACCGCCGCGTCGCTGGGGGCGTCGCTGGCATTGTTCCTGTGCGCCGGCGTGCTGTGGATGTACCGCAAATCGGTGCTCACCGGCCGCCGCCTTTCCGAACTGAACGACGAGCTGGCCTACCGCTCGGCGCACGATCCGCTCACCGGTCTGTTCAACCGGCGCTCCTTCCTCGACCGCATGCGCAGCCGCACCGGCGAAGCGCCGCCGCGCCTGGACTCGGCCGACTGCTTCACCCTGCTCGACATCGACCACTTCAAGCGCATCAACGACGAGCATGGCCACGCGGCAGGCGACGCGGTGCTGGTCGAAGTCGGCAAACGCCTGCGCGCCGCGATGCGCGAATCGGACATGGTGCTGCGCTGGGGCGGAGAAGAATTCCTGGTGTATTCGCAGGGCGTGACCCAGGAACAGCGCCCGCTGCTGGTCAAGCGCATCCTGGACGCGATCGCCGCCACGCCGATCATGCTGGAAGACGGCAGCGCGCTCCGGGTCAGCGCCACCGCCGGCGCGGTGTCGCTGCCGTTCGCGCCGGATGGCGAGCGCGCCGGCGCGCAAGCCGCGGTCCAGCCCGACTGGGAGCAGGCGATCGCGCTGGCCGACCGCGCGCTGTACAAGGGCAAGGAGGCGGGCCGCAACCGCGGCTATCTGGTGGCCGGCCTGCGCCGTCCGGAAGGCGGCCTGGAGCTCGACCTGGTGCTGCCGGGCGCTTAAAGCGAACGCAGCAGGTTGCGGCGGGCGACGATCGCCGCCACCGTCTGCAGCAAGGTCGCCGGGGCCACCGGCTTGGCCAGGTAGTCGTCGAATCCCGCTTCCAGCGCGCGCTGCTGGTCTTCGCGCCGCGAGAACGCGGTCAGGGCGATGGCCGGCACGCCCGCGATCTCGCGATCCGGCAGCGAGCGGATGCGGCGGATCATCTCGAAACCATCCACCAGCGGCATGCCGATGTCGCTGATGACGAGGTCGGGCCGGCGCGCCTCGACCAGGCGCAGCGCCTCGCGCGCGCCGGTGGCGGTCAGGATCGTGGCGTCGCTGGCGGCCAGCACCTGCTGCACCAGTTCCAGCGAATCGAGTTCGTCGTCGATCACCAGCACCGTCATGCCGGCCAGCTCGGGCGGCGTCAGCGGCAGGCCGGCGAGGGGCTCCAGCCGCGCCGCCGGCGCCGCGCCGGGCGCGGCCAGCGGCAGGTGCAGGGTGAAGGTGGCGCCCTGCCCTTCGCCGCGGCTGGCCACGCTGATCGCGCCGCCCTGCAGCTCGACCAGCTGGCGCGCGATCGCCAGGCCCAGCCCCAGGCCGCCGTGACGCCGCGCCGACGAGGAATCGGCCTGGCGGAAGCGATCGAACACATAGGGCAGGAATTCGGGCGCGATGCCGGCGCCGGTGTCGGCCACGTCGATCGCCACCGCGCGCTCGTCGCCTTCGCCGTCAATCCGCAGCGTGACCGTCACCACGCCGCCCGGCTCGGTGAACTTGATGGCGTTCGACAGCAGGTTCGACATCACCTGCTGCATGCGCGCCAGGTCGCCGCGCACCGGGCGGGCGCCGTGGTCGATGCTGGCGTTCAGGGCGATGCTGCGCGCCAGCGCCGCCGGACGCGCGGTCTCGAGCGCCGCGTTGACGAAATCCTGGGGCTGGATCGGGGCCGCGTCGATCCGCACCTTGCCGGCCAGCAGGCGGCTCATGTCGAGCATGTCTTCGATCAGCTGCGACTGGGCGCGCGCGTTGCGCTCGATGGTTTCCAGGCCGCGGCGCAGCATGGCGCCGTCGCGGTGGCCCTGCAACAGCAGTTGCGACCAGCCGAGCATGGCGTTGAGCGGCGTGCGCAGCTCGTGCGACAGGGTGGCGAGGAACTCGTCCTTCATCTGGCTGACGTGCTCGGCCTCGACGCGGGCGCGCTGCTCGTCGAGATACAGTTGCTGGCGCTCGGCCGCCGCCTGCAGCGATTCGGCGATCGTGCGGTTGCGCGCATCCAGACGCGCGTCGAAGATGGTGGCCAGCAGCGCGATGCTGAGCAGGGCCACGGTGGCCACCGTGACCAGGGCCGCCAGGTGATCCTGGTCGACGCCGCCGAGCGCGGCGCGGCACACGCTGCCGGCCTCGAAGTGGGCGGCGGCCATGCCCGTATAGTGCATGCCGGAGATCGCGCCGCCCATGATGACGCTGGCCGCGAGCTGCACGGCGCGCCGCGCGCCGCCGCGGCCGTGATCATCCTCGCGCAGGCGCAGGCCGAGCTGCAGCGCCAGCGCCGAGGCGCCAATCGCGATCGCGACCGACAGCGCGAACAGCCAGGGGGTGTAGGTGATGGCGGGGTCCATGCGCATGCCGGCCATGCCGGTGTAGTGCATGGCGTTGATGCCCAGGCCCATCAGGATGGCGCTCCAGACCAGCTGGCGGCGCCGGAATTCGCGGTGCCGCACATGCCACAGCGCCAGGCCGGACGCGACCACCGGCAGCAGCCAGGAGACGAAGGTGATCAGGGGATCGTAGCCGACCGGGATCGGCAGGCGGAAGGCCAGCATGCCGATGAAGTGCATGGCCCAGATGCCGCTGCCCATTGCCAGCGCGCCGCCGGCAATCCAGAAGTATGGCGCGCGGCCCTGGGCCTGGCGCACCCGCATCGCCAGGCTGAGGGCCGTGTACGACGCCAGGATGGCCACCATGATCGACACGACGACCAGCAGCGGCTCGTAATACCCGTTCACCATGCTATCCCGCTCTTTTTGGATTCCTGTTTTATGATCGGCCTGACGGCGCGCCGCATGCCGGCCGGAGCCAGTGTACACGACCTGGCGGTCGATATCGGGTACGCTTGCACGGCCCGTTCAACGCCTCTTCAGAAGGAAATGCCTTGTCCGACGAACCGACGACCGCCGCGCCTGTCGCCCATGAGCGCCGCGCCCTGCTGCACGGCGCCGCCGTGCTGGCCGGCCTGGCGCTGGCCCCGGCCACGATCCGGCCCGCGCTCGCCGAGCGCCCCCTGCCCAAGGTGCCGTATGTGACGACCCCGCAGGACATCGTCGACCGCATGCTGTCGATGGCGAAGGTCGGCCGCGGCGACGTGGTATACGACCTCGGCTGCGGCGACGGCCGCATCGTGATCTCGGCCGCCCGCAAGTATGGCGCGCGCGGCGTCGGCATCGATCTCGATCCCGACCGCATCCGGGAGGCGCATGCCAACGCGCGCGCGGCCGGGGTGCAGGATCGCGTGCGCTTTCGCCAGGCCGACCTGTTCCGCACCGATTTCAGTCCGGCCAGCGTGGTCATGCTGTACCTGCTGTTCGAGGTCAACCTGCGGCTGATGCCGCAGCTATGGCGCCAGTTGCGGGTCGGCGCGCGTGTCGTTTCGCACGATTTTCACATGGGCGCGCAGTGGCCGCCGGAGCAAATCGTGCGCGTGCGCGACAAGACGGTGTATGCGTGGACGATCACCGAGGAGCTCAAGCAGGAGATCGAACAAAAGCGTCGAGCGCAGCCTTGACCAGCGCCAGCCGGCTCGCCACGACTTCACGGCCTTACTGCGGCGATATGTCGGTCGGGCCGCAGCGATGACGAAGACGACGGCCGCACGTCCTACTTGCACGAAATGGCCGACATGGCATACGGCGGGTCGGCTTTCGAGTCTGTTTCACGCCGATAGGTAACGGTACATTCCTTTGTGGCGCTCGGCAACTTCTGGGCCAGATATACATTGCCTCCGTACGTACAGACCATCCATTTGTCCAGCTGATCGGCGACGCCCCCGGTCAGCGAGAACTTGTGCTCCACCGTGTCGCCCTTCTGGATAACATCACCCTTGAGCACGCCTTCCTGCTCCAGTGGCCCAAGGCGGGCGCCTGCACTGTCGAGCTTCAGCTTGATGTCCGGCAGGTAGGCTCCAGCCCAGCCAGGGGGGCCTTGGACTTTAATCTGGTCGGACATGACTGCCGGAGGACAGACAATGCGCTGTTCAGCTTTCGCCGAACCACAGGAGATGCCCACAGCCACACAGGCTACAACGGATAGCAGGTTCAGGTGCATTGGACTCTCCGGTCAGCGTGCAATGATGTAAAGGGCTTCGGCATTATTGGAGATATCGGGGAAGTCCCCGTTCGAATACATACCACCCCGCCGATAAACCGTACGCCTTGCAATCCTGGGCTTTGCCCGCCACTGATCCATCAGGACTATGCCCATGACACTACAACGACCTGCACTTGTCTTTGCGGCGCAGCTGGTAACCACACCGTCGTAGAAACCCGCATGCTTGTGGGCGCCAGTGGGATACCTGCCATTCACAAAGGTAGCGACGGCAGTTCCCTGCTCAATATGCCCACCGCGTTCCAGTATGTCGATAACGCGCTCCCCAGGCCTCCAGGTCGATGTATGACCCACGTGCGGAAGAAAGTGTTGGACGAGACGGACACATTCCCCGTTCTCTACTTGATCCTTGCCCTGAAGGTCAGAAACGTTCTGATAAACGTGCGGCATTGAAGTCCCCGACGTCGCAATACGTCGATGCTATCTGCCGACAGGAAACCTACTTTGAGCCAGTCGACGTTGACCTGATTTTGGTGGCGCTGTACCCGCGATCTGTTGATGGCCCCGAGCGCAATACGCTGCAGCTGCTGGATAGAAGTGGCTCGCCCGCCGTCGAGCGCCCGCTGGCGCCTTCGGCGCCGGAGCGCCCCGTTCGACAGCGCTGGGACAACGACCCGGTGCGCGCTGCCTGGGCGTGGATCAAGCCGGGCTGGGCAGCCCTGCGCGTTGGTCGCTCAGGCAGATCGCTCAGTGGCCGAAAGACAGCTCACTGCCAGCAAACTCGCAATACAGGCGCTGCAATGAGGAAGCACATCTGACCGCTGGAACAAGGCCGCGACGGGGGATAGGAAGGTGGACCGGGATTCATGGCAACGGGTACAGCACAAACGCAAAACGCCCGCATGGCGCGGGCGTTTCGAAGAATCCTGTTGGTGGGAAGTGCAAGTTTCGAACTTGCGACCCCTGCAGTGTGAATGCAGTGCTCTACCCCTGAGCTAACCTCCCAACGAGGCCGTATTATGCCATAGAGTCTTGATTATTCCAAATGGCAATCGACCAACTTATTTGTACCGATGCCGTGATCTCGAAAGAAACACGGCCAGGCAGCGGTACCTGCCACGCTCGCGGAAAACAAAAGGCCAGCATTGCTGCTGGCCCTTGCGAATTCTGGTGGGAAGTGCAAGTTTCGAACTTGCGACCCCTGCAGTGTGAATGCAGTGCTCTACCCCTGAGCTAACCTCCCGAAGCGAGGCGTATTATGGCACAGAATCACTGTCTCGTCACCCCTGCGGAGAATAATTCCTCCACACGCAGCTGCCTTTCACGTTCTTGTCGAGGCCGACCAGCACGTCGTCGTGCGCCGCGAGTTCGTCGGCGCTGGCCGCGACCACGATGATCTCGCCCAGCGGCACCACTTCGAGCGCGTCGCCGGCGTTCGCGCTTTCGACTTCGACGTCCATCGTCAGCGAGTTCTGGCCGCGGGTCATCGCCAGGTAGACGTCGGCCAGCAGCTCCGAGTCGAGCAGCGCGCCGTGCAGCTTGCGGTGCGCGTTCGAGATCTCGTAGCGGTCGCACAGCGCGTCCAGCGAATTGCGCTTGCCCGGATGGAGTTCCTTGGCGTGCACCAGGGTGTCGATCACGCCGCTGCAGTGCTCGACGAACGGCGGCAGGCCGATGCGGGTGAATTCGTGGTTCAGGAAGCCCAGGTCGAACGGCGCGTTGTGGATGATGACCTCGGCGCCCTGCACGAACTCGCGCAATTCTTCGGCGATCTCATGGAACTTCGGCTTGTCGCTCAAGAACTCGGTGGTCAAACCGTGGACGGCGAGCGCCGCCTCGTCCGACTCGCGCTCGGGATTGATATAGCGATGAAAATTATTGCCGGTGAGCTTGCGGTTGAAGATTTCGACGCAGCCGACCTCGATGACGCGGTCGCCCGTGCGAGGATTCAGGCCGGTGGTTTCAGTGTCGAGGACGATCTGGCGCATGATGTTCTACTTGATGAAATGAAGCGGACCGAAGTATAACAAAGCCCGCCCTTGCCTTCCGGCGATGAAAGGCTCAGCGCCGCACCGAGGCGGCGCCGCGATTGGCCAGCACGTCGGCCCGCTCGTTGCCCGGGTGGCCGTTGTGGCCGCGCACCCAGCGCCATTCGACGGCGTGCTGCTGCTGGGCCAGGTCGAGCGCCTTCCACAGGTCGTCGTTCTTGACCGGCTCTTTCGCCGCCGTCTTCCAGCCGCGCGCCTTCCAGCCGTGGATCCATTCCGAGATCCCCTTCTGCACGTACTGGCTGTCGGTATGCAGCACGACCTTGCACGGACGGTTCAGGACGCCCAGCGCCTCGATCACGGCGCGCAATTCCATGCGGTTATTGGTAGTGTTCGGCTCGCCGCCGAAGATTTCCTTCTCGTGGCCGTTCGAGACCAGGAGCGCGCCCCAGCCGCCCGTGCCCGGATTGCCCTTGCAGGCGCCGTCGGTGTAGATCTCGACCTGGGTCGGGGTTGCTGCCGTCGTGTTTTGTTGTTCGCTCATTCCCTGTTCGCGGCCGGCACTGCCGCCGGGCGCTTGCTCGCTTTCTTGTTCCATGCGGGACCGATGATGTGCATGCCCTTGACCCGCTTGATCGCATGCACCACGTAGACCGCGCCGAGATACGGCCACCAGCGCGCGCCCGCCGATTCCATCATCGCGAAGCGGCTGAGCCAGTGGGCCGTGCGGCACGGCGGGGCGTAGCAGCCAAAATGGCTGCGGGTCACGCCCAGGTTCAGCAATTTTAGCCAGTCTTTGAGACGCGGCAAAGAAATGAATTCACCGGACTCGGGCAGGTAGTCGCTCTGCGTGACGCGCCGGAAGCCCTGGCGCATGCCCCACAGGCTGGCCGGGTTGAAGCCGCAGATGATCACCTGCCCCTCCGGAATCAAGACCCGCTCGACTTCGCGCAAGACCTGGTGCGGCTCGAGCGCGAACTCCAGCACGTGCGGCAGCACCACCAGGTCGATGCTGCTGGTGGCGAACGGCAGCTCCTCGAAGTCGACCGCGACCGCGATCTGCTTGCCGCCCGCGGCGAACGCGAGTTCGTCCGCATGCGCCGTGCGCGTCGCCGCCTGCCATTTATTGGGCATGCGGCTGGCCGCCAGCGCATCGAGCTGGGGCACGCCGATCTGCAGCGCGTTGAAGCCGAAGATATCCACCGTGAGCTCGTCCAGGCAAGCCTGCTCGAACGCGCGCACGTAGGCGCCCGCCGGCGATTGCAGCCAGTTGTCGAGCGCTATAATGGATTTCTCGGATGCGCTATCCATGCCACCTCTTTGACCCACGGTTCACCATGACGACTCTTCCCCGCACACACCTGGCGGTATTGACGCTTCCTGCCTTTAAAGACAATTATCTCTGGCTCATTCACGACGGCAGCAACGCGGCCATCGTCGACCCTGGCGAGGCCGGACCGGTCAAGGCCGCCCTGGCCGCGCACAAGCTGCGCCTGACCGCCATTTTACTCACCCATCATCATGCTGACCATATCGGGGGTGTGCCGGGCTTGCTCGAGGAGTGGGACGTGCCCGTGTTCGGACCGCGGGACGACGGCATCGCGCTCGTGACGCATCCGCTCGGCGAGGGTGAACGCATCGCGGTGCCGGGGCTGGATCTTGCCCTCGACGTGCTGGACGTGCCGGGCCATACGCTGGGCCACATCGCCTACGTGCGGCGCGACGAAGACGCACCTTGGCTGTTCTGCGGCGACACGCTGTTCGGCGCGGGCTGCGGGCGGCTGTTCGAAGGCACGCCGCGCCAGATGATGGAGTCGCTCGAGAAATTCACGACGCTACCGGACGAGACGCTGGTGTATTGCGCGCACGAATATACGCTGTCGAACCTGCGCTTCGCCCAGGCGGTCGAGCCGGGCAATGCCGCGCTCGATGCGCGCGTGCTGGCCGATGGCGCCCGGCGCGAGGCCGGCCAGCCGACGATCCCGTCGACGATCGCGCTCGAGAAGGCGACCAATCCCTTCCTGCGCTATCGGCTGCCGCGCATCGCGCACAGCCTGGTCGACGCGGGCCGCCTGCAGCCCGAGGCGACGCCGGTCGACACCTTCGCGGCGCTGCGCGAGTGGAAGAATACGTTCTGAGCGAGGCCGCCCCGACGCGTGGACGGCCAGGGCCGCCCACGTGGATGCATCAGATCTCTTCGTACAGCGGCAAGGTCAGGAACTCGGCGAATTCGTCCGAGGTCGACATCTGTTCGAAGATCACCGCCGCGCGCTCGTAGCTCGCATGGGTGCCGTCGGCCGCCACCACCTTCACCTTGTCCAGCTCCTCGGGAATCATCGCCCGCACCATGTCCGCCGTGACCTTGCGGCCATCGTCCAGCACACCCTTCGGCGAACGGATCCACTGCCACACCTGCGAGCGGCTGATCTCGGCCGTCGCCGCGTCTTCCATCAGGTTGTGGATCGGCACGCAGCCATTGCCGGCCAGCCAGGCGCCCAGGTAGTGGATGCCGACATTGATGTTGTAGCGCAGGCCGGCTTCGGTGATCGGCGTCTCGGGCTGGAAATCGAGCAATTGCGCGGCCGTCACCTCGACATCCGGACGCTGCTTCTCGAACTGGTTGGGCCTGTCGCCCAGCACCTTGGTGAACTCTTCCATCGCCAGCCCGACCAGGCCCGGGTGCGCGACCCAGCCGCCGTCATAGCCATCCGTGGCATCGCGCGCCTTGTCGGTGCGCACGCCGCCCATCGCGATCTCGTTTTTCTCGGGATCGTTCTTGATCGGAATCAGGGCCGACATGCCGCCGATGGCCGGCGCGCCGCGCCGGTGGCAGGTCTTGAGCAGCAGCAGCGCATAGGCGCGCATGAACGGCGCCGTCATCGTCACCTTGGCGCGGTCGGCCAGGCAGAAGTCGCGGTCATGCTTGAACTTCTTGATGCACGAGAAGATGTAATCCCAGCGGCCGGCGTTCAGGCCGGCGCTGTGCTCGCGCAACTCGTACAGGATCTCGTCCATCTCGAAGGCGGCAAGAATGGTCTCGATCAGCACCGTCGCCTTGATCGTGCCCTGCGGCAGGCCCAGCGCGTCCTGGGTCATCACGAACACGTCGTTCCACAGGCGCGCTTCGAGGTGCGATTCCAGCTTCGGCAGGTAAAAGTACGGACCGGCCCCGCGCGCCAGCAATTCCTTCGCGTTGTGGAACATGAACAGCGCGAAATCGACGATGCCGCCCGAGACGCGCTGGCCGTCGACCAGCACGTGCTTTTCGTCCAGGTGCCAGCCGCGCGGACGCACGATCAGGGTCGCCACCTTGTCATTGAGCCGGTAGGACTTGCCGTTCTGCTCCAGCGAAATGGTTTTGCGGACAGCATCGAACAGGTTGACCTGGCCCTGGATCTGGTTGTCCCAGTTCGGCGTGTTCGAATCCTCGAAGTCGGTCATATAGCTGTCGGCGCCCGAATTGAGGGCGTTGATGACCATCTTGCGCTCGACCGGGCCGGTGATTTCGACGCGCCGGCAAGCCAGCGCCGGCGGGATCGGCGCGATCCGCCAGTCGCCGTCGCGGATATGGGCGGTCTCGGATAAGAAGTCCGGACGTTCGCCGGCGTCGAGCCGGCGCGCCCGCTCTGCGCGCGCGGCCAGCAATTCCTGGCGGCGCGGGGCGAAGGCGCGCGCCAGCCGGGCCACGAGTTCGAGGGCTTCCGGGACCAGGATGTTTTCGTAGCCAGGCTTGATTTCGCCCGTGATCTGCATGCCGGCGGGGATGGTGAGGGACATAGGGCCTCCTGAGTTTGATGAACAATGCGTGCGACGCCGCGCCCGCCACGGGCGCTTCTTGGCGTTTGTCTTTGCATCAAGTATATTCACCTGAATAGCGCTAAACCATACAAATTCTCACAGCATCCGTGTGTTTTTGTATCAAATAAGAGGCGGGAACGGGTAAAGAACATGGGCAAATTCACCCAGATGGCGACCTTCGTCGAGGTCGTCGCGCGCGGCAGCCTGTCCGCCGCGGCGCGCGCCGAGGGCATCGCCCCGGCCATGATCGGCCGCCGCCTCGACGCGCTCGAGGCCCGGCTCGGGGTCAAGCTGCTGCAGCGCACGACGCGGCGCCTGGTCCTGACCGACGAAGGCAGCGCCTTCCTCGAGGATTGCCAGCGCATCCTGGCCGAGGTGGGCGACGCCGAGTCGGCCATTTCGGAGCACAGCATGCGCGCCTCGGGCCACCTGACGGTGTCGGCGCCGGCCGGCTTCGGGCGCCAGCACGTGGCGCCGCTGCTGCCCTCGTTCCTGGCCGAACACCGCGACGTCAGCATCAACCTGAACCTGTCCGACCGCGTGGTCGACCTGGTGGCCGAAGGCGTGGACGTGGCCATCCGCATCGCCAGCCTCGACGACTCGAACCTGGTCGGCGTCAAGCTGGCCGACAACCGGCGCGTGGTGGTGGCCTCACCGGCCTATCTCAAGCGCCACGGCTGGCCGCGCCAACTGGCCGACCTGACGCGCCACAATTGTCTGCCGATCAGCAGCGAAGGCAGCCAGCGCGGCTGGACCTTCATCGACGACGGCAAGCCGGTGACCCTGAAAGTGGGCGGCAATATGGTGTGCAACGACGGCGCCGTGCTGCACGCCTGGGCGCTGGCCGGCAAGGGCCTGGCCTGGCGCTCGATGTGGGAAGTGGGCGGCCAGATCGCGAGCGGCGAACTGGTGACCGTGCTGGACGACTTCGCCGCGCCCGGCAACGACGTCCATGCCGTGTTCGCCCAGCGTCGCCACCTGCCGCTGCGGATCCGCGCCTTCGTGGATTTCCTGCGCCGCAGCTACGCCGCGCCGGATTACTGGCGCCATTCCTGAGGCCGCCGCTACCGCCCGGGCCAGGGAAGGCCGGAGGAAGATTCGAGGAGTACAGGCAAAAAAAATCCCCGGCAATTCCGGGGATTTTTATCTCGTAAAGCCCTTGGGCTATTACAGAGGCTGGATGTTCGAGGCTTGCTTGCCCTTCGGACCGGTGGTCACGTCGAACGAAACGCGCTGGTTCTCCTGCAGCGACTTGAAGCCGGTGCTCTGGATAGCCGAGAAGTGCGCGAACAGATCTTCGCCGCCTTCATCAGGGGTGATGAAGCCGAAGCCCTTCGAGTCATTGAACCATTTAACGATGCCAGTTGCCATTACAATTTCCTATTTCGGTTAGTTGGGCTTGCGCCCGTTTCAGATCGTTTGAAGAAGCAAGAAAGAAATGACAGACAGACTGCACTACTACCTCGAACCCAACGATCCCGTATTATACCGAATAAAACCGGCGCGCACCCTCTTCGTTAAATAAAAAAACCGCCTGGCTGCAACGATTCTAAAATTCAATAAATAGGAGAGCGCGCGTTTTTATCCCGTACGAGGGAAAATATAGGCGTAAGACTCGACCAAATGTTTGCGATGAATCAAATTCCGCTCTGCCGCGAGTTTGCGCATGCCGCTTGCGTAGCGCCGCGCGCGAGTGAGCGCCCTGGCGAGCGCTCAGCCAAGGGATTTTGGGTCGCGATGCGCGACGCGGACGTATTCGTCGAGTTCCGCGCGCCAGGCTTGCCACTCCGTGGCGGCCACCACATCGAAAGCGCGCAACACCCTTAGCCGCTGTTCCAGCAGGCGCGCATGGTGGCCCAGGCCGCGAAAGCCGAAGGTGGCCGCCGAGCCGGCCAGCGTGTGCAGCATGGCCTGCACTTCGCCGGCCGCCGGCGCGACGTCGAAGCCCGGCTCGCCGGCGCGCTCCAGTTGCTGCGACAGCGCCGCCAGGCGCTCCATGGTCGACGGCAGCCGCGCCGCGAACTTCTCGTTGAGTTCGGCGAGGCGCGCGAAGAACTGCTGGTCGGCCGGCTGCACGGTTGCCATGGGCGACGCTTACTTGGTGCCGAAGATGCGGTCGCCCGCATCGCCCAGGCCCGGGATGATGTAGGCATCCTCGTCCAGGTGCGAGTCGAGCGAAGCGACGAACAGCTTGACGTTCGGATGCGCGTCCTGGAATACCTGCACGCCTTCCGGCGCCGCCACCAGGGCCAGGAACAGGATCTGTTCGTCCGGTACGCCGCGCTTCTTGAGCACGTCGATCGCGTGCACCGCCGAGTTACCTGTGGCAACCATCGGGTCGCACAGGATGAAGGTGCGCTCGGTGGTGTCGGGCAGGCGCACCATGTACTCGACCGGCTCGTGGGTTTCCGGGTCGCGGAACACGCCGATGTGGCCGACGCGCGCCGACGGCACCAGCTCCAGCAGGCCGTCGCTCATGCCGATGCCGGCGCGCAGGATCGGCACCACGGCCAGCTTCTTGCCTGCGATGACCGGCGCATCGATGGTCACCAGCGGGGTCTTGATCGAGCGCGTGGTCAGCGGCAGGTCGCGCGTGATCTCGTATCCCATCAGCAGCGTGATCTCGCGCAGCAGTTCGCGGAAGGTGCGCGTCGAGGTGTCGTGCTCGCGCATATGCGACAGCTTGTGCTGGATCAGCGGGTGGTTCAGGATATAGAGATTCGGGAAGCGCGGGTCTTGTTTCATGGCGGGATTCAATGGATTCTGTGTGAAGCATGCAAGCGCGCATTATCCCAGCCACACGGCCGTTTGTCCCGGCCTGCACGTGAAAAAAAATGCATTTCATACCACGAGGGCGCGCGCGAGGATCGCCTCCAGGTCAATGCCGGCAGGCAACCGGCCGTAGGCCCCGCCCACCGGCTGCAGTATGCGCGTGAGCAAGAAGGCCTCGCCAACATACGGCGGCGCATGGCGCAGCAGGAGCGCGGCCTGCACCGCCACCACGATCTGCTCGGCCAGCACCCGCGCGCCGGCTTCGTCCGACAGGCGCGCCGCCAGGCCGTCCAGCAGCGCCGCCGCGTGGTCGGCGAAGCGCTCGTCCAGCCCCGCCGCCGGCGCCAACTCGGCCGCCAGCGCCGCGCGCGCGGCGTCCGGGGCCTTGCCGAGCGCGCGCAGCAGGTCCAGGCACATCACGTTGCCCGACCCTTCCCAGATCGAATTGACCGGCAGCTCGCGGTACAGGCGCGCCAGCGGGCCGTCCTCGACATAGCCGTTGCCGCCCATGACTTCCATCGCCTCCGCCCCGAAGCCGGGGCCGCGCTTGCAGATCCAGTACTTGCCGGCCGCGGTCAGGATGCGGCCCAGCAGCGCCTGGGACGGCTCCTGTCCCTCGTCGAAGCAGCGCGCCAGGCGCAGGGCGAAGGCGGTGGCGGCCTCGGATTCGAGCGCCAGGTCGGCCAGCACGTTCTGCATCAGGGGTTGCTCGGCCAGCGGCCGGCCGAAGGCCATGCGCCCGCGCGCATGGTGCAGCGCCTGGCACAGGGCGGCGCGCATGATGCCGGCGCTGCCGAGCACGCAATCGAGGCGGGTATGGCTGCCCATCTCGAGGATGGTCGGGATGCCGCGCCCCGGCTCGCCGATCATCCAGCCGAGCGCGCCGCAGAATTCGACCTCGGACGAGGCGTTCGAGCGGTTGCCCAGCTTGTCCTTCAGACGCTGCACCCGCACCGCGTTGCGCCGGCCGTCGGCGAGAAAGCGCGGCACCAGGAAGCAACTCAGGGAGCCCGCGCCCGGGTCGTCAGCCGGCTCGTCGCAGCGCGCCAGCACCAGGTGGGCGTCGGCCTGCGGCACCGAATAGAACCATTTGTGGCCGACGATGCGCCAGGCGCCCGCGCCCGCCGGTCCTTCGTCGCGCAGCTCGTCCGCCCCCAGCGGCGTGGCGCGCGTGGTGTTGGCGCGCACGTCGGAACCGCCCTGCTTCTCGGTCATGCCCATGCCAATCAGGGCGCCGCGCTTGTGCGCCACCGGCAAGGGGCGGGGATCGTAGTCGCGCGACAGGATCCTGGGCAGCCACACCTGCGCCAGCCCTGGCGCGCGCCGCAGCGCCGGCACCGCCGCATAGGTCATCGTCACCGGGCACTGGGCGCCGTTCTCGGCCTGGCCGAACAGCAGGTATTGCGCCGCCCGCGCCACCTGGGCGCCGGGGCGCGGATCGCTCCAGGGCGCGCTGTGGGCGCCGGCGCCGATCATCAGGCTCATCAGGGCATGCCAGGCGGGGTGGAATTCGGGCTCGTCGATGCGGCGCCCGGCGCGGTCGAAGCTCGCCAGCAGCGGGCCATGGGCGTTGGCAAGGCGCGCCAGCTCCTGGACCTCGGCGCTGCCGAGCCGCTGTCCGAGCGCCTCGAGCTGCGGCGCCGCCCAGCCGCCGCCCTCGCGCAGCAGCGCCTCTTGCAGCGCCGGATCGCAGGCATACAGATTGATGCCGCAGAACGCGGGCGCCTGGTTTTCGACCTCGTGGGTGGCGAACCTGTCCATCATCCCTCCTCTGCGCACATCTGCTCGTCGTCAAGGTTGCGGTAAAATGTTGCATTGCGGCATCATAATTGCACGTTATTATGTCGTTACAATCAAGAATAAGCGACAATACACGGTGAGAATCTTGACCCTCCAACAAGCAGGTTAGCGCCAACATGCTTGCCGGGCAAGCAGGCCGCTCAGACCCGATAAGGATGAAATCACCGCATGACTTGTGCTTTCTAATGCTTTGCGGAATTTTTCAGTGATAGAGTCATCCCTGATTTGGTAGACTTGCACGGATTCACATGTGACATTGGCATGACGTGCACGTGCCGCAACGATAAAGCAAGAAAGCTCCTGGACAACATGCACACCAGTTCCTCCGCCGTGCCCCCGCCCCAGCCGGCCGCTCATGTGCACACCGCGGCGCTGCCCGCGGCGCTGCTCGACGGCTTGCTGGAGACGGCCGGCGACGCCGTGTTCCGGGTCGCGCCCGATGGCGCGATCCACGCGGCCGGCACGCGCGCGAAGCAGCTGTCGGGCTTCGAAGCCGGCTGTTCGCTGCTGTCGCTGGCGCACGAGATCGACCAGCCGGCGCTGCGCAATGCGCTGGCCGGCGCCGCCGCCGGCTTTGATGCGGTGCTGGTCGAGACCCGTTTCCGCTCGGGCGAGCGCGACATCTGGTTCGAACTCAGGATCGCGCGCCTGGCCACCGGCGACGCCGCCCCGCTGCTGGTGATCGGCCGCGACATGTCGGTCCAGCATGCGACCGAAGAACGCCTGCGCCACATGGCGACCCACGACGCCCTGACCGAGCTGCCCAACCGGGTGCTGCTGTCGGACCGGATCCGGATGGTGATCGCCAACGCGCGCCGCTCGGGCCACGGCTTCTCGGTCGCCGCCATCGGCCTGGACGGCTTTAAAAAGGTCAACGACGGCCTGGGCCACCCGCTGGGCGACACCGTGCTGCAGATGGCGGCCGCGCGCCTGCGCCGCACCCTGCGCGACAGCGACACCCTGGCCCGGGTCGGCGGCGACGAATTCGTGGCGGTGCTGCCGGGGACCTTCACCGAGCCGCAGATCAAGCTCGTCACGGGACGCCTGATGGCGACCCTGCAGTCGCCGTTCGAGGCCGGCGGCCACACGATCTACCTGGGCGCCTCGATCGGCGTGGCGGTCTACCCGGACCACGCCGAAGACGAGGTGCGCCTGGTGACATTGGCCGACGCCGCCCTGTCGCGCGCCAAGGAAACCGGCAAGGGCCGCGCCGTGGTCTACAGCCCCGGCGACCAGGGCCCGCCGCAGCACGACATCTCGCTCGAGGCGGCCATGTTCAACGCGGTGCGCGAGGGCGAGTTCCTGCTGTATTACCAGCCGATCGTGAACGCCAAGAGCCGCATCATCGAGGGCTTCGAGACCCTGATGCGCTGGAAGCACCCGACCCTGGGCATGGTGCCGCCGGTGCGCTTCATCCCGATCGCCGAGAACAACGGCCTGATCAACCTGCTCGGGGCCTGGGCCCTGAAGGCGGCCTGCATGCAGATCCGCCAGTTCCAGGAAGTGGCCGGGCGCGAGCTGTACATCTCGGTGAACATCAGCCCACGCCAGTTCCGCAGCGACCGCTTCCTGACGGTGCTGGACGACGCCCTGGCGTTGTCCGGCCTCGACGGCCGCCAGCTGGTGCTCGAGATCACCGAAGGCACCCTGATGGTCGACCCCGCGCACGCCGAGGACATCCTGGCGCGCATGGTGGAGCGCCATGCGCGCATCGCGATCGACGATTTCGGCACCGGCTATTCGTCGCTGGCCTACCTCAAGCGCTTCCCGATCTCGGTGCTCAAGATCGACCGCGCCTTCGTGAAGGACCTGCCGGCGTCGAACAAGGACGCCGCCATCTGCAACGCGATACTCGACCTGGCCGGCCACCTCTCCCTGTCGGTGGTGGCCGAAGGCGTCGAAACCCAGGAGCAGCTGGCCTGGCTCGACGACCAGGGCTGCCATTACGTCCAGGGCTACCTGACGGGCAAGCCGATGCCGGCCAACGTGGCCGTCACGGCGCTCAAGGAAAATCTCTATACCGCTCTTCTGCCGGCCGACCACCGGACAGGAAAATCATGACCACACAAGCCAGCATCACGGCCACTGCGCCGGCCACCAGCCCGCACTCGGCGAAGTCGCAAGCCACCCTCGCCCTGCTGTGGGAGCGCATCCGGCGCCAGGGCGACATGCCGGGCTTTACCAAGGCCATCAGCGCCATCCTGGCCTCGATGCGCGGCGAGGACGAGCGCGACTTCTCGATGACGCAGACGGTGCTGTCCGACCCGGTGCTGACCCAGAAGGTGCTGCGCCTGGCCAACAGCAGCATGTATGCGGCCTTCGGCCAGCACGTCAACACCATCTCCAAGGCGGTGCTGGTGCTGGGCACCGAGTCGATCGGCCACCTGGCGCTCGGCCTCAAGCTGATCGAGGAGCTGAGCCGCAGCAGCCCGGACACCGAGGCCGCCCACGTCGAGATGGAAAAGGCGGTGCTGGCCGGGATGGTGGCGCAGCAACTGGCGGCCGACGCCCGCTCGCGCGACCCGGAAGAAGCCGTGGTGTGCTCGATCCTGCACTCGCTGGGCCGCATGATGCTGACCTTCTACATGCCGGAGCGCTGGACCAGGATGCGCGAAGCGGCCGGCGAAGGCCGCGAAGAGAACGCCGCCCAGGAAGTGCTCGGCCTGTCGCTGGAAGAAGTGGGCCGCGCCACCGCCGCCCATTGGGGCCTGCCGCGCAACCTGGTGGCCGGCATGCGCCGGGTCGAGCCGGGCGAGCGCTTCGAAGGCTTCGCCCACGAGGACTGGCTGGCCGCGCTGGGCAGCATGTCGACCCAGGCCGCCGACGCCCTGTGGGCCGACGACGCGGCCGGCGCCGAAAAGGTCGCGCAACTGGCCGAGCGCTTCGCCCCGATGCTGGGCCTGCCGGCGAGCGGCATCCTGGCCTCGATCGACAAGGCCAGGGTGGAAGCCGCGTCCGACCTGTCGATCGCGCCGCTGGCCAAGCCGGCCGAAAAACGCGCGCAACAGGCCGCGGCCACCCGGAAGCGCATTGCCGGCAACAAGATCCTGATGAGCGGCGTGGCCGACATGCGCGACGCCGGCGCCACCGCCACCGCCGGCCAGATGATCTCGATGGCCCTCGAGTCGATGCACGAGGGCCTGTCGTTCTCGCGCTCGTTTGCTTTTCTTCGCAATCGGCGCGAAGGCCGCTACTCGGCGCGCCTGGGACTGGGCGAGGACGCCAAGGCAATGCTGCCGAACCTGGCGTTCGACGACGTCTACGAGCCGAACGTGTTCCACGCGGCGCTGGGAAGCGACCGCGTGATCTTCATCGAAAACGCGCACGACACCAAGTTCGCGACCAAGCTGCCGGGCTGGTGGAAAGGCACGCTGGCCGAGGCGCGCTGCTTCGTGATCATTCCGCTGTGCGCCCACGGGCAGCCGGCGGGATTCATCTATGGCGACTGGGACGACACCTTCCCGCAGGTGATCCTGAGCCAGACCGAGTTCTCGCTGCTGAACGACCTGCGCGCGCTGGTGGTGCGCACGGTCGAGCGGCGCCATCAGATGGAAGCGATCATGACGCGGGTCTGATCGCGCGATCGGCGTTCACGACCCACGCGGGGTCGACGGCCTGGCCGCCGACCACGCGATCATTTCAGCTTCGGCGTGGCGACCTGCACGTCGCCGCACTGCGCCCGGTTCATCAGGGCGTGATCGATCAGCACCAGCGCCAGCATCGCCTCAGCGATCGGCGTCGCCCGGATGCCCACGCAGGGATCGTGGCGGCCGAAGGTTTCCACCGTCGCCGGATTGCCGGCCTTGTCGATCGAGCGGCGCGGCACGCGGATCGAGGACGTCGGCTTGATCGCCAGCGACACCGTGATGTCCTGGCCGGTCGAGATCCCGCCCAGCACGCCACCGGCGTGGTTGCCGACGAAGCCTTCGAGGGTCAGCTCGTCGCCGTGCTCCGAGCCGCGCTGCGCCACCGAGGCGAAGCCGGCGCCGATTTCCACGCCCTTGACCGCGTTAATGCCCATCATCGCGTAGGCGATGTCGGCGTCGAGCTTGTCGTAGATCGGCTGGCCCAGACCCACCGGCACCCCGGTGGCCACCACGTCGATGCGGGCGCCGATCGAGTCGCCGTCGCGGCGCAGCTGGTCCATCGCATCTTCCATGCGGGCAAGCAGCGCCGCGTCGCCGGTGGCGGCGAAGAAGGGATTGGCGTGCACGTGCTCCCAGCCTTCGAAGGGCACGGCGATGTCGCCCAGCGCGCTCATATAACCCATCAGTTCGGTGCCGTACTTCTCGCGCAGCCACTTCTTGGCCACGGCGCCGGCGCCGACCACCGGCGCGGTCAGGCGCGCCGACGAACGGCCGCCGCCACGCGGGTCGCGCACGCCGTATTTATGCCAGTAGGTGTAGTCGGCATGGCCGGGGCGGAAGCTTTCGGCGATATTGCCGTAGTCCTTGCTGCGCTGGTCTTCATTGCGGATCAGGAGCGCGATCGGCGTGCCGGTGGTGACGCCCTGGTAGACCCCGGACAGGATCTCGACCCGGTCCGCCTCCTGGCGCTGGGTGACGTGGCGCGAGGTGCCGGGCTTGCGGCGGTCGAGCTCCGGTTGGATGTCGGCCTCGCTCAGGGTCATGCCGGGCGGGCAGCCGTCGATGACGCAGCCGATCGCGGGACCATGCGATTCGCCGAAGGTGGTGACGGAAAACAGCTTGCCAAATGTATTGCCGGACATGGTAATGATGAGTTCGGATTGATCGAATTACCATTTTAACAGGCCGTCTGGCAAGCAGAAACGAACATCGAACGATCGACTGTCGCAAATATGTTTCCTCATGGATATATTTTTCGCTAACAGCCCCGGAACGGGCTCTTTCCTTTTTACAATTGCATATATACTGAAGTTATCCATGCCGAGCCAACCTGGAGACGTAGCACATGCCCGCATCGATTACGCCATCAGGACCACTGAAGGATGACAGCGTTACCGACGACCTCGTCTTTGCCGACGAAGCCGCCGCCGCCGCATCCCCGAGTCCAGCATGGCGGATCCTGGTGGTCGACGACGATGCCGACGTGCACTCGACCACCACCTTTGCTCTCGGCAACGTCGAGATGCAGGGCCGCCCGCTGGTCTTCCTGCACGCTTATTCCGCCAGCGAAGCCTTCGACCTGCTGGCGCGTGAACACGATATCGCCGTCATCCTGCTGGACGTGGTGATGGAAAGGGCCGACGCCGGCCTGCTGCTGGTGCGCCGCATCCGCGACGAGCTGGGCCTGCACGACGTGCGCATCATCCTGCGCACCGGCCAGCCCGGCTATGCGCCCGAGATGGAAGCCATCCGCGGCTACGACATCAACGATTACCGCACCAAGTCCGAGCTGACCCGCACCAAGCTGTATACGACGGTGGCGGCCGCGATCCGCTCTTACCAGCAGATCCGCGCGCTCGAGGCCAACCGCATCGGCATGGAACACATCGTCTCCGCCTGCGCCGAGCTGATGACCCTGCACGGCGTGCGCGACGTGGCGGCCGGCATCCTGGCCCAGGCCGGGCGCCTGGTCGGCCAGCCGCCCGAGGGCGTGCTGTGCACGCGCGACAGCGGCCATGGCCGCCCCGAGACCCTGCGCGCGGTGGCCGCCGCTGGCGCCTGCCGCAACCTCGACGGCCGCGAATTGACCGGCCATTTCGCGGTCGCCGCCGAGCGCACCCTGCTCCAGCGCCAGTGCGGCGCCGAGGACGGCCTGCTGAATATGTACTTCCCGGGCAAGGCCGGACGCGATTTCGCGGCCTGCATCCCGCTCGAGCGGCCGATGGACGAGGTCGAGCGGCGCCTGCTGAAGGTGTTCTGCGGCATGGTGGCGGTATGCCTCGACAACTGCGAGCTGGTCACCAGCCTGAACAAGTCGGCGTTCCACGATCCGCTTACCGGCCTGCCGAACCGCACCCGCATGGTCGAGCTGCTCGAGGCCATCCTGGCCGGCCCGGGCCGCGCGGGCGCGGTGCTGGCCCTGGTCGACCTCGACCATTTTGCCGAAACCAACGACGCCCTCGGCCACCATTTCGGCGACCTGCTGCTGGTGGCGGTCGGCCAGCGCCTGACATCGCGTCTGGCCCCTGGCCTGGAGATCGGCCGCATCGGCGGCGACATCTTCTGCGTGCTGGGCGACGCCGACGCGGTGCAGCCGGTCCAGATCCAGGCCCTGTTCCGCGAATCGTTCCGCATCGACGGCCAGGACGTGCTGGTGTCCGCCACCCTTGGCCTGGTGCGCCTGCCGGAACACGACGGCAGCGGCGCCAACGCCCTGAAGGACGCCGACATCGCGCTCAAGCGCGCCAAGTCGCAGCAGCGCGCCGGCCACTTCTATTTTTCGCGCAGCATGGGCGTCGAGATCCGCGAGCGCGTGCGCATGATGCACGCGCTGCGCAGCGGCTTCCAGCGCGGCCAGCTGTTCCTGCACTACCAACCCCAAGTCGACCTCGCCACCAACCGCCCGTTCGGCGCCGAGGCGCTGCTGCGCTGGCGCCTGGATGACGGCCGCCTGGTGCCGCCCGACCGCTTCATCCCGATCGCGGAATATTCGGGCCTGATCGTCGAGATCGGCGAATGGGTGCTGCGCCAGGCCTGCGCCGAACTGATGCGCCTGCGCGCGGCGGGTCACCGCGAGTTCACGATGTCGGTGAACGTCTCGCAGGTGCAGTTCCGGCATCCGCACTTCGTCGACATGCTGCAGCGCGCGCTGGCCGACACCGGCGCGCCGCCCGACTACATCGAGCTGGAGATCACGGAATCGATGGCGATGGAAGAGCCGGCGCTGCTGGTCGAGAAGCTGGCCCAGGTCAAGCGCACCGGCGTGTCGATCGCGATCGACGATTTCGGCACCGGCTTCTCGTCGCTCTCGCATCTGCAGCGCCTGCAAGTGGACCGGCTCAAGATCGACCGCACCTTCGTCACCGAGATCACCGGATCGGCGCGCGGCAGCAGCATCGCGCAGATGGTGGTGCAGCTGGGCCGCAACCTGGGATTGTCGGTGATCGCCGAAGGAGTCGAGGACGAGCGCCAGGCGCAGATCCTGCGCCAGCTCGGCTGCCCGCTGGCGCAGGGCTTCCTGTATGCGCGGCCGCTGTCGCCGGAAGGGTTGCTGGAGTGGCTGGCGGGGAATCCGATGACGCGCGCGGCGTGAACGATGCCGCGATCGGCATCGTCATCGATACATCAAACCAGCGTCATTCCCGCGGAGGTTCAATCCGGCGCGTTCTGCTCCGCCGGCCAATCGCGGATATACGCCTTGAGCATGCGGTTCTCGAAGCTTTGCGCTTCGAGCACGGCGCGCGCGACGTCGTAGAACGAGATCACGCCCAGCAGGGTGCGGGCGTCCATCACCGGCAGGTAGCGCGCATGCTTTTCGAGCATGATGCGGCGCACCTCGTTGACTTCGGTGTCCGGGGTCACGGTGATCGGGCTGTCGTCCATGTGGCGGCGCACGGTGCCGGCGCCGACCGAGCCGCCGTTCGCGTGCAGCGCCTTGAGCACTTCGCGGAAGGTCAGCATCCCGACCAGGTCGCCGTACTCCATCACCACCAGCGAACCGATATCGTTCTCGGACATCGTGGTCACCGCGTCGACCAGCGGCTGGTCAGGCGTCACGGTGTACAGGATATTGCCCTTCACTTGCAGGATTTCCGAAACTTTCATGTTCGCCACCCCCGCTTCGTCAATATTGCTGATACTGGATAAATTTGTATAAGGCATAACACCGACTGTAGCCTATGCCCGCCAAAAAATCCAGCGTTGCGCTGCATCATGGTGCGCGCTCAGTGACAAGATGGTGCAGCGCAGATTGCGCAAAGACCCATAACTGCTAGGATGCGCCATCCCTTTGATACGAGTCCAGCATGAGCGCTCCCCGACCTCCCGGTTTCGACACCCTGTCCCTGCACGCGGGCAGCGCACCCGATCCCGCCACCGGCGCGCGCGCCACGCCGATCCATTTCACGTCCTCGTTCGCCTTCCGCGATTCCGGGCATGGCGCGGCGCTGTTCAATATGGAACAGAGCGGCCATGTGTATTCGCGCATCTCGAATCCGACCAATGCGTTGCTCGAAGAGCGCATCGCGGCGCTCGAAGGCGGCGTGGCTGGCATCGCCACCGCCAGCGGCCAGGCGGCCATGCACCTGGGATTGAGCACGCTGGTGGGCGCCGGCGACCATATCGTGGCCTCGCGCGCGCTGTACGGCGGTTCGCACAACCTGCTGGCCCATACCCTGCGCAGGTTCGGCGTCGAGACCACTTTCGTCGACCCGCGCGACCTCGATGCCTGGCGCGCCGCGATCAAGCCATCGACCAAGCTGCTGTTCGGCGAAACGCTGGGCAATCCGGGCCTGGACGTGCTCGACATCCCGGCGATCGCGGGGCTCGGGCACGCGCACGACCTGCCGCTGATGGTCGATGCGACCTTCACCACCCCTTACCTGCAGCGCCCCTTCGAGCTGGGCGCCGACCTGCTGTTCCACTCGGCCACCAAGTTCCTGTGCGGCCACGGCACCGCGATCGGCGGCCTGCTGGTCGATGGCGGCACCTTCGACTGGCAGGCCGCGCATGACCGGAGCGGCCGCTTCGCCACCCTGTGCGAGCCATATGAGGGCTTTCATGGCATGGTGTTCAGCGAAGAGTCGACCGTCGGCGCCTTCGCCCTGCGCGCGCGGCGCGAAGGCTTGCGCGACTTCGGCGCCGCAATGAGCCCGCACAACGCCTTCGCCATCCTGCAGGGCGTCGAGACGCTCGGCCTGCGCATGGAGCGCCACGTCGCCAATACCCGGCGCGTGGTCGAGTTCCTCGCCACGCAGCCGATGGTGGCGTCGGTGTCCTATCCGGAACTCGACAGCCACCCGGACCATGCGCTGGCGCAGCGTATCCTGCCGAAAGGCTGCGGCGCGGTCTTCACCTTCGAGCTGAAAGGCGACCGCGCCGCCGGCCGCCGTTTCGCCGACGGTTTGCAGGTGTTCTCGCATCTGGCGAACGTGGGCGACGCCAGGTCGCTGGTCATCCATCCGGCATCGACCACCCATTTCCGGGTGCCGGCCGGGCACCTGGCGGCCAGCGGGGTCACGGAAGGCACATTGCGCCTGTCGATCGGGCTGGAAGACCCGGACGACCTGATCGACGACTTGAAGCGTGGCTTGAAACTGGCCGCGAAGGGGGCCTGAGATGCTGCTCGACGTTCATGGCCATCAGGCCTACTGCTACACCGGCGGCAAGGCATTCGACCCAGGCCAGCCGGCCGTCGTGCTGCTTCACGGCGCGCAGAACGACCATTCCGTCTGGGCCCTGCAGAGCCGCGCCCTCGCCCATCGCGGCTACGCGGTGCTGGCGCCGGATCTGCCGGGGCACGGCCGCAGCAGCGGCCCGCCCTTGCAGCGCGTCGAAGCGATGGCGGACTGGATCCTGGCTTTGCTTGCCGTGGCCGGCGTAAAGCGCGCCGTCCTGGCCGGGCACAGCATGGGCGCGCTCATCGCGCTGGATGCGACCCACCGCGCGCCAGAGCGCGTGAGCGGCCTGGCCCTGCTGGGCGCCGCCTACCCGATGCGGGTATCGGACGCGCTGCTGGAAGCCGCGCGCACCGAACAGGACGCGGCCATCGACATGGTCGCCGCCTGGTCGCATGCCTCCTGGCTGCCCGGCCCCTCGACCGCCGGTCCGGGCATCTCCGTGATCAACACCGCGCGGCGCCTGATGCAGCGCATGGCGGCGCGCGGCGCGCCGCAGCTGTTCCATACGGATTTCGCCGCCTGCAATGCGTATGCGAATGGCGAGACTGCCGCCGCCTCGGTTGCCTGTCCGACGCTGTTCGTGCAGGGCATGAAGGACATGATGACGCCGCCGCGCTCGACGAAGCTGCTGACCGGTGCGCTCCGGCACGGCAAGATCGTCACCGTCGACGCCGGCCACGCGATGATGAGCGAAGCGCCGGATGCGGTGCTCGACGCCTTGCTCGGCTTTGTTGCAATGAGCCGATAACAAGGGAAAATTTATTTCCGGAGGATGTTCTTTTCCTGTTTTTAGGGGCAATATAAGGCGATTCTTTCCTATTCGGAAAATGACGATGAAATGGATTCGCCGCCTGTCGATCGTCTTGCTCGCCGGGGCCACTGCGTTCGGCATCGTCCTGGTCGGGACCGCCTTGCGCGCCGAGCGCCCCGTTGGATTCGATCTGGTCCGCGTGAACGACACCGATGGCCAGGCATTCGCGGTCGCCATCTGGTATCCGACCGAAGCGCGCGCCTGGCCGACCACCTGGCTCGGCCTCAGGCTGATGGCAGTGGCGCGCGATGCGCCGGTATCAGGACGGAACTTGCCGCTGGTGGTGATTTCACACGGAAATGCCGGCGGTCCGGGCAGCCACGCAGACCTGGCGCTCGCGCTGTCCGATGCCGGCTACGTCGTCGCGGCGCCCATGCACCCCGGCGACAATCACATCGACCAGAGCGCTGCCGGCACCGTGCCCTGGATCAGCGGACGCACCAGGCAGGTCGGCATCGCCATCGACCATCTGCTCACGAGGTGGAGAGGCAGCGCAGCCATCGACCCGGGCCGGATCGGGGCGTATGGGTTCTCCGCGGGCGGCGCCACGTTGCTGGCCTCCGCCGGCGCCCGGCCGGACCTGCGCCAGATTGCACACCATTGCGCCGAGACGCCCGAGTTCGTTTGCCAGCTGTTCCGGGACGGGCACTCTCCGCTGCTGGACCCCGAGGCAGCGCAACTGGGCAACAACTATTCCCATGATCCACGAATCAAGGCCCTGGTCGTGGCGGCGCCCGGCCTGGGCTTCCTGATGGGACCGGATGCCTTGCGGGACGTCCGCGTGCCCGTCCAGCTGTGGAGTGGCGAGCAGGATCGGCTCGTCAGCTATGCCAGCAACAGCAAGCCGCTGCGCGATGCGCTGGGCGAGCGCGCACAATTCCACTCGGTTCCCGGGGCCGGACATTTTTCATTCCTGGTGCCGTGCGGCGTCCTGGGACCACCGGCGCTGTGCGACGATGGCGAGGGATTCGACCGGCCAGCCTTCCATGCGCGCATGAACGCCAGCGTCATCGAATTCTTCGACCAGCATCTGAAAGCCACCCCGGCTTCGCTTTGACCAGAACGCCAACCCAGCTGCCCACTCAGTCGAAAGGCTGAGGCCGCTTGGTCGCGTCGCTCGACGGCGGCAGGATCGGCAGCACGACCCGGGGCTGCTCGCCGGTCAGCGTCTTCAGGAAGGCGACCACGTCGGCGATCTCGGCCTCGCTGAACTTCCTGCCCAGTTGCAGGCGGCCCATCGTGTCCACGGCCTGGCCCAGGGTATCGGCCGCGCCGTCATGGAAATAGGGATAGGTCAGCTCGACGTTGCGCAAGGTCGGCACCTTGAAATAGAAGCGGTCGATGTCCTGCTTGGTGACGGCAAAGCGGCCTTCGGCCGTGCTGGTCGTCTTGCAGGCTTCGATCAGGCCCATCTTCTGGAACGAGACGCCGCCGACGTTCGGGCCGTTGTGGCAGGCGATGCAGCCGCTGCTCTTGAACAACTCGTAGCCCCGCAACTCCTGCGCATTGATCGCCGTCTTGTCCCCCTGCAGCCACTTGTCGAAGCGCGCATTGGGCGTGACCAGCGTTTCCTCGAAGGCGGTGATGGCGGACGTGACCTCGTCGATGGTGAGCTTGTCGTGGCCGAATATCGCGTGAGCGCCATCTCGCCGGGGTTGGCATCCGCATGGTGTTCATCATCACTCCTGGCTGGAAAAACACGCCCGGTATTGATTTCCGGACAGTGTCTTCAGCCTAAGCGTGAGTGTCGCCGGAGGCAATATCGCCGGCCCGGCCAACGCGTCAAAACATAGCGTGAGTCAAGAAAGCGCCGTCACGACGGCAAGCTCAGCTGGTAGCGCGCGCCTCGATGTCCGCCAGCACGGCATCTTCGGGATCGCCGAAGTGCGCCGCCAGCGTCTGCTCCAGCCCCGCCTCGACCGCCTCCTCGACCTGGCGCGCGAGGTTGCCGACGTCGAGCGCCAGCGGCGTGTCCGGCCCGCCCTCTTCGCGCTGCGCGCCTTCCGCCGCCGCGCAGTCGAACACGAACAGCCGGTAGACGTCGGCCAGGCGCAGGCTCGCCGGATCGGCCAGCAGCACCCAGTTCTCCTGGCTGCCGCCGCGGTTGAAACGCCAGCCGGCCCGCGCCGGGGCGTCGTCCTGCACCCGGCCGACCCAGCCCTCGATCACCATCCGGTCCAGCAGGCGGCCCAGCTCGTCGTAGCCGATCCGGGTGTGATCGCGGATCGTGCTGCTCGCCACCAGCGCATTGCCGCTCAGCTTCGCGCTGCCGTACAACACCTTGAGCACCGACATCGCGTCGACGAAGGCGCCACCCGGCGCCGGCTGGTACCACCAGCGTTCATGCTTGACCACCGGCAGCGCCGCCGTCAATACCGCGCCGACCAGCGTGATCATCCAGGTGACATAGATCCAGACCAGGAACAATGGCAGCGCCGCCAGCGCGCCATAGATGATGGCGTAGGTCGGGAACTGGCGGATGAACAGGCCGAAGCCGCGCTTGGCGATCTCGAAGGCGATCGCCGCCGCCAGCGCGCCCCAGAACGCGTCGCGCCAGGCCACCTTGCGGTTGGGCACCACGACGTACAGCAAGGTGTAGCCGGCGGTGGTGACCGCCACCGAGGCCAGGGTGAAGAACAGGGTGCCGAGCAGGGAGGCGCCCTGCTCCAGGCCGCCGGTCACGTCCACCAGTTGCGAGGTGAAACTGATCGACAGGCCGAACAGCAGCGGCCCCAGCGTCAGCAGGGCCCAGTAGACCAGCAGGCGCTGAGGAAGCGGGCGCGGCTGGCGCACGCTCCAGATCTGGTTGAACACGCGCTCGATCAGGCTCATCGTGGCGGCCGTGGTGAACAGCAGCGCCACCGCCCCGAGGGCCGACAGCCCCTTGGCCTTGTCGGCGAACTGGGTCAGGTTGCCGCTGATGGTGCTGGCGATGGCCTTGGGCATCAGGTTCTGCACGAACCAGGCGTCGATCATCTCGCGCACCTGGCCGAAGGCCGGGAACATGGTAAAGATCGCCAGCACGATGGTGAGCAACGGCACCAGGGCCAGGGTCGTGGTGAAGGTCAGGCTGCCCGCCACCTGCGGCAGGCGCTCTTCGCGCAGACGACGCACGGCGAAGCGCACCAGGTCGCGCGCCTCGGGCCAGGTCAGGCCACGCTCGGCGCCGCCACCCGCGAACTCGCCACTCGCGCGCGACAAGCCACTCACCGCCCCGGTCACCGTCTTGTTCACCATGGTGTTGGATTTACCGTATTCGTCATCGTCGCCAGCATGTCATTTCAACAAACCGCACTATAATACCAAGGATGAACATGACCCCACTGAGCATCCTCGTCCTCTACTATTCGCGCCATGGCGCCACGCGCAAGCTGGCCGAACTGATCGCCCAGGGCATCGACAGCGTGCCGGGGGCCGAGGCCCGGCTGCGCACCGTGCCGCCGGTGTCGTCGGTGGCCGAAGCGACCGCGCCCGGGATTCCCGACCAGGGCTCGCCCTATGTCGAACTGGACGACCTGCGCGAATGCGCTGCCCTGGCGCTGGGCTCGCCTACGCGCTTCGGCAATATGGCCGCGAGCATGAAATACTTCCTCGACGGCACCGCGACCGAATGGGTCAACGGGTCGCTGTCCGGCAAGCCGGCCGTGGTCTTCGCCTCCACCGGCAGCCTGCACGGCGGCCAGGAAGCGACCCTGCTGTCGATGATGATCCCCTTGCTGCACCACGGGATGATGGTGATGGGCCTGCCCTACACCCATCCCGAACTGATGAACACCGCCAGCGGCGGCAGCCCCTACGGCGCGACCCACTGGGCCGGCGTCGATGGCAAGCGCCCCGTTACCGAAGAAGAGCGTACGCTGGCGATAGCGCTCGGTCGCCGCCTGGCAGAGGCGGCCCTGAAACTGCAGGGAAACCGCTGATGGGAACAGGGAAAAAAGTCTTTCACGTGGGAGCGATCGCCAGCCTGATCTGGCTGATCGGCTGGCTGGTCGCCTGGGAAGCCTACGTGGCGCCCCTGCAGCCTGGTAGCTGGCTGCTGGCCCTGAAGGCTTTGCCCCTGTTGTTGCCGCTGCGCGGCGTCATCAAGCGCGACCTGTACACCCTGCAATGGTCGTCGATGCTGATCCTGATCTATTTTGCCGAAGGCGTGGTGCGCGCCTGGGCCGACCAGAGTCCGGCCTCGCGCCACATGGCCATCGGCGAGATCGCCCTGGTCGTGGTGTATTACTTCTGCGCCCTGCTCTACCTGCGCCCCTACAAGAAAGAGGCGCAGCGCCTGGCCAAGGAATTGCTGGACAAGGTCAAAGTGCCGCATGGCTGAGCCGTGCCCCGATGCCCTGCTGGCGCGCTGCCGCGCGATCGCCGGCGACGCCCACGTGATCACCGACGAGGCCGCCATGGCGCCGTTCATGGCGGACTGGCGCGGCCGCTACAACGGACGCGGCCTGGCGGTGGTCCTGCCATCCGACACCGCGCAAGTGGCCGCCATCGTCGCCGCCTGCGCTGCGGCGCGCGTGCCGATCGTCCCGCAAGGCGGGCGCACCGGCCTGGTCATGGGCAGCGTCCCGGACACCTCGGGCCGGGCCATCGTGCTGTCGCTGCGGCGCCTGAACCGCATCCGCGCCATCGATCCCCTGAACCGCACCATGACGGTGGAGGCCGGCTGCATCCTGGCCGATGTGCAGGCTGCGGCGAGCGAGGCCGGGATGCTGTATCCGCTGTCGCTGGCGGCCGAAGGCAGCTGCACGATCGGCGGCAACCTGTCGACCAATGCCGGCGGCACCGCCGTCCTACGCTACGGCAATACCCGCGAGCTGTGCCTGGGCCTCGAAGTCGTCAACGCCCAGGGCGAGATCTGGGACGGCTTGCGCGGCCTGCGCAAGGACAATACCGGCTATGCGCTACGCGAGCTCTTCATCGGCGCCGAAGGCACGCTGGGCGTGATCACGGCGGCGGTGCTGAAACTGTACCCGGCGCCGCGCGCCGCCCTCACCGCGCTGGTCGCCCTCGACTCACCGCGCCAGGCCGTCGATCTGCTCGGCCTGCTGCAGGCGCGCTGCGGGGCGGCGCTGACCGGCTTCGAGCTGATGTCCGCGTTTTGCCTGGACCTGGTCGCGGCGCAATTTCCCGACCTGCCGCGGCCGTTCGCGGATCGGCATCCGCAATACGCCTTGGTCGAGCTCTCGAGCAATGAATCCGATGAACACGCCCACGGCCTGCTGGAATCGGGCATAGGCGAGGCACTGGAGGCCGGCGCCGCGCGCGACGCCGTGGTGGCGACCTCGCACAAGCAGGCCCTGGACCTGTGGCGGCTGCGCGAGCACATCCCGCTGGCGCAGGCGGCGGCCGGCAAGAACATCAAGCACGATATTTCGCTGGCGGTGTCGCGCATCCCCGACTTCATCGCGCGCGCCGACGCCGCGCTGCAGGCAGCTTTTCCCGGCTGCCAGCCGGTGACCTTCGGCCACCTGGGCGACGGCAACCTGCACTACAACGTGGCGCCGCCGGCCGGGGAGTCGCACGCGGCCTTCCTGGAAAACCAGGCGCTGGTCAACCGCATCGTGCACGACCTGGTCGTGGATTCCGGCGGCTCGATCTCGGCCGAACACGGCATCGGCATGCTCAAGCGCGAAGAACTGGCGCACTACAAGTCGCCGGTCGAACTTGGCATGATGCGTGCCATCAAAGCCGCGCTCGACCCGCTCGGCATCATGAATCCTGGGAAGATACTATGACCAGGAGTCGCGCATGCACCGCTTGCTCTCGATCGCCACGGCCTGCATCCTGTGCCAGGCCCAGGCCGCTGGCGCCATCTACAAATGCCAGGAGAGTGGGCGCGTGACCTACGCCGACCGCCCCTGCCCCGGCGCCGGCGCGGAGTTGCCCGTGCGCGCCGCGCCGCCGCCCGATCCCGAAACGCTGGCGCGCCTGGATCGCGCGCGCGACCTGGCCATGGGTATCGACAAGCAACGCGCTGACCAGACCCTGCGCGAAGAACGCGACGGCGAACGCGCCCGGCGCGCAGCGCTGGCCCTGCGCAAGCGCTGCGACAAGCTGCGCCTGCAGCGCCAGTGGCTCGAGGAAGACCTGGCGCGCGCGCGCGGCGACGCCAAGGAGGCGGCGCGGATCAAGGCGCGGCGCCAGGCCGAAACGCTGGCGGTGGAATGCCCGGCCTGAGCCGGCTGTCGCGCTGGCTGCTCCTCGGCGAGTGGCGCGCGCATCCGGTGCGGGCGCTGGTCGCCATCGCGGCAATCGCCGTCGGGGTGGCGATGGGCTTCGCCATCCACCTGATCAACGCCGCCGCCTTCAATGAATTCTCGGCCGCCGTCAAGAGCCTGTCGGGCCAGGCCGACATCCAGGTCCAGGGCCGCGAGCCACTGTTCGACGAATCCGTCTATCCCTTCCTGGCCGAACATCCCGAGGTGGCGCTGGCCTCGCCCATCCTCGACGTCCAGGCCGGCGTGCCGGGGGCCGAGGGGCTGCTCCGCATCATCGGCATCGATCCGTTTCGCGCCGGCGCCATCTCGCCCGACCTGCTCGGCGTGACGGGCCCGGGCCGCCGGCTCGACATCCTGGCCGACGACGCGCTCTTTCTGTCGCCGGCGGCCGAGGCCTGGCTGAACAAGCGGCGCGGCGACACCCTGGCGCTGCGCGCCGGCACCGGGGTGGTCGCCCTGCGCGTGGCCGGGCCGGTCCAGCGTGCCCGCGCCGGCCAGCGCCTGGCGGTGATGGACATCGGCGCCGCCCAGTGGCGCCTCAACCGGCTCGGCCAGCTGTCGCGGGTCGACCTCAAATTGCGCGACGGCGTCGACCGCGCCGCCTTCCAGCGCAATCTCGCCGCCCAACTCGACACCACCTGGCCGGGCCGCTTCACGGTCGGCCAGCCGAACGACGCCGACCAGGAAAGCCGCACCGCCAACATGAGCCGCGCCTACCGCGTCAACCTGACCGTGCTGGCGCTGGTGGCGCTGTTCACCGGCGCCTTCCTCGTGTTTTCGACGCAGGCGCTGTCGGTGATGCGCCGCCGCAGCCAGTTCGCGCTGCTGCGGGTGCTGGGCCTGGAGCGCGGCCAGTTGCTGCGCCAGGTGCTGCTCGAAGGGGGCAGCCTGGGCGTGCTCGGGGCGCTGCTCGGCATCGGCGCCGGCTATGCGCTGGCCGCCGCGGCACTGCATTTCTTTGGCGGCGACCTCGGCGCCGGCTACTTCCCCGGCATCCGCCCGCAGGTCGCGTTCACGCCCGGCGCCGCCCTGGTGTTCTTCGCGTTGGGCCTGGGCGTGGCCCTGCTGGGCTGCCTGGCGCCGGCCTGGGAGGCGGCGCGCGCGCGGCCGGCGGTGGCCATCAAGTCCGGGGCCGACGAGGCGCCGCTCACGCGCCTGGCACGGGTCTGGCCCTCGCTCGTGTGCCTGGCGCTGGCCGCGCTGTTCGCCTTCGCGCCGCCGGTGTTCGAGCTGCCGCTGTTCGGCTACCTGGCGATCGCCCTGCTGCTGGTCGGCGGCATCGGCCTGATGCCGCGCTTCGCGGCGCTAACCTTCCGCGCGCTCGCAGCCTTCCTCGGGCGGCGCAAGCGCAGTCCGGCGGTGCTGGCGCTGTCGCTGGCGCGCCTGGCCAACGCGCCGGGCCAGGCCTCGATCGCCCTGGGCGGCATCCTGGCCAGCTTCAGCCTGATGGTGGCGATGGGGATCATGGTGTCGAGCTTTCGGGTCTCGGTCGACGACTGGATGGGCCACATCCTGCCGGCCGACCTGTACGTGCGCACGGTCGATGCCGGCGCCACCGGCTTCCTGAGCGGCGAGCAGCAGGCCGCGCTGATCGATCTTCCAGGCGTCGAGAAAGCGCAATTCTTGCGCACCCGGCGCGTGTCGCTCGCGCCCGAGCGGCCGCCGGTCGTCGTCATCGCCCGCGACATTGACGCCAGCGATCCGGCGCGCCTGCTGTACCTGGTCGGTCAATCGGCGCCAATCCCGCCAGGCAGCCGCCCCGCCTGGGTGTCGGAGGCGATGCTCGACCTGTACGGCGCCCGCGTAGGGCAGCGCCTTCGCCTGCCCCTTGGCGGGGCGCAGGTGGAGTTCTTCGTCGCCGGCGCCTGGCGCGACTACGCCAACCAGGGCGGCTCGGTCGTGATCCAGCTGCAGGACTACCGCCGGCTGACGGGCGAGCGCGAGGTCACCGACGCCGCCCTGTGGAGCGCGCGCGGCGTGGACGCCGCGACGCTGGAAGGCAGCCTGCGCGCGCTGCCGTTCGGACCCTCGCTGAACCTGATGCGGCCCGGCGACATCCGCGCCACCAGCCTCAAGATCTTCGACCGCAGTTTCGCCGTCACTTACCTGCTCGAGGCGATCGCGATCGCCATCGGCCTGTCGGGCATCGCGGCGAGTTTTTCGGCCCAGACTTTGGCAAGGGCGCGAGAATTCGGTATGCTGCGCCACGTCGGCGTCACCCGGCGCCAGGTCTTGCAACTGCTCGCCTTCGAGGGCGGGTTGCTGACAGGCCTCGGCGTCGTCGCCGGTTTCGCGCTCGGGCTGGTGATCAGCCTGATCCTGGTGTACGTGATCAACCCGCAGTCCTTCCACTGGACCATGGGCTTGCACCTGCCCTGGCCCCTGCTCGGCAGCGTGGCCGCGGTGCTGGTCGCTGCATCGGTTGCTACCGCGCTCGTCTCGGGACGCCAGGCATTGTCCGGCGGCCCGGTGCGCGCGGTCAGAGAGGATTGGTAATGCGTTTTATTCTGTGCCTGTTGGTCTTGCTGTCGCTGTCTGCCCATGCCGCGGCGCCCGTGTATGCGCCGGTCACCCCGGGCGCCGGCCTGTCGTTCCCGCGCGACTACGGCGCCCATCCGGAGTTTCGCACCGAGTGGTGGTACGTCACCGGCTGGGTCGAGACGCCCGACAAGCGCCCGCTCGGCTTCCAGGTCACCTTCTTTCGCAGCCGCACCGGCGCCGACAACGCCAACCCGAGCCATTTCGCGCCGCGCCAGCTGGTGATCGGCCACGCGGCGCTGTCCGATCCCCAGGTCGGCCGCCTGGTGCACGACGAGCGCAGCGCGCGCGAGGGCTTCAGCATGGCCTGGGCGCGGCCCGGCAACACCGACCTCAAACTCGACGACTGGCGCATGGTCCGCGATGCGGGCGGCGTCTACCGGGTCACCGTCCGCTCCAACCAGCTGACGCTCGAACTGCGCCTGCGCCCGACCCAGCCGGTGCTGGTGCAGGGCCAGGGCGGCTATTCGCGCAAGGGTCCCAGCGCCCGGCACGCGAGCTACTACTACAGCGAACCGCACCTGGAAGTGAGCGGCACGGTCGGCCGCGCCGGCATGGCGGCCACGCAGGTGAGCGGCAGCGCGTGGCTCGACCACGAATGGTCGAGCGAGGCGCTGCAGCCGGACGCCGTGGGCTGGGATTGGGTCGGCGCCAACCTCGACGACGGCGGCGCCCTGATGGCTTTCCAGATCCGCGACCGCCAAGGTGGTAAACTATGGGCGCACGCCACCCGGCGCGACAAGGCCGGCAAGGTGCTGCACTACGCGCCCGAGCAGATCACCTTCGCGCCGCAGACGCACTGGAAATCGCCGCGCACCGGCGCCACGTATCCGATCGCGACCACGATCAGCACGGGCGGCCAGGCCTGGCAGGTGGTGCCGCTGCAGCAAGACCAGGAACTCGACTCGCGCCGCTCGACCGGCGCCGTGTACTGGGAAGGCGCGGTCACGATCCAGCAGAACGGCCGCCGGGTGGGCCGCGGCTACCTCGAGATGACCGGCTATGTGCAACCCATGAAGCTTTAATAACAATAACGATAACAAGAACGACCGACACGCCAAAACACGATGACCACCCGTAACACCAGCAAGACCGACCCAGAATCATCCCGCAAGAGCAGCCTGGCCACCCTCAGGGGCTTGAGCCCCTTCCTGCGTCCCTATCGCCGCCAGTTCCTGCTGGCCGGCATCGCGCTGCTGTTCGCCGCCGGCGCCACCCTGGCGATCCCGGCGGCCTTCAAGCAGATGATCGACCTGGGCTTCGGCGCAGCTTCAGCCAGCGCGGCCGCCGGCGCCGCGATCGAAGGCGGCAGCCTGGAACACATCAACGCCACCTTCCTGGCCCTGTTCGGCGTCGCCGCGGTGCTCGCGGTGGCCACCGCGGCGCGCTTCTACATGGTGTCGTGGCTGGGCGAGCGCGTCACCGCGGATATCAGGAGCAGCGTCTACGGCCACGTGGTGCGCCAGAGCCCCGAATTCTTCGAGACCACCCGCACCGGCGAAGTGCTGTCGCGCCTGACCACCGACACCACCCTGATCCAGACCGTGGTCGGCACCAGCATCTCGCTGGCGCTGCGCAACACGCTGCTGTTCTTCGGCGGCCTGGTGATGCTGTTCGTGACCAGCCCGCGCCTGACCTCCATCATCCTGGGCCTGCTGGTGCTGGTGGTGCTGCCGATCGTGCTGTTCGGGCGCCGCGTGCGCAAGCTGTCGCGCGATTCGCAGGACCGCATCGCCGACGCCTCGGCGGTGGCCGGCGAGATCCTGAACGCGATGCCGACCGTGCAGGCATTTACCCGCGAGGGCCATGAATCGGGCCGCTTCTCGAGGGAAGTCGAAGGCGCCTTCAGCACCGCGATGCGCCGCATCCGCGCCCGCGCCACGCTCACCATGCTGGCCATCGTGCTGGTGTTCGGCGCCATCGTGTTCGTGCTGTGGCTCGGCGCACACGCCGTGCTCGAAGGCACCATGACCGGCGGCGACCTGGGCCAGTTCATCCTGTACGCCGGCATCGTGGCCGGTTCGGTCGGCGCCCTGTCGGAAGTGATGGGCGACGCCCAGCGCGCCGCCGGCGCCACCGAACGCCTGCTCGAACTGCTCGGCGCGCAATCCGAGATCCAGGATCCGCTGCAACCCAAAAACCTGCCCGCGCGCACCGAGAATGGCGCCCGCGTGACGCTCGACGACGTGACCTTCGCCTATCCGTCGCGCCTGGACGAAGCCGCCCTGTCGCATCTCGCGCTCGAGATCCGCCCCGGCGAGACGGTGGCCGTGGTCGGCCCTTCCGGCGCCGGCAAGACCACCCTGTTCCAGCTGCTGCTGCGCTTCTACGATCCGCAGGCCGGCAGCATCCGCCTCGACGGCGTGGACGTGCGTGACCTGGCGCTGCAGACGCTGCGCGGCGCGGTCGGCATCGTGCCGCAAGATACCGTGATCTTCTCGCTCGACGCCATGGAAAACATCCGCTACGGCCGTCCGGACGCGAGCGACGACGAGGTGATCGCGGCGGCCAGGATGGCCGCGGCCCACGATTTCATCGAGCGCCTGCCGCAAGGCTACGCGTCGTTCCTGGGCGAGCGCGGGGTGCGCCTGTCGGGCGGCCAGCGCCAGCGCATCGCGATCGCGCGCGCCCTGCTCAAGAACCCGCCGCTGCTGCTGCTGGACGAAGCCACCAGCGCGCTCGACGCCGAATCCGAACGCCTGGTCCAGCGCGCGCTCGAAGCGGCGATGGTCGGCCGCACCACCATCATCATCGCCCACCGCCTGGCCACCGTGCAGCGGGCCGACCGCATCATCGTGCTGGACGAAGGCCGGATCGTCGAATCCGGCACCCACGCCGAGCTGATCGCCCTGCGTGGCGTGTATGCCAACCTGGCTGCGCTGCAGTTCCAGACCCATGCGCCGGTGGCAGCATGACGAGGCGCTCCGGGCAATCCGTAGTATCACGTAGCAATCCATCAAGCTGTTGTTACAGAGCGACCAGGTAGCATTCCAAAACTCACTAAATATTGCGGTAGGAAAAGTTTGCGAGGTATGATCGCGGCTTATATCCCTCTATTTTTCCTCGCTATAAATGAGCAACCGCAAATTTAGTCCAGCCAGCTGGAATGTTGGCACGCGCATCAGCGCCGTCACCTTTTTGCTGGCCGGCGCCATCATTGCCGCCCTGATCGCGACCATCACCGTCCTGACCTTCGGCATGCTGGAACGGCGCGCCATCGACAGCGTGAGGAACGAGCTGCACGGCGTCTCCAGCACCGTCGAGCTGTTCAACAAGACCGTCAGCAGCCAGGCGGTCAGCTTCGGCCGCATCTTCCGCGCCGGCCTGCCGGGCGACTTCGCGCTTGACGAAGCGACCACCGTCGACATCGGCGGCCGCCAGGTGCCGACCCTGAGCGTGGCCGGCCAAGCGCTCAACCTCGACTTCAGCGCCCCGGACGCCTTCACCGAACGCACCGGCGGCAACGCCACCATCTTCGCCGCGTCCGGCGAAGACTTCGTGCGCGTGTCGACGTCGGTCAAGAAGGAAAACGGCGAGCGCGCGGTCGGCACCGCCCTCGACAAGGCCTCGCCGGCCTACCCGGCGCTGCGCGCCGGCCGCAACTACGTGGGCCTGACCACGCTGTTCGGCAAGCAGTTCATCACCCAGTACGAGCCGGTGCGCGACGCCTCCGGCAAGGTGGTCGGCGCGCTCTACGTCGGCGTCGACATCACCGCCGACGTGGCCGCCCTGAAGGAGCGCATCCGCGCCGTCAAGGTCGGCGAGACCGGCTACTTCTTCGTGCTGTCGTCGGCGCCGAAGACCTATGGCGACCTGATCGTCCACCCGAGCAAGGAAGGCGAGAACATCCTCGACAGCCAGTCGGCCGACGGCCATGCCTTCATCAAGGAAATGCTGGAGAAGAAGGAGGGCACGATCAGCTACGACTGGCAGAATCCGGGCGAGCTCCAGGCACGCGAAAAATTCGCGGCCTATTCCGAGATGAAGGACTGGAACTGGGTCATCGCCGGCGGCACCTACCGCGACGAGATCACCGCCGCCGCAACCGAGCTGCGCAACCGCTTCATCCTGTTCGGCCTGGCGGCGCTCGCCGTGCTGGCCAGCGTGCTGTACTTCCTGGTGCGCGCCACCGTCACCCGTCCGCTGGCCGAAGTGCAGGCGGTCGCCGCCCGCATCGCCGACGGCGACCTGACCGCCCAGGTCAAGGCGCGCCGCGACGACGAGATCGGCCGCCTCACCGGCGCCATCAACGAGATCGGCGCGCGCCTCTCGAGCGTGGTCGGCCAGGTGCGCGACGGCGCCGAGCACATCGCCACCGCCTCGCAGGAAATCTCGACCGGCAACCTCGACCTGTGCAGCCGCACCGAGGAACAGGCGGCCAGCCTGGCCACCACCGCCTCGTCGATGGACCAGCTGACCACGACCGTGCGCCAGAACGCCGACAATGCGCGCCAGGCCGACCAGTTGGCCCGCAGCGCGTCCGAAGTCGCCCAGAAAGGCGGCAGCACGGTGTCGCAGGTGGTGGCGCGCATGGATTCGATTTCCCAGGCGTCGCGCAAGATCTCGGACATCACCAGCGTCATCGACGGCATCGCGTTCCAGACCAATATCCTGGCGCTGAATGCGGCCGTGGAGGCGGCGCGCGCCGGCGAACAGGGCCGCGGCTTCGCGGTCGTGGCGAGCGAGGTGCGCAACCTGGCCCAGCGCTCGGCCGCCGCCGCCAAGGAGATCAAGGTCCTGATCGAAGCGTCCAACAGCGAAGTCGATGCCGGCAGCCAGCTGGTCGCCCAGGCCGGTGTCACGATGCAGGAAGTGCTGGACAGCGTGCAGCGCGTGACCGACATCATGTCCGAGATCAGCAGCGCCAGCCAGGAACAGACGCAGGGCATCGAAGAGATCAACCGCTCGGTGGTCGAGATGGACACCGTGACCCAGCAGAACGCGGCCCTGGTCGAAGAGGCCAGCGCCGCCGCCCAGGCCATGCACGAGCAGGCCGACGCGCTGGCGCGTTCGGTGCGCCGCTTCCGCCTGGCCGACGAGCGCGAGGCCGCCACGCTGGCGGCCCCTGCCCGCCGCGCGCTGATCGCGAACTGAGTTTCTCAGAGCTCCCCATGCGGTTCTTTGAACCGCGCCGGCGGCGGTGTACAGTAACGGCTCGCCTTCCAGGAGCCCGTTTTGTCCGACACCGACCTGCAGCGCCGCTGCCACACCATCTTCCCCGGCCATCGCCAGCGGCGTCCGGCCGAACTGTTCGCCGCCATGGCCGCCTGGTGCGAGGAGCACGACGTCGACCACGACGTCTATGGCAACGGCGCCCTGATCCAGGACTTCGAACGCAAGGTCGCCGCCCTGCTGGGCTTCGAGGCGGCCGTGTTCTGCATCAGCGGCACCATGGCCCAGGTCACGGCGCTGCGGCTCGGGGCGTCGGACCGGGGCAGCCGCCTGGTGGCCCTGCATCCGACCTCGCACATCTTCGTTCACGAACGTTCCAACTACCAGATGCTGGACCATTTCCAGGCGCTGTCCGTGGGCGACCGTCACCGCCCCTGGGTCGAGGCCGACCTGGCGGCGGTGCCGGACCGCCTCGGCGCCGTTGGCCTCGAGATCCCGATGCGCGAGATCGGCGGCCAGCTATCAAGCTGGGACGAGCTGGAAGCGATCAAGCGCCACTGCCGCAGCCGCGGCATCCACCTGCACATGGATGGCGCGCGCCTGTGGGAGGCGCAAGCCGGTCATGGCCGCGGCGTGGCCGAGATCGCGGCCGGCTTCGATTCGGTGTACGTGTCGCTGTACAAGGGCATCGGCGGGCTGGGCGGCGCCATGCTGCTCGGCAGCCGCGCCTTCGTGGATCGCTGCGCCGAGTGGTTCCGGCGCCAGGGCGGCAACGTCATCCACCGCTCGCCCTACATCGTGGCGGCGGCGATGCAGTTCGACGAGCGGCTGGCGGCGATGCCGGCGTATTTCGAGCGCACCCGCTTTCTTTACCAGGCCTTGCGCGCGCATCCCGAACTGCGCGTCAATCCCGCCGCGCCTCAATCCAATATGCTGCATGTCCACCTGCCGGTCGACCGCGAGCGCGCGCTGGCGGTGCGCGATGCGCTGGCGCGCGAGCACGGCATCTGGATGTTCAACCGCGCCGTGCATGGCGCGCTGCCGGCGTCGAGCGTCGTCGAGATCTACGTCGGCGACAACCTGCTGTCGATGTCCGACGAAACGGTGCGCGAAGCGCTGCGGCGGTTTGCCGCGGCACTGGTGGCGAATGCTAAAATGACAGATTCTCCGAAACCGTAACGCAATGCGCCAATATCTCGAATTCATGCGCCATGTGAAAGAGCATGGCGCCATCAAGACCGACCGCACCGGCACCGGCACCCGCTCGGTGTTCGGCTACCAGATGCGCTTCGACCTGCAGGAAGGCTTCCCGCTCCTCACCACCAAGAAGGTGCACCTGAAGTCGATCATCCATGAACTGATCTGGTTCCTGCAGGGCTCGACCAATATCGCCTACCTGAAGGAGAACGGCGTCAGCATCTGGGACGAATGGGCCGACGCAGAAGGCAACCTGGGCCCGATCTATGGCTACCAGTGGCGCAACTGGCCGACCCCGTCGGGCGAACACATCGACCAGATCGCGCAGGTGCTCGACCAGATCCGCACCACGCCCGACTCGCGCCGCATGATCGTCTCGGCCTGGAACGTGGCCGACGTGCCGCAGATGAAGCTGCCGCCCTGCCATGCGCTGTTCCAGTTCTACGTGGCCGACGGCAAGCTGTCCTGCCAGCTGTACCAGCGCAGCGCCGACATCTTCCTGGGCGTGCCCTTCAACATCGCCTCGTACGCGATCCTGACCCACATGATGGCGCAGCAGGCGGGCCTGGAGGTGGGCGACTTCGTCTGGACCGGCGGCGACTGCCACCTGTATTCGAACCACATGGAGCAGGTCGAGCTGCAGCTGTCGCGCGAGACCCGCGCGCTGCCGCGCCTCGAGATCAAGCGCAAGCCGGACTCGCTGTTCGACTACCGCTTCGAGGACTTCGAGATCACGGGTTACGATCCGCATCCCGCGATCAAGGCGCCGGTGGCCGTATGAACAGCGCGCCCCGCCTGACCCTCGTGGTCGCGGTCGACGCCAACAACGGCATCGGCCTGGACAACCAGCTGCCCTGGCACCTGCCCGAAGACCTGGCGCACTTCAAGCGCGTCACCCTGGGCAAGCCCATCATCATGGGCCGCAAGACCTTCGACTCGATCGGCCGCCCGCTGCCCAAGCGCCGCAACATCGTGGTCACCCGCAATGCCGGCTGGTCGCACGAAGGCGTCGACAGCGCGGCCTCGCTGGGCGCCGCCATCGCGTTGCTCGATGGCGAGCCGGCCAGCATCATCGGCGGCGCCCAGGTCTTCATCGAAGCCATGAACGTCGCCGACGCCATGATCGTCACCCACATCGACCACGCCTTCCGCTGCGATGCCTTCTTCCCGCCGATCGACCCGGACGTATGGGTCGAGACCGCGCGCGAAACCCACCGCGCCGAAGAGCAGGGATTCGACTATGCCTTCGTGACCTACGAACGCAGGGCCGCCTGATGAGCGAAACCGCACGCCCACCGGGCTCGCGCGGCGGCGACGGATTCGCCGCCCGCGTCGCGGTACTGATCGCGGTGCTGGCCACGCTCGGCACCCTGTTCGCCTTCCTGGGCACCTCGTCGCACAACGACGCCAGCCTGCACAAGACCCAGGCGGCGATGGAAAAGACCAGCGCCGCCAATGCCTGGAGCCACTACCAGGCCAAGTCGAGCCGTCAGAACCTGGCCGAGCTGGCCGCGACCCTGCCCGGGGTCGACGGCGCGCGCTACCGCGGCGAGGCCGAGCGCTACCGCGAAGAGAAGGACGTCATCCGCAAGGAAGCCGAGCGCTGGGAAGCGGCGTCGAGCGAGTCGAACCGCCGCTCCGAGGAAGCCCTGCACCGCCAGCGCCAGTGGGCCGCGGCCTCGGTGGCCCAGCAGATCGCGATCTCGCTGGCCGCCGTCGCGCTGCTGGCGCGCCGCACCTGGCTGCTCACGCTCACCGGCGCGGTGGCGGCCTTCGGCATCACGCTGGGGCTGTTCGCCTTCGTGCACGGCAGCGTCACCGCGCTGTCGCCGATCCCGCTGGTCGGCGCGCTGGCGGCGGCGCTGCTGACCGAGGGCATCCGGCGCGCGGGCCGAAGAATCGACTAGAGTGCGCCACCCTTCCGGAACAGTGGCTAACCTAGCAAAAAAACTTGCACCGGGACCCGCGTTTTCTGCGAAAATCCGCTTCTCATTTTTCTACGGTGCCGTGCGCGGCGGCCAGCTCCCCCGGAATGACCGGCGGACCTGCCGCTTCCACGGCGCTTCGTTTTGGAGCTGTCCATGAAATTTCGTTTCCCTATCGTCATCATCGATGAGGACTTCCGCTCGGAGAACACCTCCGGTCTCGGCATTCGCGCCCTGGCGGCCGCGATGGAACAGGAAGGCATGGAGGTCGTCGGCGTGACCAGCTATGGCGACCTGTCCCAGTTCGCCCAGCAGCAATCGCGCGCATCGGCCTTCGTCCTGTCGATCGACGACGAGGAATTCGGCGGCGGCTCGCTCGAAGAGACCGATTTCGCGCTGACCGGCCTGCGCGCCTTCGTGAAGGAAATCCGTCACAAGAACGCCAACATCCCGATCTATATCTACGGCGAGACCCGCACCAGCCGCCACATCCCGAACGACATCCTGAAGGAGCTGCACGGCTTCATCCACATGTTCGAGGACACCCCGGAATTCGTGGCGCGCCACATCATCCGCGAGGCCAAGGCCTACCTCGACAGCCTGGCGCCGCCGTTCTTCCGCGCGCTGGTCAACTACGCCTACGACGGCTCCTATTCGTGGCACTGCCCGGGCCACTCGGGCGGCGTGGCTTTCCTGAAGTCGCCGATCGGCCAGATGTTCCACCAGTTCTTCGGCGAGAACATGCTGCGCGCCGACGTCTGCAACGCGGTCGAGGAACTGGGCCAGCTGCTCGATCACACCGGCCCGGTGGCCAAGTCCGAGCGCAACGCCGCGCGCATCTACAGCGCCGACCACTGCTACTTCGTGACCAACGGCACCTCGACCTCGAACAAGATGGTGTGGCACTCGACCGTGGCGCCGGGCGACATCGTCGTCGTGGACCGCAACTGCCACAAGTCGATCCTGCACTCGATCATCATGTGCGGCGCGATCCCCGTGTTCCTGATGCCGACCCGGAATCACCTGGGCATCATCGGCCCGATCCCGCTCGAAGAGTTCACGCCCGAATCGATCGCCCGCAAGATCGAGGCGAATCCGTTCGCGCGCGACGCCGTCAACAAGAAGCCGCGCATCCTCACCATCACCCAGTCGACCTACGACGGCGTCGTGTACAACGTCGAGACCCTGCGCGAAATGCTGGACGGGAAGATCGACACCCTGCACTTCGACGAAGCCTGGCTGCCGCACGCGACCTTCCACGACTTCTACAAGAACATGCACGCGATCGGCCAGGACCGCCCGCGCGCCAAGGAGTCGATGATCTTCTCGACCCAGTCGACGCACAAGCTGCTGGCCGGCCTGTCGCAGGCATCGCAGGTGCTGGTGCGCGAATCCGAATCGGTCAAGCTCGACCAGGACGCCTTCAACGAAGCCTACCTGATGCACACCTCGACCTCGCCGCAGTACTCGATCATCGCGTCGTGCGACGTCGCCGCGGCCATGATGGAAGCGCCGGGCGGCACCGCCCTGGTCGAGGAATCGATCCTGGAAGCGCTGGACTTCCGCCGCGCGATGAGGAAGGTCGACGAGGACTTCGGCGACGACTGGTGGTTCCAGGTCTGGGGTCCGGATAAGTTCTCGGAAGAAGGCATCGGCACCCAGGACGACTGGATGATCCGCGCCGAAGAGAACTGGCACGGCTTCGGCAAGCTGGCGCCAGGCTTCAATATGCTCGACCCGATCAAGGCCACCATCGTGACCCCGGGCCTGGACCTGTCGGGCCAGTTCGGCGAGACCGGCATCCCGGCCTCGATCGTCACCAAGTACCTGGCCGAGCACGGCGTCATCATCGAGAAGTGCGGCCTGTACTCGTTCTTCATCATGTTCACCATCGGCATCACCAAGGGCCGCTGGAACACGCTGGTGACGGCGCTGCAGCAGTTCAAGGACGACTACGACCGCAACCAGCCGATGTGGCGCGTGATGCCGCAGTTCGCCTCGGCCAACCCGCGCTACGAGACCCGCGGCCTGCGCGACCTGTGCACCGAGATCCACACCTTCTACAAGTCGCGCGACGTGGCGCGCCTGACGACCGAGATGTACCTGTCGGACATGGTGCCTGCCATGAAGCCGTCGGACGCCTTCGCCAATATGGCGCACCGGAAAATCGAGCGCGTCGCGATCGACGAACTGGAAGGCCGCATCACGGCGATCCTCTTGACGCCTTACCCGCCGGGCATTCCGCTCCTGATCCCGGGCGAGCGCTTCAACAAGACCATCGTCGACTACCTGCGCTTCGCGCGCGACTTCAATGAACGCTTCCCGGGCTTCGAGACCGACGTCCACGGCCTGGTCAAGCGCGAAGTCGACGGCAAGCGCGGCTACTTCGTCGATTGCGTGATGCAGGACGCGTAAGCGGGGGGCGAGCCCTCCGCCCGCCGAGAGAGGCCCGGAGCGATTCCGGGCCTTTTTTTTCGCGTGTCGTCGCAGCGCATGAACGCGACCGACCAGGCGTCCGGCCACGATGAACCTGATCTTCGCTCAGGAGAAGGTGCTGCGCTTCCTGCCGGCGCGCGCGGCGCGCCAGGAAGACTGATGACCGATCAGGTCTTCGGCAGGGTCACGCCGTGCTGGCCCTGGTACTTGCCGCCACGGTCCTTGTACGAGGTCTCGCAGACTTCGTCGCTTTCGAAGAACAGCACCTGGGCGCAGCCCTCGCCGGCATAGATCTTGGCCGGCAGCGGGGTCGTGTTCGAGAACTCCAGGGTCACGTAGCCTTCCCATTCCGGCTCGAACGGCGTCACGTTGACGATGATGCCGCAGCGCGCATAGGTCGACTTGCCCAGGCAGACGGTCAGCACGTTGCGCGGGATGCGGAAGTATTCGATGGTGCGCGCCAGCGCGAACGAGTTCGGCGGGATGATGCAGACGTCGCTCTTGACGTCGACGAAGGAGTTCGAATCGAAGTTCTTCGGGTCGACGATGGTGCTGTTGATGTTGGTGAACACCTTGAATTCGTCGGCGCAGCGGATGTCGTAGCCGTACGAGGAGGTGCCGAAGGAGATGATGCGGCGGCCGTCCTGCTCCCGGACCTGCTTCGGCTCGAACGGCTCGATCATGCCGGTGCTCTCCGCCATGCGGCGGATCCATTTATCGCTCTTGATAGTCATTATTGGTATTCCAGCAGGAAGAAAATCCCGCGATTTTACGCGAAATGCCGGCGCCGGTGCGGGTCGGCGCGCATGCGCCAGGAATATTTGATTGCCCACCGACGCGATGTTGAATACCATAAGTCAATACACTACATGGAGATTCATATGGTCGTCTCGAAAGTCCCGTTGGTACTGCTCCTGGCCGCCCTCGCCGGATGCGCTTCCCCGCCCGCCACCGAGCAGGCGCCCGCGTCGCCCCCGGCCGCGGCCGCGCAGCAAACCGCCGCCAATGCGCCGCTCGACGAACCGATGACCGGCTCGCGCATCCGCAAGCGCAATGCGGATGGCGGCGACCGCACCGTCAAGACCGTCGGCGCGCAGGACGCGCGCAATGCGCTCGACACCTCCGTCAGGCCGCTCAACAGCAACTGAGATAGCGGCTAAGCCAGCAGCCGCTCGATCATGGCGTGCGCCAGGCGCGCCGTCTCCTGCGGCTTCTCCAGCGGATACAGGTGGCCGCCTTCGATCATCACCAGGTTCTCTCCCACCAGCTTGCGCGTCGGGCCCATGCCGGCCTGGCGCATTTCTTCCGAGCGGGTGCCTGCGATGAAGCCGACCGGCACCGGGAACGGTGCGCGCAGCACCGCATCCATGTGGTGCGGGAGCGTCTGGTAGATGGCCGATTCGACGTCGCGCCGGAAGCGCAGGGTGACGCCGTCCGGGTGCGGCGCCAGGCCGTGTTCCAGGTAGTCGTCCAGTGCGCCCGGGGCCCAGGCCTGGAAGATCGGCTTGGCGCTGAAATGCGCATACGCGGCTTCGCGGCTGGGCCACAGCTCGCGGCGCTTGCGGGCGAAACGCGCCGGCGACAGGCGTTCGCCCCAGCCGGCCAGCTTGGCCAGGCGCCAGCCCAGCGCGCGCCAACCCGCCACCACCGGCGAATCGAGCATCACCACGCAGCGCGCCAGGTCCGGGCGGCGCTTGGCCGCCAGCATGCACAGCATCCCGCCCAGCGAATGGCCGACCAGGATCGCCGGCTGGCCATAGCCTTCCAGGTGTTCGACCAGTTCGTCGACCAGCGCGCCCCAGCCGTCGGCGACCGGATGGCGCGGATCGTGGCCGTGCATGTCCAGGGTGCGCACGTCGTAGTGCTCGCGCAGCAGCGCCAGCAAACGGTTGTAGGTGCCGGCCGGGTAGCTGTTGCCATGGGCGAAATGAAGCAGGGGTCTGGACATGGGGCGCGATCGAATGCAGGAGCGCCCCATTGTAATGTCCAGCGCCGCCGGGCGCTCCGCCTTTAGAAGGAAACGCCTACTACCAGCTCGGCGGTATAGCCCTGGACCGCATTGCCTGTTACGCTCGCCATCTGCAGCGCCGTGCCGTCGCTGAAGACGTTGTCCGTCGCGTAGCTGATGCGGGCCAGGTTGCGCACGCTGCTGGCGTAGCCGCTGCTGGCGTAGGCATCAATGAGCGTCGCCTGCGGGAAGGCGAACTGCGAGGTCTTGATCCGGTTGGCCGCGCTGTTGGCCTTGGCCAGGCTTGGATAGACCTCGAAGTGCACGTGCGGCATGCGGCCGTCATAGCAGCCCGGGAAGATGGTCGTGAACGTGACCCAGCCTTCGCTGTCGGCTTCCTGCACGCCGCGCAGGTAGTTCTCGTCCACGATGCCGCTCGAGTACATCGAGTAGCCGCCTTCGCGCGTGCAATGCCACAGATAGACGGCCGCGCCGCCGGCCGCGGCGCAGCCCTGGGTCACGTTCTCGATCTTCAGCCGGATCACCAGCGGCACGCCCTGGGCCACGCCGCTGGCGCCACCCACGCTGGCGCGAATATCGCTGCGCACGATGCCGGACAGGATCAGGGCATTGGCCACGCCGTTGGCGTTGCGGTTGGTGCCGTCGCCCGGATAGGGGCCGCCGGTCTCCTCGGGAATGACGGAACAGGCTGCATTGCCTCCCCCCGTGCCGCCGCTCGTGCCGCTGCCGGTCGTGGTGGTCGAGGTCGAGATGCCGTAGCCATCGTCGACGCTGCCGCCGCCGCAGCCGGCCAGCGGCATGGCCGCCGTGCTCACGCCGAACCCCAGCCAGCGCAGCGACTGGCGGCGCGTGGCCGGCCGCGCCAGCAGGCGCGCCAGGTCGGCGCCGAGTCCGAGATGGTGATCGTCGTGCTGGTCGTGATGCTGGTCCGACCCAAGGATGGTGGCCGGGACGCTCATTTGGCGGCCTCGCGCTGCTTGGCGCGCGCGCCCTTCGTGTCGGCCCTGCCCTTTCCGCCTTCGCCGCGCGGCCGGTCGAGCCGTGCGCGCTGCTCGGGCGTGAGCACCGCCTTGATCTGGGCGTCGGTCCGCAAACGCAGCAATTCCTGGTCGGCGATCGCCTGGCCCAGGGCCTGGGCGCTGGCGGAGGCGCGCGCCTCGTCGAGTTGGGGCGCACGCGCCAGTTCGCCCAGCGCCTGGCCGGCCTTGCGCTCGGCCTTCTCCAGCTCGCGCCGCTTTGGCGCCTGCGCGTGCAGGATGGCGAACACGCGATCCTGCTGCGCCTCGCTCAGGTCGAGACCGCGCAGGAAGGGCGGACCGGCGTGCGGGCCTGGTCCGAATGGCGGGAACGGACCCGCTGGGTCGAATGGGCCGTCGGCGCGGCCGTCCGCTTGCACGACGCCCGGGCCGGCGTCGTGGTCTTCAGCGGGCGGCATCGCTTGCGCCAGGACGGCGGGGGCGGCCAGCAGGCAGGTGGAAAGCAGCGCGGCGGCGCGCAGCGTGGTCAATCTGGTGTGCAGGGTCATCACGGATCCTCCGGTGTCTTGGAGCAGCCATTGTGTGGCGGGCAAGTGTAAAACGCGCCTAAGAGAGGTAAATCCGGGTAAAGCCGCGTCCTGCGGAAAAGACCGCGGCGCGCGACTGCGCTATCCTGTCGCCATGAACCATGTATTGCTTATCGACGACGACGTCGAACTCGTCGGCATGTTCGCCGAATACCTCGAACAGGAAGGTTTCAGGGTCACCTGCGTCCACAACGGCGACGATGGCGCGCGCGAAGCGCTCAGCGGCCGCCACGCCATCGCCATCCTCGACGTCATGATGCCCGGCGCCAGCGGCATCGACGCCCTGCGCCAGATCCGCGCCGCCAGCCGCATCCCGGTCTTGATGCTGACCGCGCGCGGCGACGACGCCGACCGCATCCTCGGCCTCGAACTCGGCGCCGACGATTACGTGGCCAAGCCCTGCACGCCGCGCGAACTGACGGCGCGGGTGCGCGCCATCCTGCGCCGCACCCACGCGCAGCCCGAGAGCAGCCCGGGCGCGACGCTCACGGTCGGCAAGCTGACCATGCATCCCGAGGGGCGGCGCGCCACCTGGGATGGCCAGCCGCTGGACCTGACCAGCACCGAATTCAACCTGCTGGAAGTGCTGGCGAGGAATGCCGGAAAGCCGGTGAGCAAGAACGAGCTGTCCGAGCAGGGCCTGGGGCGGCCGCTGGCGCGCTTCGACCGCAATATCGACGTCCACCTGAGCAGCCTGCGCCACAAGCTGGGACCGCTGGCCGACGGCCGCTCCTGCCTGCAGACCATCTACCGCCAGGGCTACCAATTGATCAAGGAGTAGCATGGGGCGGCTGTTCTGGAAGTTCTTCCTTTGTATTCTGCTGGCGCAGCTGACCGCCACGATCGCCATCGGCGGCGCCTTCTGGCTGCGCGACCAGGCGCGCCAGAAGGCCAGCTCGAGCCTCGATTCCGGCCCGCCGGCCGCAGTCGCCCTCGACGCGGCGTCCGCCACCCTGCGCCACGGCGGCGAAGCCGCGCTGCGCGGCCTGCTGGCCGACCTGCGGCGCCCGCAGCTGTATGTGCTCGATGCGGCGCGCCGCGACCTGCTCGGGCGCGCGGTGCCGGCCGAGCTGCTGAAGGAAGCCGAGCGCCAGCTCGGCAACGGTGAACAGCGCGGCGCCTGGCGCGGCGCGCGGCATCTGGTCGGGCCCGGCGGCGAGCAGTACCTCGCCTTCGTCCCGCGCCAGCCGGGACGGCCGGACGGAGCGCGCGGCGGCCCGCCAGACCCGCTGACGCCGGCGCTCGACCCCGGCGCGCGCCGGCGCCTCGGCCAGACCGTCGTGATCGGGGCGGCGGTCGTGGCGAGCCTGCTGTTCGCGGCCCTGCTGGCCTGGTATTTTTCGCGTCCGATCCGCGCCCTGCGCAGCGCCTTCGAGGCCGCCGCCGCCGGCGACCTGGCGCCGCGCTTCGGCCCCGCCACCAAGGGCGGCGACGAACTCTCCGACCTGGGACGCGACTTCGACCGCATGAGCGGACGCCTGCGCGCCCTGATGGATGGCCAGCGCCGCCTGCTGCACGACGTCTCGCACGAGCTGCGCTCGCCGCTGGCGCGCATGCAGGCCGCGGTCGGGCTGGCGCACCAGCAGCCGGACAAGTTCGCGACCACGCTCGAACGCATCGAGCGCGAAAGCAACCGCATGGACAAGCTGGTCGGCGAGCTGTTGACGCTGTCGCGCCTGGAAGCCCTTCCCGACGCGCTGCGGCGCGAGCCGGTCGACCTGACCGAACTGGCTGACGGCATCGTGGCCGACGCCCGTTTCGAGGCCGCGCAGCACGAGGGGCGCGAGGGCCAGTCCAGCGCCACCCGCATCCTGATCGAGGCCGAGGGCAGCGTCGGCGTGACCGGCGACCCGGACCTGCTGTGGAGCGCCCTGGAGAACGTGGTGCGCAACGCCGCCAAGCACGGCGCCGACGGCGGCATCGTGACCGTCGCGCTGAGCGCCGGCGACGGCCTGGCGCGCATCGACGTGCTCGATCGGGGACCGGGCATCCCGCCGGCGGACCTGGCGGCGGTGTTCCAGCCCTTCTTCCGCGCCGGCGCCTCGCGCACCGGCGTCGACGGCCACGGCCTGGGCCTGGCGATCGCCCAGCGCGTGGTGCAGGCCCATGGCGGGGAGATCGTGGCGCGCAACCGCGAGAATGGCGGGCTGCGGGTGACGATCACGCTGCCGCAGGCCTGAAGCGGGAGAGACATCACCGCCCGTGCCAATAGCGCGCGTGCGTCTCGCGATGGGTCTCGACCTGCAGTTCGGGACCGAAGCGCAGCGTGACGGCGCCGCGCTCGTCGGTGCGCAGGCGCCGTATCCCGTGCTCGGCGTAGCGCTCGTAGACCGCTTTTTTGGGATGCCTGTAGCGATTGCGATGGCCAACCTGGAAGATGCCCAGCGACGGCGCCACCGCCTGCAGGAAGGCGGCGGTCGACGAGGTGCCGCTGCCGTGGTGCGGCGCCAGCAGCACGTCGGCCCGCAAGCGCTGCGCGCCCATGCGCAGCAGCGCCGCCTCTTGCGCCGCCTCGATGTCGCCGGCCAGCAGGATCGCCTTGCCATCGGCGCTCACCCGCAGCACGCAGCTGCGCGCGTTGGCTTTCAGGCGCGGATTGGCGTAGCTGGCGGCGTCGGGCGCAAGCATCTCGAAGCGCACGCCGTCCCACTCCCAGCCCTGGCCGGCCAGGCAGCGCTGCCGGCGCGCCGCCATGCGCAGCAAAGGGTGCGCCGGCGGCAGCGACGATCTAACCTCCCCTACTTCCAGCGTTTCCAGCACGGCGTCGGCGCCGCCGACGTGATCGAGGTCGCTGTGCGACACCACCAGGGTGTCCAGACGCCCGATGCCGCGTCCGCGCAGGTAGGGCAGGATGACGCGGGTGGCGCCGCTGGCGCCGCTGGCGCCGGGCGCGTACTGCGGGCCGGTGTCGTACAGCAGGCGGTGGCGCCGGGTTTCGACCAGCAGCGCCATGCCCTGGCCGACGTCGAAGGCGGTGACGCTGAACGCGCCGGGTGGCGGCGCCGTCGGCAGCTGCGTCAACAGCGGGGTCCAGGCCGCGAAACCGGCCCAGCGCTGCGGCCAGCCGCGCGGCGCCAGCATCCATGCGGTGCCGATGAGCGCCAGCGCGAGGATCCAGGGCGGCGGCGCCGGCGCGTTCCATACCGCCAGCTCAGGCGCCGCCAGCCGCTGCAGGGGCCAGGCCAGCCATTCGATCGCCAGGTGGGCCATGCCCAGGACCAGGCTGGCCAGCGGCGACGGCAGGATGCTGCCGACCAGCGCCAGCGGCGTCACGAACAGGCTGATGACGGGGATCGCCACCGCGTTCGCCACTGGACTGACCAGCGAAATCTGGCCGAACAGCAGCAGCGTGAGCGGCGCCAGGCCGATGGTCACGGCCCATTGGGTGCGCGCGGCCACCAGCAACCCCGCGCGCCAGCCACGCGTGCGTTCGCCTAGCCGCCCGCTGCAGGCGTACAGGATGGCGGCGACGGCGCCAAAGGACAGCCAGAAACCGGGCCACAGCATGGCCCAAGGGTCGAGCAGCACCACGATGCCGAGCGCCAGGCACAGGACGTGGGAACTGGATGCGATGCGTCCGCACCAGAGCGCGGCGGCCACCACGGCCAGCATGTAGAAGGTGCGCTGGGCCGGCACGCCGAAGCCGGCCAGCAGCACGTAGATCAGCGCCACCGCCGCTCCCGCCAAGGCGGCGGCCTTCTGGGCCGGAAGGCGCAGCGGCAGCTGGGCGTCGGTCCAGAACGAGCGGCGCCACAGGCTGGCGACGATCCAGGCCGCGAGGCCCGCCACCATCGTGATGTGCAGGCCGGAAATCGAGATTAAGAGTCTATGAATACATAAAACGAGAAGCCTTGCGACCCGCTGGATGTCCAACCGAAGTGTCCACAAACATATGTACAATCGGTAGCTAAAAATTTGCGATAAAAATTCATATTAGTCTTGTATTAGCTGTGGCCTGTACAATCTCAAATTCAAGCACCAACGAAAAAATATATGAAGCAAGACTTATCACATCTCATTGAACAACTCGCTAATGATCTCGCACTCGTCGACATTGACTACCGAGTGGAGACTGAAAAATCCATATCGCCAGACGATCTTCGTGGCGACTGTCTGTTGATAAAGGGCGATAACCTAAAAGCACTTAGCAATCTTTCTCTGGGCTTCGAAGATCGGGTTGATTTCTGCTACATCGACCCACCGTATAATACAGGCGGGAAATTTATTTATCAGGATAAGAGGATTAGTCCTGCGCACCCAATCTGGGGAAAACACAGCGAATGGATGAGTTTCATGCTTCCTCGCCTTGTGCTCGCACGCCATCTATTGAGCCGCACTGGGGTTATCGCAATTAGCATTGACGACTACGAATACGCACAATTGAAGATCCTAGCCGATCGAGTATTTTCCTCCGAATGTTATATCGCTACACTAGTTGTCCGAAGGAGCAATAACGGCAAGGGCGGGAAGCCCGGCGTCTCTGTCAATCATGAGTATGTCCTACTCTACGGCAAAACGTCCGCTGCTGAATTACACGGACTCCCTGAAGGCGAGGAAGGAGCTTATGACAAAAGTGATGAATATGGTGAATTTCGAGTTGATGGTCTGTTCCGCAAGAAAGGGGATGCGAGTCGACGTGAGGATCGGCCATCAATGTACTATCCACTCTACTACACTGCCTCCGGAAAAGTATTCACAGAGCGCTTAGACGAAAGCTGGCCAGAAGTATTTCCAGTCGACTCACATGGCGCCGAGCGGCGTTGGCTTTGGGGGAAAGAGAAAGCAGCGGAAGAATCGTGGAAGCTATTCGCCTCGAAGAAAGGAGTAATCTATGTTAAGAACTACAACAGAGATAACAAACGAGTGAAGATCAGAAGTATTCTTGACAAACTAGGCTATCTCACTGAGCGGGCGACGAATGAAGCGAAAGAAATCTATGGCGAAAGGGTCTTCGAAACACCTAAACCGTTAGAGCTTATTCGGGATCTTATTGATTGCTGCTCAAAAGACAACGCAATCGTTCTCGATTTTTTTGCTGGGACTGGAACTACCGCGCATGCTTCATACCAGCTTAAGAAACGCGACGGATCACAACGCAAGACAATCCTGGTCGAGCATAGTCATGTAATTTCCGCGGACCATGCTGCAACCAAGGAAGGATTTTTAACAACAGCAGAAATTACCGAACGTAGGCTAAAGTTTATCCAAGAGCAGGATCCCAGCTATTCGTTCTCCGTAATAGCAGTAGGATAAACGAATCAATAAAATCAAACCCTCTCACTCGAGTTTTCTGAAAAATAGTTCGATAACCACTCCTTTGCCACAACTTTATCCGAATGGGGAATAAACTGTAGAATTGCCTTAATATTCAGCTTTCCGGTCTGGTCGTCCCAAAGATTCTTTTTTGTCACATTGTGGCGACCACACAGCAGTTGATAATTGCCGAGTACGTTTAATCCGCCATCGTCGTGATTGTGAGCAGTTTTGTGATCCACTTGCAATTTCACTGTTCCCCCGCCGACCGGATCACGCTCTCCTTCACGGAGGTTACAACCTGGGTAAACGCAAGCCGGCGATAGTTCAAGCAAAGCAGCCTTGATCTTTTTGTTAATAGCACGCCGGACCTTTGCCGTCTCCCGCCGATCTGTTGACTCTAGGCAATACTCGCCGTTCTTAAGACTCGGATCGTCTCGCTGAGTAAGTATGGTGTACCCTCGGTCGGTACGCAGCTCGGATACTCGCTGGTGCCAGTTCTCTGGCTCGTTACCCGTGATAGGATCCCGTGCAACCTGCTTTAGATGCTCATTACTAACGACCAGGCCAACGCTGTCTAAGAAAAAGGCTTCAAGTCTCGCCGAAATAGAACGCTGCTGATACGCTTTACTGACACTAGTTAGTTTTTCCCTTGCCATGCTTCTCCCTCCAAGTAAGCTGACTTCGTAGCTTACATGGATTGAAAATTTCTGTCTAGGCGGCAAGAGTCGTGTCGTTAAACTGTACACCAGCCCCGTACGGACGCCTGACGACAGGAGCCATCATGTTACTTGTATAGCCCACTCAGCCCAGGTCGATCGAAAAACTGCGATGGGTTACCAGCTTTGGAATCCCCGCTAAAATTGATTCGACGTGTTGAATGTACCAATGCGCACCCCTTTTTTGCTCTTGTAATGCCTACATAATGCAGATTTAGACACTGTTCCTCGTCGACGAAAACCACATCATAGTTCCCCTTTTCAAATACCCGTTGGGGAATGATCCAATCATAAAGATCCAGATGGTAAACAAACGAAAATTCCAATCCTTTCGATTTGTGCAATGTCATAAGTTGAATCTGCTCATCACGAACCGGATCAAATAGGCTCAGCTGATTCGGGTCACACAAGACGCTTTCCAGCTCTTCGAGTGAACCATGCGGAGTTGCTTCTGCCAGGATCAATTCAGCAGTCCAGAGCAACTGTTCTTTTAGGCGCGACTGCTCGACTTGCCTACACTGCTTTATCGCCCGTCGAACAATCGATACTTCTGTGCGACTCATCTTATCAAGTAGTAACGACTCCACGAAAGATTGGATCGGGGCACCACCATCACTTCTTAGAGCCAGCAATCCAGCGAAAATCGATGAGTGACGATAATTAGAATTACTCAAGTTTGAATCAGAAAATAATCGACTTGGAACCTTAAGTTCCCGCCTTATTAATTCAGCGGTGCCGCCGCCCCTTGTAAGGATCGCAATTTCTGAGTTATGCAGTATCCCATACGCCTTCTTAAGCTCTTCGATATGACTATCGATCCACTTGGCGATCTCCGCCTGTGCACCATCAATTTTACAGCGAAATACTTTTACTTCATCAGTAGGAATTAGATCGCATGATGGAGCTAGTACACGATTCGCATAATTTGCGATAGATGGATGACACCTATGGTTTTGCGTAATCTTGAATTCTGTGAAACCACTGTCCCGGTCGCACAAAGATCTTAGGAATCTTGGGTCACGTTTGTCGTATCCAAATATCGACTGGTTCGCGTCACCAACTGCGACCGCGACAAGCCCAAGCTCTTTAAGCCCTAAGAACATTACGTGCTGTGGCTCACCAGAGTCCTGGTACTCATCCACAAAGACGTGAGTAAAGCGGGCTTTCAGGTACGCTTGGCAGGCGGCAGAATGTCGAAGCACATGCACAGCCATAATGCCTACAGTTTCCAGTATTATTATCCCACGACCTAAATACCTCAGCGCTAAAGGCAAAATCGTATTAATCTCTGATGTAGTTAAGTGTCGGGCCTGTTCAGAGAATTCGGCTTGCTGAGCTGCATCGAGTGACTTAATGCTGCGAATGGAGATTTTAGTTGGAGCGCCTACAGCCAAGTGCGGAAAAAACGGAATGAGGATCTCAGAGATGCAAAACTTGTCAATTGTGCCGAAATATGACCGTTTCACCTGGACTGCGAGCCGCACACATCTGCGCCGCAACTCATCACTTGACTTATTTGTATATGAAATTGCGATAACGCCTCGATGATCTGGCAGCTTTTGAATTATCTTCGCGATCTTTAGTGATATTATTGATGTTTTTCCACTTCCAGCACAAGCCGTGATAACCGCATTGCCTTGATGCTGAATGGCCAGGCGTTGCTCGTGGGTTGGCTCAAATTGTTTCATATCGCCTATTCATCCGCGGCAAGAACAACACACATCTTCAGAGGTTTCGCCAGTTCGCCACCAGCTAAGCAGGACAATGAATTCCCATGCTCCTTCAAAAACGCCCGCATTCGCACCGCTTTCTGATCTTGAAGATAAGCGACCGTATCCGTAACCTCGGGGCCTTTAAACTTCCTGTACTCGTCAGGCAACTCGATCCCCAAGTCCGTCTCCAAATCATACATTGAGATAAAGACCCCAAATGGGTTCACAAACTTAGAGACGCTCGCCCACGTTCCGTCATTAACACTTTCAGATTGGGTATAAATTGCCGGCCTATGTGGCATGGCGGGGTTACCGACTAATGCCAGACATCGATTAAAGCCCGCTAATTGCCTTTGCTCCAGCTTCGCGCTCGCTGGGCCAGTGCTGATCTTGGATATGTCGTTATCAGTGCGAAGTACGAAGGGAATTTCCATTGACCGCAGAATCTGTGCATACACTTCGAACTGGACTCCATCGACCGATAAGATCGATATATTATAGAAGTCAAGGTCAATATCAATTCTGGAAGCCAGCTGACGGTAAAACAGTAACTCAGATGGCCCTTCCACTAACAATACAACAGTTGCAAAGAAAGCCTCTGCTGGAAGGATACTCATTCTATATCCCATATTATCCCAAGCAGTATTGATACAGTTTGAACAGCCTCCTGACGCTGCCCACGTGACGCCTTTACTTGACTTAAGCTTAATAATTGATTCTGGTGAATAACCAGACAAAATCTGAGGAGAATGCGTGGTAACGATTGTTTGGCCTATCAGTTGCTTGGACAAATAATCGGCAAGTCGCCGCTGCTGGTGTGGATGTAAGTGAGCCTCAGGCTCTTCCACGCAATATATCACAACCTCATTCTCAGAATCAAACTCCCGCATACTCTTGGCCTTCCAAAGCGCCAGCAAAATTTGATTATTTCGACCATCGCCGCCGAGTATTACCTTCGAACCATTAGTTGTGCCTGCCAATTCAAGCTTTTCAACAAATTGAGAGACCTCCATAGCAACACTGTTCAATTGAACGCCGTAGTTTGCATGATGATAAGCCAAAGATTTAAGTTCAGCATTTACATCATTTGTTGCCGCTGAAACGTAATTCAGCTGACTTACAAGATTGTTAACTTTGGTCAGAGTCCCGCTAACTTCATTCAGTATCTCATTATCTTTCTCGATTTGTTGCGGAGTACGGAGATCTTGAGCCAACTTCAGTAGATTTCGTTTTTCGGACTGAATAAACTTACCTAAGTCTCTCCGTGAATCGACAACTTTCATACAAAGATGCCTTAAGTAGAATCTGGTTGGCACTTCTAGCAGGCTCGTCACATCTCGCCCCACAAAAATCTTAAACCCCAAACTCGCCTTCTCGGCCTGATACTGAAATACGGTCCGTCCATCGTCTCCAACGTTTCCCGCCAAGATCGATAATACTGCGTCTTGTGAAACCTCAGCAAAAGTAACAGTTATCTCAGCAGTTTCGGCGCTGACGCCAGCTGTATTGATGTGAAAGTCAGACTCAGACGGTTCAATGTCTTGCTCGGAAAACGATCGGTCAAGCAGCAGACGCAGAGCAAAAATTAGGTTGGTTTTTCCGACATCATTCGGACCTATGATCAGCGACCTTGGTCCAAACTTGATCTCCGTATCCAAGAAGTTCCTATACCCTTTAATCCTTACCGAATCGATCCTCATTAACCGCTCCTTACGTATCATCTCAACAATACGTTATCACAACTGTTGTTGCAAATGTTTACAAATTACAATTCTAAAACATACATAACGAAATCAATAACTTAGGGTATATTCAGGAATGTATGTACTTACAATGTGTTGCAATTTATAGTAGCAATACTTTTAACACATTGGAAATGTTTATGACGGTTGAGAAAAAGGCTCCGGTCCTCTCGGAACAGGAATTCCGCCAGGTTGTTGCAGTTGCAAGAACGCATGAGCAGGGAAACCGCAATGTCGCACTTCTCTACTTTTCCGCTGCGCTAGGCCTTCGTGCCAAAGAAATGAGCCTCCTGAAAGTCCAGGATGTAGTGGCTCCGAACGGTACGATCAAAGATGAGGTATTACTCAGTCGTAGCACGACGAAAGGGCGCAAGCAGCGCCTTGTCTATCTTACGAACAAAGAACTTCGCAAGGCGCTGACGTCATACCTACGAGAACGGACTGGCAACGGCATGGCTGCGCTACACCCTGAAGCCCCCTTGTTTAAGTCGAGGAAAGGAGGGCCATTCACTCCTAACACGATGCAGATGCTGTTCAAACGCATGTACATTTCTGCCGGGCTTGATCAGGCGTCGAGCCATTCGGGACGACGTACGTTTGCGACCTCACTCATCGAACATGGAGCGGATATCAAAGCAGTCTCTACTTTGATGGGGCATGCATCTGTTGCTATGACTGCTCGCTATGTAGAGGACAATCCCGTCCGCCTGCGCAGGTTATGTGAAAACATCCAACTGGGCACTTAGATAGTATTTTGCTGGAGCGGGAATCGCTCCAGCACTTGTGTACAACATATTGCTCTACTCCCCCTTCCCTCTGTATATTCTGTATCCCACATGTAACCGCCGCTCTTATACTGCCGAATGAGACCACCTGATCCCTCCCTCATTGACGATGACGAAGCACCAGCCCGACTTCCTCCTGACGGGTATAACGCCGCGGCTGCCAGCTTTTTCAACTTGAATTTCAAAGCCGTAAGTAAAGCTGATCGCAAAGCGAACTTGGATGAGCTGGCGAGGAAGATCGATAGATGGCATAAAACACGCGTGCACGAAGGCGAACCTGCACCAGATGGCCTTGTCGTTCTGATGCCGGAGGGGTATGGAAAGAGCCACCTCGTGCTTGACCTGATCGAACGCGGGTTCAAAGTTGTATTTGCCGCAAAGTCCCACGGGCAGCTAGACGAAAAGGAATTTGGCTTTCGAGACCTCCACGGCCTAAAAACACATCGAACCGTATCAAAACGTCAGAATTTCCGTGCTCATCTGGAGCTACTTGGACTGTCCGCAAATAGATTTAAATTTGTCGAAACTCAAGCGGCGAATCCGTACGCTCCGTCTGAGGTTTCGGCACCCGAAACAACAGCCGCTCTGCGAGAGTTCTTCGACAAGCACAACTTGCCCTATAACGCAGATGAGTTCTTCAACGAGCACTACCAGTTATTTGAACCAGAGGATGCGATTGCTGCTGTCGATGCGGACGTCTTTCTAGTCACTTTCGCTGCTTTACAGGCCGCCACCACCAGTGAGCACACCCAATGGTGGGCAAAGCTTGGACTGATTGAAAAGACCAAATACAAGGACCCCGAGGAAGTGGAGCCGATCTACCACGATGATTCCGCGAACCTTACTGGCGAAGCCCGCGAGGCCGTGCACTTCCCACATCGGAAGATTGTGATTGTTTACGATGACCCGGACCGTTCTGACGTAGACTGGATGCGAAGGGTTTCGGAAAAGATCGCCGAAAGACTGATGCTTGCGAATGTCAAGCGCACAACGCGACGAAGAAAAAGAGAAGTAGCTGCCAGCTGGGTGGACCATTACCCGCACTTGGCCAAAACGTTGGCCGCCGGCCAGCAGCAACGCAATGATGAAATTCGCGCAACTCCCAAACACAAGTTAATCGAATTCAAGGGTTCCACCTATCTGGAGCGGCCACTCGAACTGACTATGGGGTACGGTCTGCACTCCAGGTCCTCGCGCCCTAAGATCGTCATTACCACAACGGAATGGCTGACTGGTTACTACGCACTACGGACACTTAACCGAAGCGGCTTGAAAGCAGCCGACCACGTCGATCTCTTCCACACAGCTGACTGCATCGTTACTGCAATATCGACAACAATTACACGGAAGCGTAATCATGCCGTCCTGTTGCCAATCTCAGAAAAACTAAAACAAGAATTTCCCGACCAAAATGTTAGCTTGATCGCTGATGGCCTTGGCTGCGAACTAAACCTCTCCAACAACAAGGGGCGAAATGACCTCGCTACGGCCACGACTATCATCAAGCTTTCCTGGCCTCACCCTAGCATCAACTCCACTATCGGCGCTCATTTCGCTGATGTTGAGAACCCCAATTATGACTTGATGATCGCAACTCAGCTTGCCGATTTAGGTAACCAAGCGATCGGTCGCAATCAAGGCTTTCGCTTTCAAGGCAGGCAAGCGATTGTTCTAATCGATCCGAAGTATTTCAAGGTAATAGCTGAGCAAAACCTCCTGCGCTATAAGTTAACTCCGTGGAGTTCTCAATTGCCAAACTTCAACAAAAAAACTACCAAGAAGGCAGCTCTTGCTGCTCTGCAATTTTCTAATGATCAGTCACCTCTAGAAAAACGACTAATCGAACTTATCGCAAACTTTGAGTCGTTCGGCCTTTCAGATGAAGCCCAGAGTATTGCAAAAAAGATGCCAGAATGTCAGCGAGCTCATTACAACGAATGGCTTGATATGCATGGGTCATCGGAGGCATTGGCCGCCAAGGCTGAGCTTGCGGTAGCCCTGCGAGCGAAAACGGCTGAGAAGGTTCGCCGCCATCGGGAGAAAAAGAAGGCTGCGTCGAAAGCGTAAGCGACAATAACTTAAAAAACTTCACCATGTCCCTCGACGGATTCCAAAGACCAGTGTTCCGCAAGAGCGTAAGTAGAAAGATTAAATTTGGGTTCAATTAAATCTGAGCTCTGCATAGCATGGGACTCTCCCCAAGTCCCGCCGTCGTGATATTCGAACGTAAACCCTAATCTCTCGTAGAACCTGTTACGTCGATTCCGTTCAGCTAACGTCGCCGCATCTTGCCCCTTCAAGAGTATGTTATCAACGGGCACAGACGGTCGGCTTTTTATCCATCTAATGAGTGGAATCATCAAGAGCGAGCCGATACCCAAACCACGCAACGATTCTCGATTTATTTCGATGCGGCCATCGCCGATCTGAACATTACCTGAATCATATTCGTTAGGTGCTTCATATCTCACCACCCATTCTGCAATTGATGTCCAATCTTTATCGGGCATCCCATAAAACGCTGAAACTTTAGCGATAAATTTTGAATAATCGAAAACTACAGCCAAGTAATGCTCTCTACTATCCTGATTATAGATTCGAAGTTTTTCGATTTTTCTTTGCATAGCCATTTATCCATCGGTGATTAAAGATTGGGCGGCTTTCCGGGCGCCCGGAAAGCCGCCCATCGCTTCACAGCAGCTTACCCAACCGCTCTTTCTTAAGCTTGATCTGGTAGCCAGTTGCTTGCTCTACAAATAATTCTAACCCACAAGTTGGTACGTCTAGCCTGCTTAAAAAGCCATCATGCATAAGTATGCCAGGAAAGTACTCTGATCCAAACCATTCATGAATGGCATCCATGACAGTGCGCTCAAGGCGAAGGTAAATGGCATGGCGATGCGCGGAAGTGGCACGAGACTGAGGGGCATAGCGTCCCTCCGAAATTAGGAGCGTTGCTCGCTCGTGCTGGTCTGCAAGAATCGCATAGCGCCACATCTTCCTCAAATCCGCAACTAACGCTTTGACGAATGAATCCTGCTTAAGTTTCTCAAAACTTATTCGATCCTCACCCAGCAGACGGTAGATGGAGCAGCGTGAATGCGGGGTCAGAGGCGCCATAAAAAAAATTGACTGAAGAAGCTCCTTAGCTTTTTCCAAACTGATCCCGCATAATATCATTACCAAGTGTCGAGTTTCGATCTTCTTGCTAATAAGTCGTTCGACGGCAGGAAACGGGAATGCAGCACCAGGATACGTTCTCTTAAAGTGCCTTGCCGCATATTGGTAAACCAACGTCGCTGCACATGCGTCGATATCATAGTCAAACCATCCCCCTCCCGAAAATGCTTCCTTTCTGTCTTCTCTTCGGAGATTCTGAATCGGGTGATAACGTCGAGTACCACTGTCCCTGTACTCGGGAGCGACCTCACCGGAAATAATCGACCCAAAGAGCTCGACCGCAATCTCAACCGAAGTTTGGGGGCTAACGCCGACAAAGGTGCACAGCTTTTTGTAGCCCGCTTCGTTCAAGTAGTACGAGTAGGACGATTTTCCGACCTCGTACCCGCCAACCTGTATTAGCAAATTTGAACGAAGCCAGCGCCCAAATGGCTGGCTAGTGTTGCCGAATGTCATGCGAAGAGTCGTACTGCTGATGGACTTTGCACGCTTTTGCCCGATCATTGGTTTACACCATTGCAGCACTGTTTGCAGTCGTTGTTGAACTCGAGGGTCATCCACGTTCGGTTTGTAGGAGCTCAGAGCGAGTGTAGTCATATACCTTCCTCAAAAAATAACAAATAAAAGGGGCCTATGCCAACAAAAGGGCGCGAGCAGTCAAACTCACAACGGTTAGCGGGTCCGCATGATGCCACACCTTAACGAAGAAGAAAACTCGATGTGAACCTTGTCAGGCTCGCCGCTGGACGCAGCTAGCGATCGTCGTCTACCAAACTTGTGTACAACATTGTGCTTACCTTCTGCTGCCTTGTGATATCGTCCACTGTCGATCGTCCGGTAACCATCCTTCTTATACAGACGATCTAAACACAGTCATCCGCTTAGCGCACGACCTCGTATTCTTTTTGATTACTTATAAATACATCATCCACAATATCGAAGAGAAACGCTATGTCCAGTTATACCTTTGACCTTCCCCCGCCGGATTCTCCTGATGACTCCACCGACCCGTCGTCTCCGTCCTCCCACGAATCGGTCTCATCAGAATCGAGGCATCACGAACCGGATATGCGCACTGTCACCTTACGCATGCCAGGCACATTGCTTGATCGACTCGATAGTTTCGCATCCAAAGCTGGCACTAATCGAAGCCACGCCTTACGGCAGATTGCAGCGCTGGTTCTTGACTCGATCAAGAATGATCCAGACATTGGAGATTACAACGCTCAGGTCGCACGTTTATATCAGCGAGCGCGCGAAGTAGTCTTGAGTGAGGGGTACGTCTCAGCTGTTTTGTTACAGCGCCACCTCCGCATTGACTATCACATTGCCCTCCTGCTGATTGACGAGCTGGAGAAAAACTACACAGTTACGCCTCCTGATGAAGAAGGACGACGGATATTGACCCTTCAAAAACTGATTGCGAACGCCGAAAGCGGATTATGGTACGAGCGCGGGCATCCGCGCCCACGGCCGTAACATTGTCGTTACAATTTCACTGTGTACTTCTCTGGCGATCGGTATAAATTTGCCATATCAACAAACCTTCATACATACAGATTGGGGAATTTATGACTGACGCCATCCAACAAATCGTTGACACTGCCACCACCCTCGACCAGCAGCCACATAAGCCAACGCCGATCGGTCGCCTTGCGATTGTGGAGGTCGATAAAGCACTGGCTGAGTGTGAAAAAACGATCAAAACTCATTCGGAAACCGTAAAGGCGAAGCTGGCCACGAATGCAGCCATTCCAGGCAACGTTTTGCGTGAACTATCTCGTGCCAATGGGATAAAGGCTAAGCTCGTCATGCGGCGGATTGCTTTGCTCGTCGAAGCTGGCGACCATGCGGCTCTAGATTTGATCGACAAACTAATCAAGCTGAAGCCAGCAAAGACTGCCTAAGCTGGCAATATTGTAGGTTTCAAATAAAAGAGGGCCCGCATTAAATGCGGGCCCTCTTCTTTCATACATAGGGTGATGCTCAGAGACCTTTAAACACTCGGATATATATTCTTATATGGTGGTTAGACGGAGGTCTCTGGGCCTCATCTTAGTGACGCAGATAATCAATTTTCACTTAAACATACTAGTTGCATCGGCTCTGTATCGGGATTGGCTTCGCTAGAAACCTTAACCCGAATAATTTCGCCCCCATTTCGTTCGGTAGGGCTCACTCGAAGTATATCAGTCGTTTTATTTAAGGTGCCATTGCCAACGTCCAGAAAACCCGCTATCGACATAAACTGATCTCCATCCTCCCGCCACACGCGATCAGCTTTGTAAACCTTTTTTCTTCCTGCACTTGTAGTCATCATACCGTTCTCGAAGTCGAAAATTATGGTTCCGCCATCCCAAAACGCGGGGCTGCTCTGAGTACCGCAAGAAAGCTGCATGGGAAGCTCCGATTTCGGATCTCCCAGATGGCGAGACAAAAAAATTGCTACGGCCAGTAATCCGATCACAGTCGCGCTGCCCATCAACTGGCGCTTGTTCACATTTGAAAAATTTTCACTCATATTAAACTGCATCCGCCTGAAGATTAGCGAAGATCGTCAGCGACGACCCAAGCAGTGCCGCCACTATTCCCGACCTTAAACACTTCGCCGCCGTCGGTTATTTCACGATCCAACATCTCTACTTCGATGCTGCCACCAACCCGTTGGCAGCCATCGACAAGCACGTAGCCATTGATGTCTTTCGCACGAGCATGCATCACCGCATATCCCAGGTTCTGGCACAGCGCACCTCCTGCACGGACATAGTGAACATCGTTCGAACCGGGCAAATTCGTAAGATCGCTGTCGTCATTCGACAGGCCATACAACGCAGCTAAGCAACCTACCGCGCCAAGGATGACTACGTTACGTCGTACTGTTGCAGGTAAAGCCTTCCAACGCGTAACAAAGTGTTCCATAAGTCCTCCAAAAGTTTGCAGAAATGAAATATTAACATGCTTTTGTAGACTATATTCCGTGGATTGTGGGTCTCGTCGACGGCAAGCTGTACCCATGACGAAGGCTCACGATCCGACACTTGCAGCGATAGGGAAAAACGTAAAAAGGATTCGTAGAGCGTCCGGCAAGACTCAAGAAGGCCTTGCTCTGGAGGCGGAGATCGACAGGACCTATGTCTCGCAGATCGAAAGGGGTATCGCGAACCCTTCTGTGCTTGTGCTGAGAAAAGTTGCTTTCTGTCTCGGGGCGACCCTTAGTGAGATCGTCGCAGGTGCATAGCTTAGGCATCCCCCAACTCTACTACGACCTTAAAGGGATCGTCATAGTTCGGGAAGGCAACTCTTAGCGCACCACTCTTAGCCCTAATGATGAAATTTCTTCTAATATCTTTGCGTGATGCATAGCGTCCTCTCGCACCTCGACCAGTACGCAAAGGTTCTGTGCGATAGTGCGTGTCAACGTAGGCGTTCACACGATCAACTTCGAACCCGCTAGCCAAAAGCTCTTCCCGCAGTTGCTTCTTCTTCTCGGACGACATAAGCTGCCCCGCAGGATACACGTCAATCCTGGCGATAACATGGCGGATACGTTCTGCAAGTAGACTCCTGAGCTTGAAACGCTCATCACCTTCTAATGACTCAAGAAAATTAATTGCGTATTGTATCGACTCCGCTTGATCAGCTTGGTTTCGAACCCTGTTAGACAGTGAACTGATCTGTTCCTGAACTTTCTTCCTTGTAGTCTCCAGTTCCTCTCGCTCCGACTCGATTTTCCGAATGCGCGCAACTACTGCCGCGGGCGCGTCACCGAGTTCCAACACAGCAAGCAATTTTTCCAAGCGATCGTCACAGGTTTCGATAGCAGCCGACAGGGCATGCATCTGCTGCGTTAATGTAAGACCTTGTTTATGCTGATCATTGTGATGTCTTGGCTCTGCTATTAAATTATTCAGATCAACAGATTTACAGAAAGATAGAAAGCTTTTTTCAAATGCTTCGTACTCCCATTGAACGGCATAACACCCAAGTCCACGACGTGCACCATCACAAACTAAAACTTTTTTACCAGGTCGAGTAACTTTCGTGCCATCCTCAGACCGAACACGTTGTGCCGCGCCACCAGCAAGAACCATCGTGCTCCCACAGTAGCCGCACTTGACAAGTCCGCTGAAGAGATTAGGCACATCTTTTCCCTTTCGTGCCCTGGCCCCAGGTTGCTTCCTTTCGGATCGAAGGTGCTTCAACAGATTGAACTCATCCTTCGTAATTAAGGCCGGATAATAATCAGCGACCGGCTCACCATGCTGCTCAAGCGCACCCCTATTCCACAGATGGGGCTGAAATTCGCCATAAAGCGCAGTGTTATTAGTTATTTTTTGAATGTAGGATGAGTGCCATCCGCTGCCGTGATTCGAAAACTGAGGCTCACCGCGTTCGTTAAGCCGCTTAGCGATTTGCGCTTGCCCCATCCCCATTTTATGCCACGAGAGGATTTCTCGCACTAGCTCAGCACGCTCAGGAATAATCTCGAAATGTGATTTATCCTGACTCAAACGAAGCCAACGTGGACACTGTGCCGTCAGCTTTTTCTCATTAATCTTAGCTCGTTTGCCCGCCCACGCTGCTGATACGCGGTGACTTTTCATTATCGACTCTTCATGGGCTCGAGCCATGATAGTGATAGAAATAATCAAATTCCCAAAATTATTACCAACGGACTCGGTGCTATACACCATTCGATCGGCAAGCGTAACAATCGTAATACCACGGCGCAGAATCGATATGAAAAGTTCAAGCGCCGCAAGGACTTTATCTCGGGAAAGTCGATCAAGAGACTCAACAAGCAAATAAGATCCTTTTTCTATTCGACCTTGCTCGATAGCATCTAAGAAGCCTCCTAGAGCACCGCGTTCAATGTTTGACCGGTTAAACGCAGATAAGCCTAGATCGTGCATATGAAGCGAGTCGTCCAAGACAAGACCCTGCTCTCTCGCATACTGCTCAGACAGCTCAACTTGTCGACGTAACGAATCTCCCTTTCTCTGCTCGGTAGTCGAAAATCGAATGTAGCTATATGCAACTGGCACAATTAACTCTTTTAATCCTGGAATATAAATTATACAACTTAATGTGTTGTTTTAGAACACTGAGATTCAGTCTCGAATAATGAACAAGAGCTCTCAAGATTACATGCTTACCTGCTGGCGTTAGACCACCGAGAAGGAAATCATATTTTGAAAACCGAAAAATCTATAGCTCCGCCAGAGTGCACGGGTATAGCCGCCAACGCCTGCTGGTAACTATGAGTGGCAAGGAAAACATCATTTAGGGTAAGCAGATGTATGTCTATATGGGCAATGTCTTTCTGCCCAATTATCAGCCTGCGGAAACTATCTTGATATCCAACTCCAGCAACATATACACAAACCTTCGGCTGAAGCCGCACCAAATCAGAATGAAGATTTTTACCTTCGTTTAGATCAATTAGCGTTGATGATAACTTACTTTGAAAGTGACCGAGCAAAACCCCGTCAATGTCAGTTATAGCTCCATCAACTGACCCATCTGGCCCAGCAGGCCCTGGTATGAATGACAAATGTTCGGCTAGACGTTGACCTATTTGTTGCTTACGGATAGTTGTTGAAAAAACCACTCCCGCTATGAACTGAGTCGAGTAATATCTATCCATAGTAGGTCACTTAAGTCTGCAACAAAGCTCAAACAATCCTATCCTAATCAGATTGTCAAAAGCGTCGGGAATTTTGCTTTTCGCTATCGCATAGAGCGCTTCTTCAGATGGTTTGAAAGTAATTTTTTTTGCCCCCGACTCACTGTGATCAACGTGAAGTGGTAACTGATTTTCTTTTACAAAGTAATAAGCAGCACAGATTACTTCGTTCAAACCAAAGTCTTTACCGAAGATGGCCTGCAATTTAAGAAAATCGCGGTAAAGACCTTCGCTCAGCAATATCTCTTTACCTTTACCGCGTCCAGCATATTTGAGTGTCGCTGCCTGAACAGCAGTTCGAACATAATAGTCGCTTTCCTCAGCAGAAGACACAGGACCCTCTTTGTTTGGCTGACCCGGATTCTGCGGCAGCCTACGCCCTTCGGCATTGTCTTTGATCATATTACTTTCCAAATATCATATTATAGTAAACATCATAAAGATATTCATATCCCGCATACGTCCAAATGTACTCGAAATCGCGAAACATCGCCATTCCAAACACCAATGGATCAGCTGGTATTAGGTCTGTAAACGAGAAGGAAAAAGTGACAGCAGGGAGAAAAGGAATAATGCTACCTTCATCAATTCCGATAGGTACAATTTTCACGACCGGATTTAAACCTGTCGCGATCAGAGCCTGAATAGAATTGAATACATGCCTTAGCTGAATTAGCCCTCCCTCATCACCATATTTAACAGGGACCAATATTATGTCTGGCTCAATCTCAGAGATAATCTGTGCAGCACTGAAAGCGTCTGGCGTTGTGTCAAACACTAAATGCTCAAATTTTAGTTTACCTATCTTTGAAATACGTTGACTGAGAGCGTGTCGACTAGTCGGACTCAAAGAGTTTAATGTTATTACAGATAAAGAGTTACTTATTTCGACAACCTTGTCAGTCTGCGGTAGATCACCTCTCAAAAAGAAACTGTAGCTATTGACCTGCCGATCACCATCAACCAAAAGAGTGTTACCGATGCCAGACATTACCCCAGTAATGTGGACCGCTGTCGTAGACTTACCGACACCGCCTTTAAAATTAATACATAATATTTTCATTAGAATCCCAAACTCCGACAACTTCTATTTTTTGAAAGTTACATATTAAATCACAAATAGTTATAACAGAACAAGAATCAACTTATAATTATATAATTTTAAATTAAAAAGGTAATTTTAACACCACTTTCGTAGCTGTGAGATTTATGTATTCATAGACACTATATCGACACCAGATGGCTGATGCCGGTGCGGTTGAAGACGTCCCAGTCGTCCTGGTCGATGCCGCGCTGGTCGCCGATGACCAGGGCCACGATGACGCCCGCGTAAGGCTCGCCGTCGAGGATCGCCAGGATGCGCGTGCGCAGGTAACCGCGCGCGCGTTCGATCGCGTAGCCGGCGCCAGGTGTCCAGTCGTCCAGACGTTCGTTCCGGCTGCCTGCGGGACGGACGTAGCCGGTGGCGCGCACGCCCTGCTCCAGCAGCCAGGCTTCGTAGTCGAAGCCGTGGGGGTTGGCGTTGCCGTGGGGGCGCTGCAGGCGCACCACCAGGCGCCAGCGTTCCCCGGGGTGGATGAGGGCGGGATCGGCGGCGGCGGCGCCGTACCAGGACAGCACGATCCTGGGCGGGACGGTGGCGCCGCGCGTCTCGGTGTGGGCGACGTCGAAATGGAAGCGCACGCCGCCGTCGAAGCGGTGCGGGAGGCTGGCGATGGCGCCGATGACGGTGATGTCGCGGCCTTCGTCCCTATGTGGCAAGGCATTGTGCAGGGCCAGGTGGGCGGTCAAACCTGCCCAGGCAAACCCAAGAAGTGCGCCCGCGCAGATGACCGTCGGCGCGCGGTCTCGCCATCGGCACGCCAGCACCGCGGCAAGTGCGCACACGAGCAGGTTCGGCGCCGAGGGCAGCGCCGCCTGCAGCTGCATCCAGGCGGCGCCGGCTGCAAACGCGAGGATGGCCAAGCGCATGGCTGAGTGTCTCGATCCTCGTCGCTGTCGACAGGACGGGAAAACCTGGTGGCCGCAACGATCTAGCTGGCCGAGGCAGAATCCGCCGCGCGTACGAGTTGCCAGGCGCTGCGTCGACGGATCAACTCGGTGTGGGCGACGCCATTCCGGCGCGGCAGCGCCTGGAATGTCGCAGCTGGCAGCAGGGCGCCAGCCGCGAACCAGCGGGTGCCGTCCAGCGCCTGGCTGTCTTCACAGCGCCACCAGCCGCTCGCCGGGCACTGCCATCCAGTCTTCGCCACACTCCCGATTGCCATGTCGACATGATTGAAAGGCGCCGCCCCTGCGGGCATATTGCCACGCTCGGAAACGCCCAGTGCCTGCTCCAGCCCGGGCAGCTGCGTCTTGCGCTCGCTGTTGCGCTTGTCCACCAGTGCCCATAAAGTCGCGTTCGCACTCTCGTAGCTGGGCTGCACGCCCCGCAAGCGCTGCCACATGGTTTGCTCAGGGAGCAACAGGGCCTGCGGCATGGTCTGGCCCTGCTTCAGGAACTGACGCTGCCCGCCCAGAACGGAAATGCCATTCCCTCCGTCGCCACAGTGCCACCATCCGGTCTGGGGGCAGGTCTCCCCTGCCAGGGCGCTCGTTCCCAGCGCTACCGCGGGACGGTCAGGCTTTGTATTGGCCGCCGGGGCAGCCGGTCTGGGCCGGATACTGGTGACGATGCTTTCCCATAATTCGAACATGGCCTCTTCGGTCAGCGTCGACTGTACCGGCTTGCCGCCAGAAACCGGGTTGACGCCCGACTCCAGTTCGAGCTTCAGGCGCGGCGCGTGGACATCGTCCTGGTTGCCGGCCATCTCCCATTGAAATGAATAGCCGGTCGTGAAATTCGGCTCGCGCGCGCGCAACACCAACTCTTCGCCCAGCAGTCCATTGATCGTGCGCTCGTGCTCACGTAGATGCGAAAACGCGAGCCGCATGAACATCGGGAAACGGGATACCGCTCTTTCGTGGCGTGCCAGCAGGCCAGGCGCCGGGCTGGTTCCCGACATCGACGACAGGGCGATGTTGACGTCCGGATGACCAGGGATTCCGGCGAACATCACGACAGTCTCGACATTGTCGTGTTCGTAGGGGTCCTGGAGAATGACATGTCCAAGGCAAAAGCCGCTCTCGCTCGGTATTTCCTCGTCAGCAAGTGGCCGGATACGGCTGAGTATCCTGGTCAAGCGATCGATATACCGGGGTGCGACCCACTCGATCTCGCCGGTGACGCTCACCCCGGGAAATCGGAGCATGCTGAGAAATTGGACATTCTCGCTGAAAAAAAAACCTTCGTCTCCCAGTATTTTCGTGCGTTCCCGGTTATACACGAAGGTTTTTCCACGCCCCGCGCCAACCGTGATCTCCTTGCTCGCCTCCAGGCTGGGTTGACCGTCCTCGTTGACGGCGCCCGCTATCTCGTGTTCTTCCTTGCGCAAGCGCTCGGCAAACTCCTCCTCGGATTCGGCGTTGGAAGTGGAGATATCAAAACCCCCTAATGCGCCGTACCGCATGGTGACCTGTGCATCTGCCGGCAAATCGATCAGGAAACGGCCCACGCAGCGTGTCTTCATTTTCTCGGTCATTTTCGCCACCTTCTGCTTGTCGTAGTCCGCCTGTACCGAACTGGCGATGAGCGACGTGAGCGCCAGCACGAACGCTGTCAGCCCACACACCCATCGCACTCGTCTGCCGCCGAGCCGCTTCATTTGATTTCCTGAACGATCTTGACGATAAGATGGCGTACCAGGAGGCGCATCGCCTCGGGCTCGAGGCTTTGCTGATGCCGGAATCCGGCCGGCGCGAACGTCTGCCGTACATGCGGAGAAGATCCAGCGCCGGATTGGACCGGCACGGTCTCGTCGCCATGGGCGTCTTCCGGCCAGACGAAGAAGCGCAGTTGTAGATCCCGCCCCACACGTACCTCGCGGTCGCCGTTGCGCGTCGCCGACACAAGTGTCGCGGCGCGAATCAGCGACGGGGATAACGCGGTAGGATTGATCGACGGTTCGCGGGCCACCCATCGGATTTGTCCAAAGGCTTTCAGTTCCTTGTCCGCACCGTAGAATACATAGGTATGCGGATGGTAGTAAGGTTTCGAAGACGAACTGCCTGCGCCCCCAGTCATCAGCTATGTCGTATGTAATCGCTCGGCGGCACCAATTGCCTTGCTAATGCGATCGACAACCGATTCGTCCATGTTGTCATGGCGCTTGGCTGGATCGGCAAGTGTCGGATCGATCATGCGATACCAGGATTTCATATCACGATAGAAATCGTAAGGATTACCATCCGGTAGCGATAGCAGATCGCGCACCTCATCACGGCGATTTACCGACCGCATCGACTTGATGACAATCCAGGGCCGGGGATACAGATGGTTCGGCAACAGTTGCAGGGCGCCGGGGGAAACGGCCATGACCGGCGTCGTTTCGGCACTGCTTTCGCCGATGATGTCAGCGATGGCGGACGCCTTGCGATTATCGCCAAAGCCGTTCGCGAAACGCCCGCCTTCGGTGCCGCATGCAATGCGCCGGTAGGCGACTGGCGCGCCCAGTGCCGGCATCGTCGCGTGGATGATCCCGGCAATATCCGGCGCGCTCCCATCCCCGGGGGGGCTCAGCCGCGCGCAGGCACGCGCGACCAGGCCTCCCATCGAATGGGTTATCAGGATCACTTTTTCGCACTGGTGCTTGCGTTCGGCCCAGAATGCCTTGATCGCGTCGATGCGAGTGCGCAGCCGGCGCGCCGAGTCTTCACATGAATTGAGCCAGTTGTAGCCGAACGCGTACACCGGGTATTGGTAGGCGGCAAATTTCTCGAGCTCAGCTTCTGTCACTTTCTCAATATGGCGTACACCCCACGACGACGCCTCGGTCTGCATGACCCTGCGCCAGAAGTGACGTATCTCGCGCGTACCACGAGGCGATACCTGGAAGGTCTTGTCCAGATGGCGCTGCAGATCGATGAGGAGCGCACCATAGGATCCGGCGTGCACTTCGCCCCAGCCACGCTCACGCAAAACCCCTGGATCGAACACATTCGGTGCGAATGCCAACTCGCCGCCTGGGTCTACTTCGAGAGTGCTTGCGTCCAGGATCCGCTGCCGTTCGGAAGGACTGCGCACAGACCATTTCAACGATTCGAGATAGCCGTCGATATTGCCGCTTGGCGGGCGCCAGGCCGATTCACCCGGCCTCAGGATGTCATCCGCCCTGGGTTTCATGTCGGCCCTGGCCCGCAGATTGGACCCCATGATTCCAGGCACGAGAATCACCGGAATCACCTTGCGCGACCCAATAGTGACCCGGGCCCTCACCTTGAAGGCCGTCGGCGTCGCGACCGTATGCGCTACCAGGCTTCCATCGCGATCGATAGTTGGCTGGGGAATTGGACGGGTCGGCTCCTTCATGCCCGGCCCGCACCGGGATCGTCTGGTTCGTCGTCGGGCAACACGCGGATTTCGATGTCGCCCATCGCGTAGCTGCTCAGGATGCTGGTGCGTCCCTCGTCGTCAGTGACGCCCTGGATGCGCGTGCCGTCTTCGTGGCGCGCGACGTAGCGCTTGCCGCGGGCCGGCAGATTGGTCTGGCGGTCGATCACGACCACCCGCTCGTCCGTCTCCAGTTCGGTCGCCGGCAGGCGCAAGCCGGCGGGCGTACCTCCGCCCGGTGACAGGTGCTCTACCGAGGCCGCCCTGACCACATGCTTGCCGCTGCTCTGGTGCGTGATGGTGCCGCCGTCCCAGTCGGTCTGGGTGCCCTGCGATACCACTTTCACCGACGGCGCTTCGAGCTCGATGCCGGTGGCGGCGATCAGGCGGATACGGTTAGAGGACTTGATCTCGATGTCGCCGCGGTGGGTCTCCACCACGATGTCGCCACGGGCGGCGATCAGCTTCATGCCCAGCTCATAGGCGAACATGCTGAGCGCGCGCGAGGCGCGCAAGAAGAGGCTGCGGCCGGTCGCCATTTCGGCGTCGCCGGTCGAGACGATGTCGACCTTGGTCTGGGCGCCGAGAGCGATGCTGTCGTCGCTGGCCAGCACCACGCCGGCCGGGGCATGCACAGCCACCAGCGGCTCGCCCCCCGTTCCCGAACCCGGCGCGACATTCGAGCCGTCATGCCAATGGCGCAACCGTTCGGCCAGCGCATCCAGGCGCGGCTTGGCTTCTTCACTCTCGCCATGGTCGCCCGCCAGCCGCCCGAGCGTGTCCAGCACGCCGTGCATCGCCTCCGCGATCCCGACCAGGCTGGCGCGCTCCAGCTGGGCGCCGGCATCAGTCTGCTTGCCGCCCGCGCTGAGCAGGATGCCTTCGCCGCCGCGCAGCGCGACCGCCTTGTCGCTGCGCAGTTCCGCGCCTTCGCCGCGCGCGCCGGCCTGGCCGTTCGCGCGCGGCTCGGACAGCCAGCCGAGATTGAGCTCGGAAGCCGCATGTTCGCTGGCCAGCTGCACCGCGATCTGGCCCGGCGTGTCGTCGAACAGCAGCTGGCCGCCGCGCGCACCACCGATCTCGCGGCTGCGCATCCCCGACAGATACCGGTTGCCCGGCAACTCCCCTGCCCTGCTGAGCGCCGGCGGCTGCGCACGCTGGTTGTACAGCTGCGACAGGATCACCGGCCGATCCGGGTCACCGCCCATGAAGGCCACCAGCACCTCGGTGCCCACGCGCGGCAGGCCGAGCGTGCCGGCCTGCTGCTGGCTGCCCGGCCCGGCGCCGGCCCAGTTGGAAGCCACCCGCACCCAGGCCGAATCGGCAGGCGTGTCGGACGCGCCGGCGCCGTGCGCATGGCGATGGTCGCTGGTGCGCATGCCGGGAAAGCGGATCTTGACCCGGCCCAGCGCATCGCAATGGACCTCTTCGCCGGGCGGGCCGGTGACGATCGCGCTTTGCAGCTGCGGATGCGGCAGGTCGACCCGCGGGTCGAAGCTGGGCACCAGCGGGATGCCGCGCCGGACCGCGTCGAAGCTGACCCGCACCCGCACCGCATCGAGCGATGGCGGCGTGTCTGGAAAGGCGGCGTCGTCCATCCAGGCGCCCATCAGGCGCCGCACGCGCGCCGCGACGTCGGCCGGCAGGTTGTTCTCGGCCTCGACGTGCAGCGCGGTGATGGTGAAGTCGCGCTCGGCCGCCGGGTGGGTGTCGATCTCGGGATGGCCGCTCAGGGTGAACCATTCGCCGGCGCGCAGGTCGCGCACGCTGCCCTCGCCGTGGAAGCACTTGGTCTCGAATTCGTGCCGGTTCATGCGCACCTGGCCGAGGCGCCAGTGGTCTTCGACGTCGTTGCCGGCATGCGGCATCTCGACCTGGTAGTCGTCGAGGCTGGCGGCAAGCTGGTTGCCGCTGCGGCCCTGGTCGGCCATGCTGCGCGCGGTGGCGGTCATGAACTGGGTGCCGAGCGGGTTGCGGTAGTCCCAGCTGTGGCGCGTGGTGCTGCCCGCCTGCAGGCGGCGCGCGGCGCTCCAGGAGACGATGGTGTCGCGTTCTTCGCTGGCGCCGCCGCGGTGGTAGCGCACGGTGCCGGCGCCGTTGCGCGGCAGCGAGTTGGAGTCGGCGAACAGCACCAGCGTGTGCACCGGCGACGTGTCGCGCTCGACCTCGAGGTTCCGGGTGCGCGCATGGCCGGGGCGGAAGGTCCAGGCCACGCCGCGCCGGCGCAGCAGGCGGCGCACGAAGGCGGCGTCGGACTCGTTGTATTGCATCGTCTGTTCGCGCGGCGGAAACTGACGCATGTCGAACAGCGGATCGAGTTCGTATTCGAAGGCGCTGGCCAGCACGCCGTTCGATTGACGCCATTCGTCGAACAGCACCTGCACGATCTCGAGTTCGTTCTGGTAGCGGAACACGCGACTGTTGACGCGCTTTTCCATGATCGCCAGCGCGTCGCGGATCACCAGCTGGTAAACGCCCAGGCCGCCGTCGTAGTCGCCGGCGCGGGCTTCGGCCACGATGCCGCAGGCACCGCGCAACTGGCCGCGGTCGGTGACGAACTGGATTTCGGCCGGCAGCGCGATCAGTTCCTTGAGCGGCAGGCGCGGGGTCGAGGCGACGCAGGTGACGACGTATTCGAGGCTGCCGCACACCGATTCGCTGCCGCTCACCCGCTGCGGCAGCAGGACTTCATCGGCGAGGTGGTCGGCGTGGCCCAGGCGCAGGCGGATCGGCCGGTGCGCCGTCGTCAGCGATTTCTCGTGCTGCAGCATGCGCAGGAATTCGCTCGCGCTGTCCAAATCTGTCTCCTGTCCGGTGATCGCTGAAGTCAGCGTAACTCGTCGAAACAGAATCTTGGCACGGCGGTATCAATTACGGTTTGCTCGCGCTCACAATTGACGAGTGAACTACGTCGAAAACCGATACTCGTGGCTTTCGTGTCAAGGACACAGCGCGGCCAGGCGGGGAATGGCCGCCAGCGAGGCGCGGTAGGCGGCTTCGCGCACCTCGTCCACCCCGATCCCGCGCAATTCGGCCAGGGTGGCGCCGATGCCCGGGAGTTGATCGGGACTGTTGCGTCCCGGATGAATCCAGCTCGGCGCGATGTCGGGCGAGTCGGTCTCCAGCACGATCGATTCCAGGGGCAGCTCGGCCGCCAGGCGCCGGATCTGCAGCGCGCGCGTGAAGGTCATGTTGCCGCCGAATCCCAGGTGAAATCCCAGCTCAATGAAATTCTGCGCCTGCTGGAAACTGCCGTTGAATGCATGGGCGATCCCCCCTGGCGGGCGAATCTGGCGCAGGTGCTTGAGCACCTGGTCTTGCGAGCGCCGCACATGGGTCAGGACCGGCAGGCCGAAGTCGCGCGCGATGCGCAACTGTTCGCGGAAGAACCGCTCCTGCTTGTCGCGCATGGCGGGTTCCTTCAGTTCGGGAATGAAGAAATCCAGCCCGATCTCGCCGATGCCCACGAAGCGCGGGTCGCTCATCGCCTGCTCGACCCGCGTGCGCATATAGGCCAGGTCGTCATCCTGCGCCTGCGGCACGCAGATCGGGTGTATCCCGAGCGCATAGCAGGCGTTCGGGTTGCCGTGCGCCAGGCTGGCCACGGCGTCGAAATTACCCCGCTCGACCGCCACGATCACGATCATCGACACACCCGCCTCGCGCGCCTTCAGTGCGACGCCAAGCCCATCGCCGCCATACTCCCGGGCATCCAGGTGGACGTGGGTATCGATCCACATGGTTCAGCCTTGCGCCGGCTGCAGGCCGTGTTCCGTCATGCGCAGCACGCGGTCGCAGCGGCGCGCCAGTTCCATGTCGTGGGTGACGATCACGAAGGCGGTGCCGAGGGTGCGCGACAGTTCGAGCATCAGGTCGAAAATGATCTGCGCCGTGGTGTGATCGAGGTTGCCGGTCGGTTCGTCGGCCAGCACGCATGCCGGCTGGGTCACCAGCGCGCGCGCCAGCGCCACCCGCTGGCGCTCGCCGCCCGACAGTTCGCCCGGACGGTGCACGACGCGCTTGCCCAGGCCCACGCGTTCCAGGATCGCCTGCGCACGCTCCATCGCGACCGGGCGCGGCTCGCGCCGGATCAGGAGCGGCATCATGACGTTGTCGAGCGCCGTAAACTCCGGCAGCAGGTGATGGAACTGGTAGACGAAGCCCAGCGCCGTGTTGCGCAGCTCGCCGCGGCGCGCCTCGGACAGGTTGGCGAAATCCTCGCCGTGCAGGGTCACCGAGCCGCTGCTCGGCGTATCCAGGCCGCCCAGCAGGTGCAGCAGGGTCGATTTACCGGAACCGGAGGCGCCGACGATGGCGACCCGCTCGCCGCGGTGGACGGCGAAATCGATGCCGTCGATTACGCGCACATTGGCGTCGCCCTGCTTGAAGGTTTTACCGAGGCCGCGGCAGGCCAGCACCGGGGCGCCGTTGAATGCATCACTCATAACGCAGCGCCTCCGCCGGTTTCACGCGCGATGCGGCCCAGCTCGGATACACGGTGGCGGCAAACGCCAGCAGCACCGAGATGACGCCGATGACGGCGACGTCCGGTCCATGCAGGTCGGACGGCACGGTACTGATCAAATATATATCTTTGGACAAGAACTCCACTCCCAGCAAACGTTCGATGAACGGAACGATGACATCGATGTTCAGGCTCACCGCCACCCCCATGCCGACGCCGGCCAGCGTCCCCAGCACGCCGATCACCCCGCCCTGCACCATGAAGATCTTCATGATCGATTGCGGCGACGACCCCAGCGTGCGCAGGATCGCGATATCGGCCTGCTTCTCGGTCACCGTCATCACCAGGCTCGAGACCAGGTTGAAGGCGGCCACCGCGATGATCAGGGTGAGGATAATGAACATCATCTTTTTTTCGGTCTGTACGGCAGCGTACCAGTTGGCGTTGAGCTTGGGCCAGTCGCGCACCGTGAGGTTACCCTCCTTCGCGCCGCTCATCTGGCCCTTCAGCTGCTCGGCCACTTCGGGCGCCTCGCGCATGTTCGCGATGCGCAGGCGCAGGCCGGACGGCGCCGGCAAGCGCTCCAGGCGCTGGGCATCTTCCACGTGGATGAAGGACAGCGCCGCATCGAAATCGAAGTGGCCGGCCTCGAAGATGCCGGCGACGGTGAAGCTGCGGGTGCGCGGCACCATGCCGGCCGGCGTCACCTGGCCCTGGGCCAGCACCATCGTGACCTTGTCGCCCAGGCCGACGCCGAGCGCGCGCGCCAGCGCGTAGCCCAGCACGATGTTGAAACTGCCGGGCTTCAGGGCGTCAAAGCTGCCGGCGCGCACCTGGCGCGCCACGGTCGAGACATTATCTTCTTCGCCCGGCAGCACGCCGCGGACGATCGACGGACGCATCACGCCGTCGCGCACCAGGAGGCCCTGGGTCTCGACGAATGGCGCCGCGCCCAGCACGTTTGGATTGCGCAGCGCCTCCTGCGCGGACGCGCGCCAGTCGGGCAGACTGCCGGAAGCGTCGAATACCTCGATATGGGCCAGCACCGACAGCATGCGGTCGGTGACCTGTTTCTGAAAGCCGTTCATCACCGACAGCACGATGATCAGGGCCGCGACGCCGAGGGCGATGCCGGCCACCGAGATCAGTGAAATGAAGGAGATGAAGCTGCTGCGCCCGCTGCGCTTGCCGGCCCGCGTGTAGCGCAGGCCGACCTGCCACTCATACGGCAGTTTGTGGATGATGCTCATGTGTTCCCATGATCGGATTGGTGATGACTGCTACGGTGTTATTCATACCTGAGCGCCTCGGCCGGCTTGACGCGCGACGCCGCCCAGCTCGGGTAGATCGTGGCCAGGAAGGACAGCAGCACGGCCACGCCGCCGATCCAGCCGACGTCGCGCCACAGCAGCTCGGACGGCATCTCGCTGATCAGGTAGACCTCTTGCGACAGGAAGTGCACGCCGAGCACGCGCTCGATGGCCGGCACGATGACATCGACGTTCAGCGCCACCAGCACACCCAGGCCGACGCCGAGCAGGCCGCCCAGCATGCCCACCAACGTGCCCTGCACGACGAAGATCTTCATGATGCCGCGCGGCGAGGCGCCCAGGGTGCGCAGGATGGCGATGTCGGCCTGCTTGTCCTTGACCGTCATGACCAGGGTCGAGACCAGGTTGAAGGCGGCCACCGCCACGATCATGGTCAGGATAATGAACATCATGTTTTTCTGCGACTGCACGGCGGCGAACCACACGGTGTTTACCTTGGTCCAGTCGCGCATGATCAGGTCGCCCCCCATCGACTGCTGCAGCTCGTAGGCCACGCGCGGCGCCTGCTGCAGGTCGGCCAGGCGCAGGCGCAGGCCGAGCGGCGCCGTGGCCCCGGTCGCGGCCTCGGCGTCGACAATGTTCACCAGCGCCAGCGTGGAATCGAATTCGAAGTGGCCGGCCTCGAAAATGCCCGACACCGTCAGCGCCCGCGAGCGCGGCAAGGGATTTTCGCCGGGCGAAGCGGCGCCACCCAGGATGCCGCTGCTGGCCACCAGCAGCGACACGCGGTCGCCGACGCCGACGCCGAGCGACTTGGCCAGCGCACGGCCCAGCACGACGTTGAAGGATCCGGGACGCAGCGAATCGAAGCTGCCTTCCTTCATCTGTTTGGCGACGTCGGATACCTTGGCTTCCTCGGCCGGCTCGACCCCGCGCAACAGGGCCGGCTTCATGACGCCATCGACCAGCAGCATCGATTGCGCATCGAGGAAAGGCGCGGCGGCGCGCACCTCGGGATGGCGCAGCGCATCAGCGCTTGTCGCGCGCCAGTCCGGCAGCGCGCCGCGCGCATCGAAGATCTCGACGTGCGCCAGCATCGAGAGCATGCGGTTGGTGACTTCCTTCTGGAAGCCGTTCATCACCGACAGCACCACGATCAGGGCGGCCACGCCGAGGGCGATGCCGGCCACCGACGCCATCGAGATGAACGAAATAAAACTGTTGCGGCCGCTGCGCTTGCCGGCGCGGGTATAACGCAGGCCGATCTGCCATTCATACGGAAGTTTATGGGTGATGCTCATACAATCCTGTCGGTTCTTGTTCTTTTGGCTGCGCCAACCCGGCAGTTTGCCAGACAAACCACTTTTGTGGCGCGGATTAGCAAAAAACCATGTGCAAACGCTGTGCGGCAAGCCAAGATCAAACCCGCCGGCCGGCCGATTTTGGCCTAAAATAGCGGGATGGCTCATATTACGCTTGTCCTGCCGTTCTCCCTCCCGCTCCCCGAATTCGCTCCCGACCTGGTCCGCGCCCTGCAGGCGCCGGCACTCAGCGCGCTGCTGTCGCGCACGTCGAGCGACCGGCGCGCCCCAAAGGCCGACATTGCCCACGCCCTGCCGCATGAAACCTGGCTGGCGCGCGAGCTCGGCCTTGCCGACGATGGCCATACCCCGTTCGCCGTGGCCGCCATGCGCGGCTTCGGGCTCGAACCCGGCGCCGGCCGCTGGCATCTCGTCACGCCGGCCCACATCCAGATCGCGCGCAGCCACCTGATGATGGCCGACACGCGCCAGGTGAGCCTGGACGACGCGGACGGCCGCGCGCTGTTCGAGGCCGCCCGGGGCCTGTGCGAAGAGATCGGCCACGAACTGCGCTACGGCGAGGCCCACACCTGGTTCCTGCGCGCCGACGACTGGACCGGTTTCGAGACCGCCAGCCCGGACACGGTCGCCAATATGGACCTGACCGACTTCATGCCGAAGGGCGTCGGGGCGCAAGCCTACCGGCGCCTGCAGAACGAGGTGCAGATGGCCTGGCACGCGCACCCCGTCAACGCCGCGCGCGAGGCGCGCCGGCTGCCGGTGGTGAACGCGTTCTGGGTGTGGGGTGCAAGCATGCAGGCGCAGCCGCCTTCGACAACGATGGCCACCTATGCCGTCCCCGGTTGGCTGGCCGCCCTCGGCCAGCAGCGCCTGACGTCGCTCGAACGCCTGGACGGCATCCTGGCGCAGGATGGCCTGCTGGTCGCCGGCAACCTGGGCGAGGCGGCGCTGGCCGCCGACTGGAACGGCTGGCTGCAGGGCATGCAGCACCTCGAAGACACACTGTTCGCGCCGCTGCTGGCTTCCCTCAAGGATGGCCGCGTGCGCGAACTGCGCCTGGTCCTGAGCAGCCGCGAAGGCCTGGCCGAGCACACGACGACCGCGATGGCGCAGCGCAAATTCTGGCGCCGCCCGACATTGGATTCACTGACTTGACCCAGAAGACCCGTATCTCCACCCGCCCCTGCCCGTTCCGCATCTCGGAACTGCTGCGCCAGGATGGCGTCCACCCGGTGCTGGCGCGCATCTATGCCGCGCGCGGCCTGGAGCACGTGCGCGAACTCTCGAGCGAGCTGGCGGCGCTGTCCCCACCCTCGGGCCTGAAGCACATCGACGCCGCCGCCGTGTTCCTGGCCGACGCCATCCAGGCCGGCAAGCGCATGACCATCGTCGCCGACTACGATTGCGACGGCGCCACCGCCTGCGCGGTCGCCCTGCGCGGCCTGCGCGCGATGGGCGCCGAGGTCGACTACTTCGTGCCCAACCGCGTCGTGCACGGCTATGGCCTCACGCCCGGCATCGTCGAGATCACCGCGCGCGAAAAGAATCCCGACATCATCGTCACGGTCGACAACGGCATCGCCAGCATCGAGGGCGTGCTCGAGGCCAACCGGCTCGGCATCGAAGTCGTGGTCACCGACCACCACCTGCCGGGCGACACGCTGCCCCCGGCGCGCGTGATCGTCAATCCGAACCAGCCCGAATGCGGCTTCCCCAGCAAGAACCTGGCCGGCGTCGGCGTGGTGTTCTACGTGCTGCTGGCCCTGCGCGCCGAGCTGCGCCGGCGCGGCGTGTTCGACGCCCAGACCCAGCCCAAACTCGACAGCCTGCTCGACCTGGTTGCGCTGGGCACCGTGGCCGACGTGGTCAAGCTCGATGCCAACAACCGCATCCTGGTCGCGCAAGGCCTCAAGCGCATGCGCGCCGGCCGCATGCATCCGGGCGTGGCCGCCCTGTTCCGCGTGGCCGGCCGCGAAGCGCGCTGCGCCTCGCCGTTCGACCTGGGCTTTGCCGTCGGCCCGCGCCTGAACGCCGCCGGCCGGCTGGAAGACATGGCGCTCGGCATCGAGTGCCTGACCACCGACGACGAGGGCCGCGCCTGGGCCATCGCCCAGCAGCTCAACGAGATCAACCTCAAGCGGCGCGAGATCGAGGCCGAGATGCAGGACACCGCCCTGCTGCACCTGGATACCTTCGAGCCCACCAGCGCCAGCACCATCGCCGTGTTCGACGAAGGCTGGCACCAGGGCGTGATCGGCATCGTGGCCTCGCGCCTGAAGGAAAAATTCTATCGGCCGACGATCACCTTCGCCCCGGCCGGCGACGGCTGGATCAAGGGCTCGGGCCGCTCGATCCCGGGCTTTCACTTGCGCGATGCGCTCGACCTGGTGTCCAAGCGCGTGCCGGGCCTGATCGACAAGTTCGGCGGCCATTCAATGGCGGCCGGCCTGTCGATCCGCCACGACGCCTTCGAGCATTTTTGCCAGGCCTTCGAGGCGGTCGGCCAGGCCTGGCTGACCGAGGCCCAGCTCGAGCGCATCGTCGAGACCGACGGGCCGCTGGAAGATGAGTTCTACTCGACCCAGTTCATCGAACTGATGGATGGCCAGGTCTGGGGCCAGGGCTTCGCGCCGCCGGTGTTCTGCGACGAGTTCCGCGTGATCAGCCAGCGCGTCCTGAAGGAGCGCCATTTGAAACTGCTGCTGGAGAAAAACGGCCGCCGTTACGATGCGATCTGGTTCGGGCATCCCGACAGCCTGCCCGAGCGCGCGCGGGTGGCGTTCAGGCTCGATGCGAATGAATACAATGGGGTGACCAAGGTGCAGTTGCTGGTGGAGCATGCCGAAGCGGCCTAGCTCGACTTCAGCCGGTACCAGGCAATCCCGATCAGCTCATACGAGGCATACCACGCGCGCCGCATGCCTTCGGCACTCGGCGCCCAGGCGCCCGCGCCGCGCGCCTGCTCGCCGAAGAACATGGTCGGCGCATCCGTCACCTGCAGCCCGCCGCGCTGGAATACGGTGCGGGCGCGCTCCATGTGCATCGCATCGGTCACCAGCAGCACGCGTCCGACCTTCTCGGGACGCAGCAGCGCGGCGCTGAACATCGCATTCTCGGCCGTATTGCGCGAGCGTCCCTCGACCCAGCGTACCGGAACCCCGAAGTCCTCGCGCAACGCGGCGGCCATCGCATCGGCGAGGCTCATGGCGCCTGGACCTGGCGCGCCGCCGCTGACCAGGATCGGCAGCCCGGTGCGCCGGTGCAGGTGCGCCGCGTAGCGCAGGCGCGCCAGCGCGATATGGTCGGGGATGTCGCGGTCGCCGTATTCCGGCGCCGCCCGCAGGCGGCCGGCCGCCAGCACCACGATCGCCTGCGCCCCGGCCTTTTCCGGCTCGCGCAGCGGGGTCGCCATCGCTTCCAGCGGCCGGACCAGGAAGCCCGCGCCGGCGCCGCTCGACAAGAAGACCAGCAACGCCAGCGCCGCGCCGGCGACGATGCCGCCGGCACGGCGCCAGCGGTGGCGCAGCAGCAGGCCGATCGCGATCAGGAGGAGCAGGCTGGCGGGAGGAAGGATCAGGTTGCGCGCGACCGCGTTAAGCAGTTCTGTCACTGGGGCGATGGTTCATGAACGGGAACAACGCAGTATAAACCCGACACTGACCTAAGGATAATTCCTGGCGACATGCAGATTGCATTCCCGCTATGATTGCCCGGTTCTGGACTACGCTCGCCGGCCCGAACCGGTGTAAGTACGCATGTTTTCACTCATCCTCAACGGCATCGGCACACTGATGCATTTCTACGTGGCGCATCGCCTGTATGCGCTGGCGCCGATACGCACGCGCGTCAAGGCGCGCTGGTGGTGGCTCGGCGCCGTGGTGGTCTGGGCCGTCTACCTGCTCGGCGTGCGCCTGGGCGACGCCGCCCTCGACTGGCGCTGGTGGCCGGGTCAGTTCGCCATGACCTGGCTCGGCATCCTGTTCGTGATGACGCAATACCTGCTGCTGGCCGACCTGGCGACCGGCTTCGGGCTATGGCTGCGCCAGTGGGCGCCAGGGATCCTGGCGGCCGGCGCCATCGCCGGCGTGTCGGTCAGCGCCTTCGCCATCTTCCAGGCGGTGCGCGCGCCCGGCATCGTCGAGCACGAATTGACGCTGGCCGGACTGCCGCAAGCGCTCGACGGCACGACCCTGGTCGCGATCAGCGACACCCACCTCGGCGCCCAGCGCCGCGCCGCCTGGCTCGGCAAGCGGGTCGACCAGATCAATGCCCTGGAACCGGCCGCGGTCGTGATGCTGGGCGACCAGGTCGAGGACGAGCCGATCAACGACGACCAGTTGGCGCCGGTGCTCAAACGCCTGCGCGCGCCGCTGGGCGTGTGGGCGGTGACGGGCAACCACGAATACTACGGCGACGCCGGCGGCACGATCGAGGAATTCTCCGCCGGCGGCGTGCAATGGCTGCGCGACGAGCGGGTCGAGATCGCGCCCGGCCTGCACCTGGCGGGGCTGGACGACATCGGGCGCGCCATGCGCGGCGGCGGTGATATTTACGCCGGACTGGAGCGCACGATTCCGAGCCGCGCGCAGGGCGCCACCATCCTGCTGGCGCACATCCCGGCGCCCGGCCTGGTCGAACGCGCGGCGCGCGAAGGCGTGAGCCTGATGCTGTCCGGCCATACCCACGGCGGCCAGATCTGGCCGTTCAGCTATCTGGTCAAGCGCGAATTCCCGCACCTGGTCGGACTGCACCGCGAAGGCGACATGCAGCTGGTGATCAGCCGCGGGGCCGGCGGCTGGGGGCCGCGCATGCGGCTGTGGCAACCGGGCGAGATCCTCAAGCTGACCCTGCGCGCGCCGCAACCGTGAGTGTCAGCGCGGGCCCGACGCGCGGTAGGTCTCGCCGATCTTCATGACGAAGAATTCGTCATCGGCCACGCCCTGCGCCTTGCGCGCGGTGGCCAGGTCGATCGCGGCCTGGTCCAGCCTCTCCTGCCCCATCGGATACGTCCCCCAGTGCATGCCGACGCTGCGTTTGACGCGCAGCTCGCGGTGGATGCGCACCGCTTCGTCCGGGCTCACGTGCGAATTGCGGTACCAGACCGGCTGGTAGGCGCCGATGCCGATCGCCGCCAGGTCGAAGCCGTCGAAGCGCGCCGCGATGTCCTGGATGTCTTTCGAGTACCCCAGGTCGCCCGAGAAGAAGAAAGAATGCCCCGGGCGCGTCACCGCGAAGCCGCCCCACAGGGTCTCGTTGCGGTCCCACAGCGAGCGCGCCGACCAGTGATGCACCGGCAGCAGGTGCAGTTCGAGCCCCTGGTAGACGGTCTTGTCCCACCAGTCCAGCTTGACGATGCGAGAGCGGTCGCCGCCGGTGACGTTCTTTTCCAGCCACAGGTCCACGCCCAGCGGCGCCACTAGCAGCGGCGGGCCGCCGGCCTGGCGGTACAGCCGGCGCAGCGAGTCGCGCGACAGGTGGTCGTAGTGCGAGTGGCTGATCAGGACCACGTCGATGCGCGGCAGGTCGGCGAGCGCCACGCCCGGCGGCTGGTGACGCTTCGGCCCGGCGAAGGACAGCGGCGAGGCGCGTTCGTCGAACACCGGATCGAACAGCAGGTTCACGCCCGTCCCGGTCTGGAACAGGAAGGTCGCATGGCCGATCCAGGTCAGCGCCGGGGTGCCGCGGTTGGCGTGGATGAAGGCCAGGTCGGGCGCCACCGTCGGAATCGGCGCGCTCGGGGCGCGCACGGATGCGTCCTCGGTCCAGTTCCTGATGCGCGCCGCCCAGCCCTCGAAGAAGCCGAGTGTCGGGCGCTGGTAGGCGGGGTTGTTCGGGTAGTTGTTGGCGAAACCTTCGGGCCGGTGGTGCGGCTTGCTGGAGTCGAAATAAGGATGTTGGTTCGCACACCCAGCCCCAAGCAAGACAAGGATCAGGATGAGGTGTACGGGTAAAGTACGCATGCAGCAGAGTCCGGGCTGTCGAAAACGCAAGTATAGGGGCAGTTGCAGGCGGAGTTGTGGCCTTGTTATCGAGAAATTGCCGATAACTTGGCAAGCTTGCCATGATCTGCCCTTACCTGGCGGTATCCAGCGTGTCATGACGCCTGTCCAGGCATCGATTTCGGACCGATATCGCCTCTGACTGATGTGTTTTCCGTGGCTTTCCGGTACGATAGCGCCTTTTGCTGGCTGGCCATTTAGCGCTAGCAACCCCGCAGCGACATCCTCGCCTCCCGGGACGTTCAATGCTCGAACCCGCGGTGCAGGACGCAAAGCTGGGTTCCCTCTACTGGAAGCGAATGGAGAATCCCCAGATCCCTCAGCCGCGCCCCCGCAATCTCGTCTTGCTCGGCTGTGTGCTGCTCGTGCTGCTCATGATCGGCGCCGAGGGCCTGCGCTGGAGCCGCAGCGCCCACGCCGCCGGCCAGCCGAGCCTGGCCGGCGCCATGCGCGGCGGCCCGGTCACGCTCACCGAACTGTCGAGCACCCATATTCCCGCGCCGCAGGGCATGCCGTCGGCCCACGCCAGCTCGATGACGCCGCTGCCGGGCAACCGCATGCTGGCCTTCTGGTGGGCCGGCAGCCGCGAGAGCGGTCCCGACGTCAAGGTGTATGCCTCGACCTGGGCCAATGGCGCCTGGAGCGCGCCGTGGATGGTCGCCAGCCGCGAGTCGCTCGGCGCCGCGCTCGGTTTCGGGGTGCGCCGCATCGGCAATCCGGTCGCCTGGACCGACCGCGACGGCAAGATCCACCTGTACGTCGTCGCCACCGGCCTGGGCGGCTGGGCGGCGTCGCGCATCGCCCACATCGTGTCGAACGACCAGGGCGCCAGCTTCCGCGTGCGCCGCGTGCTGCCGACCTCGCCGCTGTTCAACACCAGCGCGCTGGTGCGCACCTCGCCGCTGGCGCTCAGCGATGGCGGCTGGTGGCTGCCCGTCTATTTTGAGATCGGCAACAAGTATCCGATGCTGATGGCGTTCGACGCCCAGGGCAACCCGACCTCGCTGGCGCGCATCGGCCAAAGCACCTCGACCCTGCAACCGGCGATCGTGGCGGTGTCGAAGACCGAGGTGCGCGCCCTGCTGCGCGACGACAGCGACGCGCGCCGCATGCAGCACGCGGCCAGCCTCGACGGCGGCGCCAGCTGGCAAGACCTGCCGGCGCTCGACCTGCCCAACCACAATACCTCGATGGCGGCCATTCGCCTGTCCAGCGGCCAGTTCCTGATGCTGCACAACCACGCCGCCGACGACGCCTCGGCGCGGAGCAGGTTGCGCCTGTCGATTTCCGACGATATGCGCACCTGGCGCACGGTGGCCGACATCGCCAAGGGCAAGGCCGGCGACGAATTCTCGTATCCGACCCTGCAGCAGGTCGGCGACGAACTGCATGTGACCTACACCTGGCAGCGCCAGGCGATCGCCCACCACCGCTATCGCATCAACGCCGGAGGACTGATTTGATGAACCTGCCGGATCTCTCGCTGCAAATGCTGTACGGCCGCCTCGGCTGGGCGATCGTCCTCGCCACCCTGGCGTGCGCGCTGTGGCGCCGCTCGGCGCCGATGTCGCGCGTGGCGCTGGCCGCGGTGCTGGCGCTCGCGCTGGCGGCGATGGCCCTGCCGGGCGAACTGTCGCCGGCCTGGTGGCTGGGCCTGGCCTTCCAGTATCCGAGCGGCTTGCTGGTCGGCTGCTGCCTGCTGCGCCTGGCCGAGCGCTGGCATGGCATCCGCCGCAGCCAGGTGATGCCGCAGGCGCTGGCCGGCGTGCTGGTCGTCAGCGGCGCCCTGCTGTATCTCGACGCCGTCGGCTTCCTGGCGCGCGGTTTTTATTATGCCGGCTTCGGCCAGGCCGCCGCGCCGCTGCTCGGCATCGCCGCCGCCATCGTCTGTGTCGTGGCCATCATGCGTGGCCATGCGCGCGGGCCGGCGGCGAGCCTGCTCGGCGCGCTCGCCCTCTTCGCCCTGCTGCGCCTGCCGACCGGCAACCTGTGGGATGCCCTGATCGACCCGCTGCTGTGGGCCTGGGCCGTGGCCGTCCTGCTGGCCGCCGCGCTGCGCCGCACCGGACGCCGCGCTTCCGACCGCCTGGCGGAACCCGAGCCCGATCCGGTCCCGGCGCCAGGACTGCGGCCGCTGGCGGCCGAACATTTTTCGTCTTTGAAGGAGTAATTTAGTGGTACATAACAAATGGTACAAGCATCCGGTGATCATCTCGGCCAGCATCATCAACGCGTTCTGCCTGCTGCTGGCCCTGATCTGGGCCAACAACCCGCATGAGCTGTCGCGCCTGCTGGTGGAAGACGGCATCGTCGAATGGATGCAGTTCCTGGCATTTTCGCTGACCTCCGGCCTGCTCGGCTATGTCGCGATCGACCGCTGGAAGACCGAGGGCTTCAATCTCGGCGTGCTGGTGCTGGCCGGCCTGACCGGCCTGGTCGCCCTGGCCGCGCTGGAAGAAATCAGCTGGTTCCAGCGCATCCTGCAGATCCAGTCGCCGGAATGGTTCCTGCAAAATAACCGCCAGGCCGAGACCAATCTGCACAACCTGGGCTTTGGCAAGGAAAGCCTGCACAAGGCCGTGCTGCTGAAGGTCATCGTCATCACCGGCCTGATCCACAACCTGTTCCTGCCGCTGCTGGCGCTCAAGCGTCCGGCGATCCGCGCCTTCGTCGAGCGCTTCGGCCTGTACCTGCCGCCGCTGGCCGCGTCGGTGCCGTACCTGATCCTGGTGATCCTGTCGCACCTGCTGGTCGACCATCCACGCAAGGGCGAGCTGGGCGAGACCTTCGGCGCGGTGCATTACATGGCCACCGTGTTCGGCGCCTATTTCGTCGGCGTCGCCTATGGCAAGAAACCGCTGTTCGAAGGCATCAACGCGCGCCGCGTGTCGGTGCTGTTCACGCTGCTGATGTTCTATCTCCTGATGACCGGCTGGATGCTCAGCGCCGGCGCCGGCGCCGATGCGGCCATCGCCACGGGCCTGGGCGCAGACTAAAGCGTCAACGGGGCGGCGCACGCGTCGCCCCAACTTATCCTCACGACTACTTCCTGCAGTCGCACCCGCGGTCGAACACGACCGCCCATCTCCCCGGCGCTTCCAGCCGCCACACCGTGTTGAAGCTGCCGATGCGGCGGCCGGCCGCATCGCGGATCGGACCGCTGCTGTAGGCCAGCGTGCCCGACTCGACCACTTCCACCTGCTCGGGTTCCCACGAGAACGGCGGCTGCTGGCCGTCGTAGTAGCGGCGCCAGGCTTTCAGCACCGCGTCCTTGCCGCGCTTGGCGTCGCTGCCCGTCATGAACACCGCCTCGCGCGACAGGTAACGGCCGAAGCCCTCGAAGTCGCGCCCCGCCATGGTGGCAGCGAAGGCGCGCTCGTGCGCCATCACCTGGTTGCGCAAATCGTCGTGCGAAACACGCGCACGGCCGGCGGCGATGGCGGCCACCAGGCAGACGACGATCAATGATAGCGAGCTGAGGCGCATTCCGCGAGGTCGAAACTTTGCTATTTGGCAATTGAGCGATTCTGTCACGGGGCGGCCCGCTTGACAACCGCTCCTTGCACGCTATCCTGAAACGGAGTATAAACACTCCACGATCGGAGGAATCATGAGCCTAGCCTACGCCTACCCCAAGAGCCGCTTCGAGCCGGCAACCCTGGTCGACCTCCACTCGCGGGCCGAGCGCGAGCGCTTGTCGCAGTCGGCGCTGAAGGGTTTCTTCCGGCTGGCGACGGCCTGGAACCTGCGCGACGACGATGCGCGCGAACTGCTCGGCGGCCTGTCGTCCTCGGCGTTCTACGACTGGAAGAAGAACCCCGACCGGGTGCTCGAAGTCGACCGCATCACCCGCATTTCTTACCTGCTCGGCATCTATAAAAGCCTGCACATCCTGTACAGCGACAAGCTGGCCGACGAATGGGTCCAGCTGCCCAACACCAACCCCATCTTCGCCGGCCGCACGCCGCTCGCCTTCATGCTCGGCGGCGGCCTGCTCGCGATGCAGAGCGTGCGCCGCCTGCTCGACGCCCGCCGCGGCGGCCTGTAAACGATGGGCAATCTACGGCCGCGCCTGACCCTGCTCCGCCAGAACGATACCTGCCGCCTGATCCCCTCGCGCTTCGCCGACATGGAAGAGTCGGTGCTGGCGCCGCTGGCCGACGGCGACGACGTGCTGCGCGACCTGTTCGACCTCGATAACGCCACCAACGACCGCCTGCGCGGCGAGTCCGGGCTGTTGCCGGGCATCGGCATGGACGAGCTGGTGTTCGGCGTGCCGAACTTCCGCATCATCAATGCCGCCTTTACCTATGCGCGGCCCGAGGGCAGCCGCTTCAATGACGGCGACCGTGGCGCCTGGTATTGCGGCTTCGATGCCGAGACGTCGCTGGCCGAGGTGATCTTCCACAAGACGGTGGAATACGCCGAGATCGACCGCTTCGACGACAGCGTCACCTACCAGTGCCTGCTGGCCGATTTCAGCGCCAGCTTCCATGACGTGCGCGGCATCGCCGCCTACGAGGACTGTCTCGACCCGGGCAGCTACGTCGCTTCGCAGGCGCTGGCCAACGAACTCCTCGACGGCGGATCGATGGGCGTCATCTACCCCAGCGTGCGGCACCCGGGCGGCACCTGCCTGGCCTGCTTCCGGCCGGCGCTGGTCGGCAATGTGCGCAAGGCGCAGACCTATCGGTTAACATGGGCGGGTTCGCCGCATCCTGCGGTCGAGATTCTTTGAACAGATTCACGATGAAAACCAAACCCGAGAACGACACCGAACTGCACGACAAGATCAACCGCGAGACCGGCCGCATCAAGTGGAGCGAGTTGCAGCGCCACTTCGCCAGCGGCTCGGTGATCTGGGTCAGCGAAGCGCTGGACCTGATCAACGTCGCCCTGCGCATCGCCCACGACGACCGCGACAGCGTGACGCGCTGGATGAACGAAGGCAGTGTGGCCAAGGTCAGCGATGCGCAGGCGCAGGGCTGGTCGGAGGCCGACGAGGTCTTGTGGGCGTCGGTGGTGAGCCCGTTCGTGCTGGTGCAGCCCGAGAAAAAGCAGCTGCATTAAAAAAAACGCCGGCAGTCGCCGGCGTTTTTGCTTCACGTTGTTGCTTCGCTTACTTCGACAGGTCCACCGCGTACAAGGCCGTGCCCTTGCCGCTGCCATCGTCGGCCTTCAACTGGCTGACGTTGTCGATTCCCGCCTCCCGCGCCAGCGCGACCAGCTCCGGCGCCGAATGGAACACCACCGGCCCGGCGGTCTTCACCTGGGCAAAGCGCCAGCTGCGCGCCGCGCCCTGCGCCTTGCGGCTCAGTTCCCTGGCATTACGGATGTAGTCGATCAGGATGTCGCGGTTATTGTCGGGCGAAGCCAGCACCACATTGCTGCCATCCAGGCCCGGGAAATCGCCGCCGCCGCTGGCGCGGTAGTTATTGGTCGCCACCAGGAATTCCTGATTGGCCTCGACCGGATTGCCCTGGTAAGACAGTTTGCGGATGCGCTCACCCGGCGCGCGCGTCACGTCGATCTCGTAGCTCACGTCGGGCGAGGTGATGGTGTCGAAATTGAAGCTCGGGAAGCGGCTGTTGACCAGCTCCTGCGCCTCTCGCTGCGCAGGATCGATGGTATTGAAACGCCCCGCCGCCGTTTCCAGCCACGCTTTCAGGCCCGCGCCGTCGACCTTCACCGCATACAGCGAGTTCGGGAACAGGTACAGGTCGGCCGCGTTGTTCAGGGCCAGGTCGCCGGCCGGCACGTCGGTGTAATCGGCCACGGTCGGAAAGCCCGCCTTGAATGGCGCCGTCACCGACAGCACCGGCAGCTTCGCGTACTGCGGCAGGTTGGCCTGGACGTACTTGCGGACATACTCGGCCTGGGCGCGGTTGACCACTTCCAGCGCCGATGGATCGCCGACGTCGGCGAAATAGGTCGTCATGCGAAACGCCGACCTGCCGACCGGCGTCTTGACGTAGGCGATGGTCGCCTCGTGCTCGGCGCGCACCAGCGCCGTCACTTCAGGGTCCGGCGCGACGAAGGTCTTCGGCGCGGTCTGGGTCGAACGCGCCTCGACCACGGTCTTGTCCTTCTCGACCGTCCAGTGCTTGCCGTCCGACTTCAGGTGCAGCTGGACCACGCCCAGATGCTTGCCCCACTGGCTCGGCATCACGGCGGGCACACCGTGCACCAGGCCGCGCGCCTTGTCCACGCCTGGCAGGTTGAACTGGGGCACGCTGCTGTCCTTGTTCGGGAACAGCTGGTGCGAGTGGCCCATCAGCACCACGTCGACGCCCGGCACCTTGGCCAGGTGCCAGTTGGTGTGTTCCATCTTCGGCGAATAGGCCGCGTCGTCGAGGCCCGAATGGCCCAGCACCACCACCAGTTCCGCGCCCTTGTTGCGCATCTCGGGGATGTAGCGCTCGGCGCTGGCCTTGACGTCGACCGGCTTGACGCGGCCCTCGAGCCAGCGCTTGTCCCAGGCCATGATCTCGGGCGGCGTGAAGCCGATGATGCCCACCTTGACGGTGCTCTCGACCTGCTTGCCGTCCTTGCCGGTCGCGACGATCTTCTTGTCGATGATCTTGTAGGGCGCGAACAGCGGCTGGTCGGTCTGCAGGCTGTGGATGTTGGCCAGCACGATCGGGAAGTTCGGGCCGGCGCAGGGCTTGGCCTGCGGCGCGACGTCCTTGACCTGGAAGCTGCTGCCCGTGACCTGGTTCAGGAATGGCAGGCCATAGTTGAACTCATGGTTACCCACGGTACCGCCCTCGTAGCCGAGCGCGTTCATGATTTTATAGATGCCCAGCACCTGGTCGCAGGCCGGCGGCTTGACCAGCGCCTGGTAGTCGGCGAAAGCCGTGCCCTGGATCGTGTCGCCATTGTCGAGCAACAGCGTGTTGGCGAATTCCTTGCGCGCCTGCCGGATCAGCGTGGCGGTGCGATCGAAGCCGATGGAGGCGTCCGGCGCCAGCTTGTAGTAATCGTAGCCGACCACGTTCGAATGCAGGTCGGACGTCTCGAGCACGGCCAGCACGGCGGTCGCACCGCTCGGAGCCTGGGTGGCGTGGACGGGAAGGATGAGCAGCAGCGGCGCGAAGGCCATGCCAATCTGGTAACGCAAAATGCGGTTCATGGGGAATCCGGGAAACTAGACGGGGCCGATGATACGGCAGCGGCGACTCCCATGGCAATCCATACGGCCACGTCAGGTATAATCCCCGGTTCGATTCAACCAACCAATGAGACTGCCGAGACCATGGAAGCCGAACGCATCAACGCCATTTCCGCCCTGCTGAACGACCTGACCGGTCGTGAGGCCGAACTTCGGAGGTATCTTTGACTTCGATAAGAAGTCGGAGAAACTAGAACAGGTCAACCAGGAGATGGAAGACCCATCGATCTGGAACGACCCGAAGAAAGCCCAGGAAATGGGCAAAGAGAAGAAGGCGCTGGAAGGCGTCGTCCTCGTCCTCGAAAAGGCCAAGGGCGACCTGGCCGACGCTCGCGACCTGTTCGACATGGCGCGCGAAGAAGGCGACGACGACACCATCGAAGCGGTGTCGGGCGACCTCGATGAAGTGCAGAAAGTCATCGAGGCGATGGAATTCCGCCGCATGTTCAGCAATCCGATGGACCATGCGAACTGCTTCATCGACATCCAGGCCGGCGCCGGCGGCACCGAAGCCCAGGACTGGGCCTCCATGCTGCTGCGTCAATACCTGCGCTACTGCGAACGCAAGGGCTTCAAGGCCGAGATCCTCGAACAGTCCGAGGGCGAGGTCGCGGGCATCAAGACCGCCACCATCAAGGTCGACGGCGAGTATGCCTATGGCCACCTGCGCACCGAGACCGGCGTGCACCGCCTGGTGCGCAAGTCGCCGTTCGACTCGGCCAACGGCCGCCATACCTCGTTTACCTCGCTGTTCGTGTATCCGGAAGTGGATGACTCGATCGAGATCGAGATCAACCCGGCCGACGTGCGCATCGACACCTACCGCGCATCGGGCGCCGGCGGTCAGCACATCAACAAGACCGATTCTGCGGTGCGCCTGACGCACGCCCCATCGGGTATCGTGGTCCAGTGCCAGAATGACCGTTCGCAGCACCGCAACAAGGCCGAGGCCTGGGACATGCTGCGTGCGAAGCTGTACGAGCTCGAACTGCGTAACCGCATGAGCGAGCAGCAGAAACTGGAAGACTCCAAGACCGACGTCGGCTGGGGCCACCAGATCCGCTCCTATGTGCTCGACCAGTCGCGCATCAAGGACCTGCGTACCGGCTTCGAGACGGGCAATACCAAGAACGTGCTCGACGGCGATCTGGACGATTTCATCTCCGCATCCCTCAAGCAGAACGTTTAATAAGGTAGAGCCCCGATGACCACTCCCGCCCGCGCGCTGATCTTCGACATGGATGGCACCATCGTCGACAATATGGACTTCCACACCAAGGCGTGGATCACCTTCTTCGCGCGGCGCGGGAAAGTCATCGAGCCCGATGCCTTCTTTCGCGACACGGCCGGCCGCCAGGGCAAGGAAATCCTGCGCCACTACATCCGCGAAGACCTCACCGACGACGAGCTGGCGACGCTGAACCACGAGAAGGAAGATCTGTACCGCGAGCTGTACGGCCCGCACCGCGCGACCCTCCCCGGCTTCGATGCCTTCATCGAGGCCGGCCGCGCCCGCGGCTGGAAACTGGCGGTGGCCACCTCGGCTTCGCCGGGCAGCGCGCGCTTCATCCTCGACGAGATGGACTTGCGCCCCCGCTTCGACGCGGTGGTCGTCGGCACGGTCGACGTCCCGCGCGGCAAGCCGCATCCGGACGTCTTCCTGAAGGCGGCCGACCGCTGCGAGACGATGCCGGCCGGGTGCATCGTGTTCGAGGACGCGCCGCTGGGCGTGGAAGCGGCGCGCCGCGCCGGCATGCGCGCGGTGGTGCTCACCACCACCCTGCCGGCCCAGGCCTTCGCCGAGTTCGACAACGTGATCGCCGTCGTCAACGATTTCACGCAGCTGGACGTTGAGACGCTGCTGGCCTGAACCAACCAAAACTAGAATCAAATTACATGAACACCGAAAACCAAGAACAGGCTCCACTGCTGGCGGCCGACGAAAACAAGATCATGGCCGAGCGCCGCGCCAAGCTGGGTGCGATCCGCGAGAAAGGCGTCGCCTTCCCCAACGATTTCGTCCCGCAGCACAAGGCGGCCGACCTGGTCGAAATCTATGGCGGCAAGACCCGCGAAGAGCTGGAAGCCGAACCGGTCGCCGTCGTGCTGGCCGGCCGCATGATGCTGCGCCGCGAAGCGGGCAAGAAAGCCGCCTTCGCCACCCTGCAGGATAGTTCCGGCCCGGCGGCATCGGGCCGCATCCAGGTGTACATCGCCCTCGACAACGCCGGCGAGGAAGCCATGGAAGCGCTGCGCAGCTACGACCTGGGCGACATCCTGGGCGTCGAAGGCACGCTGTTCAAGACCAAGACCGACGAGCTGACCGTCAAGGTGACCGCGCTGCGCCTGATCACCAAGGCGATCCGCCCGCTGCCGGACAAATTCCACGGCCTGGCCGACCAGGAGACCAAGTACCGCCAGCGCTACGTCGACCTGATCATGAACGAAGAGACGCGCCGCACCTTCAAGGCGCGCACCGCCGCGATGTCGTCGATGCGCCGCTTCATGGAAAAGAACGGCTTCATGGAAGTCGAGACCCCGATGCTGCACCCGATCCCGGGCGGCGCCGCGGCCAAGCCCTTCATCACCCACCACAATGCGCTGGACATGGAAATGTACCTGCGCATCGCGCCGGAACTGTACTTGAAGCGCCTGGTCGTGGGCGGCTTCGACCGCGTGTTCGAGATCAACCGCAACTTCCGCAACGAAGGCGTGTCGGTCCGTCACAACCCGGAATTCACGATGATGGAATTCTACGCGGCCTATACCGACTACAAGTGGATCATGGACTTCACCGAACAGGTGATCCGCCAGGCCGCGATCGATGCCCAGGGCAGCGCGGTGCTGAGCTACGGCGGCCGCGAGCTCGACCTGTCGAAGCCGTTCCAGCGCCTGACCATCGTCGAGGCGATCGACAAGTACGCGCCGGGCTATACGCCGGAACAGCTGAACGACGCCGAGTTCATCAAGACTGAACTGAAGACCAAATTCGGCGTCAAGCCGTTCGCCACCGCCGGCCTGGGCGCGCTGCAGCTGGCGCTGTTCGAAGAGACCGCCGAAGCGCTGCTGTGGGAGCCGACCTTCATCGTCGACTATCCGGCCGAAGTCTCGCCGCTGGCGCGCGCTTCGGACACCCGCGAAGGCGTGACCGAGCGTTTCGAGCTGTTCATGGTGGGCCGCGAGATCGCCAACGGCTTCTCGGAGCTGAACGATCCGGAAGACCAGGCCGCGCGCTTCCTGGCCCAGGTGGCCGCCAAGGATGCGGGCGACGACGAGGCGATGTTCTACGACGCCGACTACATCCGCGCGCTGGAATACGGCATGCCGCCGGCCGGCGGCTGCGGCATCGGCATCGACCGCCTGATGATGCTGATCACCGACTCGCCGAATATCCGCGACGTGCTGCTGTTCCCGCACTTGCGCAAGGAAGACTGATGGATGAAAGCCGCCGAAAGGCGGCTTTTTTGTTTGTGGCGATGTCGTGGGGTGGACGGGTCTCCCGTCCACGCGTTCAAACATCGTTTGAAGGATGCTCGGTCAATCGACGCCGGTTGAACGCGTGGACGGCAAGCCGTCCACCCCACGGATATGCCACCGTTACTGCACGATCGTATAGCAAGGCGTATACGCCTTGCCCGGCAATTTCATGCGGCTCTGCTCGACGAATGACGCAAGCAGCGCATCCATCGGCCCCATGATCTCGGCCTCTCCTTGAATCTCGTACTTGCCGTACTGCTCGATCGCGCGAATCCCCTCTTCCTTCACGTTCCCCGCCACCACGCCCGAGAAGGCGCGGCGCAGATTGGCCGCCAGCAGGTGCGTCGGGATGCCGCGGTGCAGGTCGAGGTTGCGCATGTTCTCGTGCGTCGGCTTGAACGGTTTCTGGAACTCGTGGTCGATCTTGAGCCGCCAATTGTAGTAATAGGCGTCGCTATGCGCCTTGCGGAAGGCGCGCACCTCTTGCACGCCGGCCTGCATCGCGCGCGCCACCGCATCCGGGTCGTCGATGATGATCTGGTAGCGCCGCTGCGCCTGTTCGCCCAGGGTCACGCCGATGAATTGATCGATCTGGGTGAAGTAATCGCGCGCGGACGCCGGCCCCGTGAACACCAGCGGGAATGGGATCTCGGCATTGTCCGGATGGAGCAGGATGCCCAGGATGTACAGGATCTCTTCGGCGGTGCCGGCCCCGCCCGGGAACACGACGATGCCGTGGCCGGTGCGCACGAAGGCCTCGAGGCGCTTCTCGATGTCCGGCATGATCACCAGGTCGTTGACGATCGGGTTCGGCGACTCGGCCGCGATGATGCCCGGCTCCGAGATGCCCAGGTAACGCCCGCTGCCAAGGCGCTGCTTGGAGTGGCCGATGGTGGCGCCCTTCATCGGGCCTTTCATGGCGCCCGGTCCGCAGCCGGTGCAGATGTCCATCTCGCGCAGGCCGAGCGCATAGCCGACCTTCTTGGTGTAGTTGTACTCGATGCGGCTGATCGAGTGGCCGCCCCAGCACACCACCAGGTTGGGATTGCGCTGCGGCTGCAGCACGTTGGCGTTGCGCAGGATGTGGAAGACGGCGTCGGTGATGCCCTCGCTGCGGGTCAGGTCGAATTTGGGATTGTCGGTGACGTCGAAATTGACGAACACGATGTCGCGCAGCACCGAGAACAGGTGCTCGTGGATGCCGCGGATCATCTTGCCGTCGACGAAGGCATTGCCCGGCGCGTTGCGGATGTCGAGCTTGATGCCGCGCTCGCGCTGCAGGATGCTGATGTCGAAGGAGGCGTAGCGCTCCAGCAGCTCCTTGCCGTCGTCGATGTCGCTGCCGGTATTGAGCACCGCCAGCGCGCATTTGCGGAAGACATCGTACAGGCCGGCCTTGCCGGTCTCGAGCAGCTTGGCCACTTCGGCCTTCGACAGGACTTCCAGCCGTCCCTGCGGCGAAATCAGGGTATCGACCAGTTGCAGGCTTTCGGGTGAAACGAGTGTATCGACTACGTCGTGGGTCATGGTCGGGTTTTCCTCTTCTCTTCTTAGAAACGTTACGGCCTTTACAGCAATATACGCCAAACCGCCGCGATTCGTGCTCGCTGCACGCCCCAAAATCGTGAGGCGTGCCCAGTGCGGTGCACCATCTTCGAACCGTATTAACACATCTGGAAAAAGTTTTCTTGTGATGAAGAATATGCACTAGAATGCGTGCCTATTGGAATGTTCGACCTTCGAATCGCTCCATATAACTATTACTCAGTCATTACATTTTCGGGAGGAACCGCATGAGCGGTGCAGCTACTACACCCGCCAGCCGACCTCTTCCAGAATTCAAGCAGATCATGGGCCATCCAGCACCGCTGTGGATGCTGTTCATGACCGAATTCTGGGAGCGCTTCGCTTTCTACGGCATTCGTTGGGCACTCGTCCTTTACATCGTCGCCCAGTTCTACGGCGGCGACGCGGCCGGCCAGGCCGACGCCAACCTGACCTACGGTTCCTACCTCGCGCTGGTGTATGCCGGCGCCGTCTTCGGCGGCTATGTCGCCGACCGCATCATCGGCTACCAGCGTTCGATCCTGGTCGGCGCCATCTTCATGGCGGCCGGCCTGTTCATGATTTCGATCCCGAACCATGACGTCTTCAAGCTGGGCCTGGCGACCATCATCGTCGGCAACGGCCTGTTCAAGCCGAACATCTCGACCATGGTCGGCCAGCTGTATGCGCTGAACGACACCCGCCGCGATTCGGGCTTCACCATCTTCTACATGGGCATCAACGTCGGCGCCTTCTTCGCGCCGATCCTGACCCAGATCCTGGCCGAGAAGGTGTTCGGCACCCAGGCCATGCCGTCGTACAAGATCGTGTTCCTGGCCTCGGGCATCGGCATGCTGATCTCGCTGGTCTGGTTCTACATCGGCCGCAAGTCCCTGAAGGGCATCGGCGCGCCGATCGGCGACCTGGCCAATCCGAAGCGCCTGATCTTCACGGTCGTCGGCGCGCTGGTCGTCATCCCGGTCATGTACCTGCTGCTGCAGGCCGGCGCCAACAACCTGCAGATCCTCCTGACCGTCCTGTTCGTCGGCCTGGCCGCGATGCTGGTCATGGAAGGCATCCGCGAAGGCAAGGTCGCGCGCGACAAGACCTGGGCCATGATGATCATCTTCTTCTTCAACATCCTGTTCTGGTGCTTCTTCGAGCAGGCCGGCAGCTCGTTCACCTTCCTGGCCGATAACATCGTCGACCGCGACTTCGGTGGCTGGATCTTCCCGGTCGCCTGGTTCCAGTCGGTGAACTCGGTCGCCATCATCGTGTTCGCGCCGATCATCGCCGCGATCTGGGTGATGCTGGGCAAGCGCAACGCGAACCCGTCGATTCCGCGCAAGTTCGGTCTCGGCCTGGTGTTCAACGCGCTGGCCTTCGGCCTCCTGATGTACGCGCTGTCGCAGCTGATCAACGACAACGGCAAGATCCCGTTCTGGACCCTGTTCGCGGTCTACGTGATCCAGTCGATCGGTGAGCTGTGCCTGTCGCCGATCGGCCTGTCGATGGTGACCAAGCTGGCCCCGACCCGCCTGGTGGGCCTCGGCATGGGCGGCTGGTTCCTGTCGACCGGCATCGGCAACAACCTGTCGGGCATCTTCGCCTCGCACGTCTCGGGCGAATCCGGCATGTCGGTCGCGTCGGCACTGGGCGGCTACAGCTTCGGCTTCTGGTCGCTGCTGGGCGGCGGCGTGCTGCTGCTGCTGCTGGCGCCGGTGATCCAGAAACTGATGCACGGCGTGAAGTAAGAACGTCCTGCTTCAATCGGGATAGGGGCGGACAGCGTGCTGACCGCCCTTCCCACGTACGAGCACGGGATACCTGAAAGTACGCGGGTTCATGCGCGGTCAAGTTTCGAGCCGAAGAACGCATTGACATGGTACGGCTATTAGCCGTATGCTAGACACTCGCTTACACCAAGGAGGGTGAAATGGCTTTCGCTCAATTGAAAAGTGCTCGCATGGAGCTCAAAACCACCGATAGCGCCAAGGAATTGCTGACCTTTGCAGCTTCGCTGGACGGTACTGATCTCACATCCTTCGTGCTGGGCCCGGCGATGGAAAAAGCTCGAAGAGTCATTTCTGAACATGCAAATATCGAGCTGACCTTGCAAGGCCAGGCAAAATTGGCAACCGTACTTCGTCAGCCGGCCTCGCCGACTGATGCAATGCGTGATTTGATGAACATGCCTGCCTTGGCGCGTGAATGACAATCGCAATTTCAACGTACGATCCCAATAGAACTTATCACGAACAGAAAAAGTTCGATTGCGGTAATGCGACAATTAATAAGTTCGTACATGGATCATTAAAGAGCCAGGTTAGCAGAGGGCTGAGTGTTGCTTACGTGTTGACCGACAAGTCCAACCAGGAAAAATTTGTCGGTTTTTTAACGTTAGTACAACACTCCATCAATGTATCCGCACTCTCGTCCTTGCAACTCGGCTCCTTGCCTCGCCATATTCCATGCACACGGCTCGTAATGTTCGGTGTCGACTCGGCCTATAGCGGCAAAGGGTATGGCAAGCAACTCATGAGGGAAGCGTTCGTCGCGACGAAACAGGCAGCCAGGCTCGTCGGGAGTTTTGGCATGTACCTGGACGCTGATCCGGATCCACGCACCCTGGCTTTTTACCAAAAGCTCGGGTTTGTCTTCCTGGAGGGAGACAAAAGTCCATCACCTTCCCCAATGTTCCTCCCCGCAACGTCCATCCCCTAATAAGGCTCTACAATTCATATTGCGCCCGGGAAAGTTTTAGCGTGCCTCGGATCAGCGATAGTCGAGATGCGCACTCATGGCCGCCATCTCGGCCACCATCCACTCGCGGAAACGCCGCACCTTGAGCATGTGCTCCTTGTGCGGATTGGCGAGAAAGCGGTAGCCGTTCGCGAACGGCACGCTGCGGCAGGGGATCAGGCGCAGCGCGCCGGAAGCGATGTCCTGGAACGCGATCCCGTACGGCACCAGGGCCACGCCCTGCCCGGCCACCGCGGCCTGCACCAGCACGCCCCAGTGGCTGTAGGCGCGCGAGAAATCGTAGTCCCCCTTGAGCGCCCGGTTCTCGTTGAGCAGCTGCAGCCAGGCTTCGGGCGAGTGCACGATCAACAGGCGATGCTCGGTGAGGTCGGCCAAGGTCAGCGCCGCCTGGCCGGGCGCCAGCAGCTCCGGGCTGTAGGCCGGCACCAGCCGCTCGCGGAACAGCACCGTCGGATCGCCGTCGGTCACGGGTCCGTAGCGGATCGCGACGTCGGTGCTGTCGGCCTGCAGGTCGACCGGGGCGTCGTTCGAATCGAGCCGGATGTCGAGCTCCGGATACAGTTTCGTGAAACGGTGCATGCGCGGCACCAGCCACTTGATCGCGAACGAATGGGTGGTGGCGATGCGCAGCACCGCCTCTTCGTCGCCGCTCTGCAAGGCGGTGACCTTGGCGCGCAGCTCGCCCAGCATGCGGGCGGTGGCGATCGCCAGTTCCTGCCCTTTTTCGGTGAGCGCGATGTGGCGCGGATGCCGCACGAACAGCGCGAAGCCGATGCTCTCCTCCAGCTGCTTGACCTGGAGGCTGACCGCGGCCGGCGTCTTGTGCAACTCGTGCGCGGCCAGCTTGAAACTGCCCCAGCGCGCGGCGCATTCGAAGTCGATCAGGCCGGAAAGACTGCGTAAGGCCTTCATTTGGCTTCCATGACTAAGTTTTTCTTATTCATTGACCTGTCTTTTTCTCGTTTGATGAATTGTACTGCCGCTAGGAAAATAGTGGTGATCACACAAGGAAGCGCCATGCCCAAGAATATTCTCGTGATCGGTGGAACCCGGTTTTTCGGCAAGCTGCTGGTGCAGCGCCTGGTCCGGGCCGGCCACCACGTCACCATCGCCACCCGCGGCTACGCGCCGGATCCCTTCGGCGCGCGCATCACGCGCGTCCGGGTCGACCGCCGCAACGAACACGCCATGCGCGCCGCCTTTGGCGGCGTGAAGTTCGACATCGTCTATGACCAGATGTGCTATTCGCCGCTCGACGCGGCGATCTCGAGCCGCGTCTTCGGCGGCAACGTCGGGCGCTACGTCATGACCTCGACCATCGACGTCTACCGCGCGCTGGAACCGCAGTCGCAGGCCTTCGACGAGGAATCGCTGCATGTCGACGCCCAGCGGATCGATACCGCCTATCCATGGCACGATCCGACGCACGCGACGGGCAGCTATGTCGCCGGCAAGGTGCAGGCCGAGGCTTATCTGTACCGCGCCGGCAGCATGCCGGTGGTGAGCGCGCGCCTCGGCCACGTGCTGGGAGGACCGGACGATTTCACCGGCCGCCTGGCCCATTATGTCGACCTGGTGCGCCAGGGCGCCGTGCTGCAGTACACCAGCGCCAGGGCGCGCACCTCCTTCCTGGAGGCGCGCGAGGCGGCCGACTTCCTGGTCTGGGCCGGCGCCCAGGACTTCACGGGGCCGGTAAACGCGGCGTCCGACGGCGCATTCTCGGCCTACGAGCTGCATGGCCGCGTGGCGGCGGCGCTGGGCGTCGCGGCGCGCACACGCAAGGTCGCCGCGGGCAGTCCGTCGCCGTTCGACCTGCTCACGCCGCTGACGCTCGACACCGGCCGCGCAACAGAACTCGGCTACCGCTTCAGCCATGCCGACGACTGGATCGACAGCGCGATCCGCCAACACGACCTGGCCTACGTCTGATCGACTGACCACCCAACACAACGCCGGCGCGAAGCCGGCGTTGTCGTTTCGGGTTCAGGCCTTCTTCGCCTTCTCGCGCGCCACCCACCACAGCAGCAGCACGATGGCGCCATACGGAATCATGCTGAGCCAGTTCGCGCTCTCTCCGGCGAAGAACGGGTTCGAGGCCTGGGCCCAGGCGCCGATCGCGGCGTCGAAGTCGGTGAACACGCCGGCCGTGATGGCGATGATGATGCCCGCCAGCGCGCCGCCGGCGATATAGCCCGAGGCCAGCAGCACGCCCGCGCTGCGGTCGCCCGCGGCCTGGCGCTCTTCCTCATTGAGATGCGCGTTGTGCGGCAGCTTGTTGTTGCGGCGATCGGCCAGCCAGCGCACGGTGCCGCCGATCGCGATCGGCAGGGTCGCCACCAGCGGCAGGTAGACGCCGACCGAGAACGCCAGCGAGGCGATGCCCGCCATTTCCAGCACGATCGCGATCATCACGCCGAACAGCACGAGGGTCCACGGCAGTTCCTGGTCCAGGATGCCCTTGATGATGTAGGACATCAAGACCGCCTTCGGCGCATCGTACTTCTTCACCTCGGTGCCGTCCGGACGCGTGCTGTGGTGGCCGTTGATGCCCGGGTCGACCAGGTACACCACCTTGCCCGCGGCGTCGACGAAGTACTTTCCGGCCGGGCCGCCCACGGTGTCCGTCTTGTGCCAGACCTTATAGGTGTTCGGGTCGTCCTTGGCCTGCGGGCCCTGCAGCTGCGCGGTGTCGGTCAGTTTGGAGGCGTCGACCGCGAGGCCGGGCGCCACCTGCGCCGCCGGCACGTAGACGGTGCCGGCTTCGTTCAGCTTGAGCAGGATCGGTCCCAGGATCAGCGCCGAGGCGAAGGCGCCGCACAGGATCGCATACTGCTGCATGCGCGGCGTGGAGCCGACCAGGTAGCCGGTCTTGAGGTCTTGCGAGGTGGTGCCGGCATTGCTGGCGGCGATGCAGACGATGGCGCCGACCGACAGCGCGGTCACGTAGTACTGGCCGCCGGTCCAGCCCATCACCAGGAAGATCAGGCAGGTGAACAGCAGGGTCGCCACGGCCATGCCCGAGATCGGGTTCGACGACGAGCCGATCTCGCCGGTCAGGCGCGACGAGACGGTGGCAAACAGGAAGCCGAACACCAGGATCAGCACCGCGCCCAGCACGTTCATGTGCAGCGGCGCGGCCAGCGAGATGATGGCGATGATGGCCAGGCAGCCGATCATCACCCACTTCATCGGGATGTCGCGGTCGGTGCGCAGCGACTCGTCGCCTTTCGAACCCTGCCTCACGCCCGCCAGGCCGCCGCGCAGGCCGTTCCAGATCGTCGGCAGCGAGCGCGCCAGCGAGATCAGGCCGCCGGCCGCCACCGCGCCGGCGCCGATATACAGGATGTACGAGGCGCGGATGTCGTCGCCCGTCATGTCGCGGATCGGGATCGTGGCTGGCGACAGCGGCACGGTCGCCAGCTCGCCGAAGAACTTGATCATCGGGACCAGCAGGAGCGAGGCCAGCACGCCGCCGGCCGCCATCGTGTAGGCGATGCGCGGGCCGATGATGTAGCCGACGCCCACCAGTTCGGGCGAGACTTCGGCGCCGATGCTGCCGGTCTTGAGCGGCGCGCCGAACTCGAAGTTGATGGTGTCGCGCCAGCCCTTGAACGACACGCTCAGGGTCTTATACAGGATGCCGATGCCGAAGCCGCCGAAGATCAGCATCGCGCGCCGCTTCGCCGTCTTCATGGCCTCGCTGCCTTCCGCGCTCGCCGAATCGCGCACTTCGCCGGCAGCCTCGCGCGAGACGTCGGTGGCGGCGGCCTTGAGCACCTCGGCGCAGGCCGTGCCTTCCGGGTATTTCAGTTCGCGGTGCTGGTCGACGATCAGCGTGCGGCGCAGCGGGATCATCATCAGGATGCCGAGCAGGCCGCCCAGCACGCCGACCAGCATCACGCGCGAGATCTCGAGGTCGAAACCGAGGATCATGATGGCCGGCATGGTCACGCCCAGGCCGAAGGCCAGCGATTCGCCGGCCGAACCGGCGGTCTGGGCCACGCTGTTCTCGAGGATCGTCGATTCGCGCGCGCCGAGCTTCTTCGCCATGCCGAACAGGGTGATCGCGATCACCGCCACCGGGATCGATGCGCTGACCGTCAGGCCCACTTTCAGCACCAGGTAGAGCGAGGACGCGCCGAAGATCATGCCCAGGATGACGCCCATGATCAGGGCGCGCGGGGTCATCTCGGGCAGCTGGGCGGTGGCGGGGATGTAGGGCTTGAAGCCCACCGGTTTCGAGTCGAATGGCATGGAATTCCTTCGTTACGGATGCGGCCCGCCATGCCGGCGGCGGACCAAAGCGAGAATATCGCACATGCACGAACGGAAAGAAAGCGCCGATTGAAAGCGATTATAATCGCCCGCTCATGGCCGTAAATATGGCGCAATAGCGAGAGTAAGGCAGTGAGCGACACCGACAAGAAGTCCGGACACCCAATCCGCATGAAACACCTTCGTGCGTTCATCCTGATCGTGCTGGCAACCGTGCTGCTGGTCGGCGCCGGCGCCGTGGTCTACGTGACGACGGCGATCCTGCCCAAGGTGCCGCCGATCGACGCCGTGACCGACTACCGTCCCAAGATCCCGCTGCGCATCTACACGGCCGACAATGTGCTGATCGGCCAGTTCGGCGTCGAGCACCGCGACTTCGTGCCGATCGCGAAGATCCCTCCCATGATGAAGACCGCCGTGCTGGCGATCGAGGACACGCGTTTCTATGAACACGGCGGCATCGACTTCATCCGCGCGCTGGGCGCGGCGCGCGCCAACCTGCGCGGCGGCTTCCGGCAAGGCGCGTCGACCATCACGATGCAGGTGGCGCGCAACTTCTTCCTCACCAACGAGAAGACCATCGCGCGCAAGCTCACCGAGATCGCGCTGGCCTACAAGATCGAGGACTCGCTCACCAAGGACCAGATCCTCGAGCTGTACATGAACCAGATCTACCTGGGCCAGCGCTCGTATGGCTTCTCGAGCGCGGCGCGCAGCTATTTCGGCAAGACGCTCGACCAGCTCACGCTGGCCGAGACCGCGATGCTGGCCGGCCTGCCCCAGAACCCGGCGCGCACCAATCCGGTGTCCAATCCCAAGCGCGCGCAGGCGCGCCAGTACGCCATCCTCAAGCGCCTGCTGGAACTGGGCGAGATCGATGAAGCCCGGTACCGCCAGGCCCTGGCCGAACCGCTGCGCGTCAAGCACGACGCCGGCCAGTCCTTCGACACCCGCGCCGAATACGTGGCCGAGCTGGCGCGCCAGGCCGTCTACCAGCAGTTCGGCGAAGACTCGTACACGCGCGGCATCACCGTCACCACCACCATCCTCGCGGCCGAGCAGAACGCCGCCTACGACTCGGTGCGGCGCAACGTGCTGGCCTACGACCAGCGCCATGGCTACCGCGGCCCGGAAGCGCGCATCGTGTTGCCGCTCGACGCCGAGGAACGCGAGGAAGCGATCGTCGACGCGCTGCAGAAGCGCCCCGGCAGCGACGGCCTGCTGCCGGCCGTCGTGCTCGAGGCGAGCCCGCAGGAAGTGCTGGTCGATACACTGGAGGGCGAAGAAGTCGCCATCCGCGGCGCCGGGCTCAAGTTCGCGGCCAATGCCTTGTCCGCCAAGGCGCGCGAGAACGTCAGGATCACCCCGGGCGCCATCGTCCGCATCAGCAAAGGCAAGGATGGCGACTGGGCGATCACCCAGGTGCCGCAAGTGGCCGCGGCCTTCGTCGCGATCGACGCCGACACCGGGGCCTACCATGCGCTGGTGGGCGGCTTCGACTACAACCTGCAGAAGTTCAACCACGTGACCCAGGCCTGGCGCCAGCCGGGATCGAGCATCAAGCCCTTCGTGTATTCGGCGGCGCTGGAAAAAGGCTATTCGCCGACCACCCGCATCCTGGACGAGCCGATCGAGCTGCCCGGCGCCACGCTCGACACGCCCTGGACGCCGCAGAACGACGACGGCGTGTTCGACGGCGAGGTCACGCTGCGCCAGGCGCTGGTGAAATCGAAGAACGTGCCGACGGTGCGCGTGCTGCGCGCCGTGTCGGTCGACTTCGCCCACCAGTACCTGGAGCACTTCGGCTTCGACCTGGCGCGCCACCCGAAGAACTACACGATGGCGCTCGGCACCGGCGCCGTCACGCCGCTGCAGCTGGCCGGCGGCTATGCGGTGTTCGCCAACGGCGGCTACCGGGTCAAGCCCTACCTGATCGCGCGCATCCAGGACGGCAACGGCGCCGTCATCCTCGCGACCGCGCCGCCCCAAGCGAAGAACGAAGCCAATCGCGCAATCACCGCGCGCAACGCCTTCGTGGTCGACAGCATGCTGCGCGACGTGGCCCGCTTCGGCACCGCCGCCGGGGCCACCAGACAGCTGGGCCGGCAAGACCTGGCCGGCAAGACCGGCACCACCAACGACGCCGTCGACGGCTGGTTCGCCGGCTATGCGGGCAATGTGGTGGCGGTGTCGTGGATGGGCTATGACGAACCGCGTTCGCTGGGCGGGCGCGAGTTCGGCTCGACGCTCGCCATGCCGATCTGGATCGACTACATGCGGGCGGCGCTGGCCAAGGCGCCACCCGTGGAACGCACCCCGCCCGAGGACGTGGTGCACGACGGCGAAGACTGGATCTACCCTGAATTCATCGACGCCGGCGAGACGCGCACGATCGACATCGAGCAGGCGCCCGTCGAGCAGCCGCTGGACATCCCGCCCGGCAGCCAGGAAGTGCCGCCCGACGCCTCGCCGTTCGACGAACGGCCGGCCATCGAGGCTCTGCCGCAGGTGGCGCCGCAGGTAGGTCCGCCGCTGGCGCCGGCCCCTGCGCCAGCGGCCGGGCCAGCGCCGTCAAATCCACCACCCGCGCAAAACCCCATGTGGTAATCCATGTGGTAATCCATGTGGTAATCTCACCAGTTCCCGGCCAGCAGTCCGACGGCCGGCACGGGTGCGGTTCGCACAATTTCTCAGCAACACCTTCTCAGCAACACCTTCTCAGCAACACTCTCTCAGCAACACCTCACGCATCACTTCATGCATCACCTCACAGGAGCGGAACTCTAGTCACAATGATGGTGTCTGAATCTACGTAAGCGTACATGCGAGAACACCATGGAAATGATGCTGAAGACCGGCGCGGCAGCGCGCCGGCTTGGCGTGACACCCAAGACGTTGCAACGCTGGGATCGCTGTGGCACGTTCTCTCCATTAGCGCGCAGCCCAACCGGCCTGCGCCTCTATAGCGAAACGCAGATTGCTGAGCGGATCGGCTTGCAGTCACGCCCGGTGCCATACCGGATCATCGCTTACTGTAGGGTGTCTAGCGCTGCGCAAAAGCCTGATTTACGCAATCAGCGCCGGGTTCTGGAAGAATTTTGCACAGCCCGTGGACTGGCAAATGTCGAGTTCATTAAAGAGATCGGCGGCGGGCTCAATTTCAAGCGCCCGCGCTTGCTGGAGCTGACCGACGCGATCGGGCGAGGCGAGGTCCGCACCCTGGTGCTGGCGCATCGGGATCGCCTGACGCGCTTCGGGTACGAATGGTTCGAACACATAGCGCACGTGCATGGCTGCGAGCTTCTCGTACTGAATCAGGAGCGCCTGTCCCCCGAGCAGGAAATGGTGCAAGACATGATGACCATCGTGCATTGCTTTTCAAGTCGTTTAGATGGGCTGCGCAACTATCGCCGCCAGTTGGATGTTGCATTGAACAAGGATGTGCGCAATGTTGCTGTCACATCGCATCCGGCTTGAAGCCACATCCGAGCAGCGCGACTATTTCGTACGTGCGGCAGGGACGGCGCGCAAGGTCTGGAACTGGGCGCTGGCCGAGTGGCAGCGGCAAACCGCGCTGGGCCAGCGGCCGGATGCCATGAAACTGAAAAAGCAGTTCAATGGGATCAAGTATGCCCACCCGGACTGGCTCGACGCCGAAGGCAAACCGTGGTTGCGAACAATCCACCGCGATGCGCATGCACAGCCTTTCGCGCATCTTCAGCGAGCTTGGCGTCGCTACGTCGAGCAACGGCAAGCCGGCAAGAAGGCGTATCTACCGAGGTTTAAACGGAAAGGCCGCTGCCGGGACGCGTTTTATATTGCCAACGACAAGATTCGTTTTGAGGGCAAATGCGCCGTGCTGCCAAAGATTGGAGAGGTTTTGCTGGCCGAGGTCCTGCGGTTTCCCGGCAAGGTCATGGGCGCCTGCATATCGCGCGAAGCCGACCATTGGTATCTGGCCGTGCAGGTCAAGCTACCGGAGCAACTGGCCCGTCTGCAGCGTCAGGGCGATGGCGTGGTTGGGGTCGATCTTGGCGTGAGCGCCGCGGCCGTTCTGTCCAGCGGCGAGAAGATCGCGGCCCCACGGCCGCTACGTGCAAGCCAGCGGCGCCTGCGCATCCGCTCGCGGCGCCATGCACGCAAGCTGAAAGCAGCGAAGGCCGGTGCCGGGATCACGGGCGCGATCCCGAAAGGGGTACGTTTGCCGGTGTCGCGCAACCGACAAAAGGATGCGCATGCGCTGGCGCGCCTAAATGCGCACATCACGCACGTACGCACCGATTTCATCCATAAGCTCACTACTCGACTGTGCCGCGAAAACCAAGCGATAGCGATCGAGGACCTGAACGTGAGCGGCATGCTGGCCAACCATCGGCTGGCGCGTGCGATCGCTGACGTTGGATTTTACGAGATCCGGCGTCAGCTCCAGTACAAGGCGCAACGTTACGACACGTTATTGGTGCTGGCGGATCGCTGGTATCCATCCAGCAAACTGTGTTCGACATGCGGCGCGCATTACACCGGGTTGAAACTCGGTGAGCGCAATTGGATTTGCGCCTGCGGTGTCCGTCACGACCGTGATGTGAACGCCGCGATCAATCTGCAACGGCTCGCCACCGACGCCCTCGTGGTGAGAACGGCGCTACCCGAGGCGAGTCATGCGGCAACGCATGGCACTGCCGCTGGAGCGGTTCCAGCGGCAGGCGGGAAAGTCACGCCTGTCAGGTACGAGCACGGTCAACAGGACGGCTCGGGGCAGGAAGAGAACGGTGCGCACGTTTAGGCACCTTTTCGATAGCAGATCATCATGGCGTATGTCGACGGTTTTGTTCTTCCCCTTCCCAAATCGAAACTCGACCAGTACCGGGCCCAGGCCGAGCTGTCGGGCAGCGTATGGCGCGACCACGGCGCGCTCGAATACCGCGAATGGATCGCGGACGACGTCAAGCCGGGCGAACACACCTCGTTCCCGCAGAGCGTCAAGCTGGAGGACGGCGAGACCGTCATCCTGGCCTGGGCGGTGTATGAATCGCGCAGCCACCGCGACGCCGTGCTGGAAAAAGTGATGCAAGACCCGCGCATGGCCGACATGATGAAGCCGGGCGGCGTGCCCTTCGACGGCAAGCGCATGTTCTTCGGCGGATTCGACAACCTGGTCGATCTGTAAGTACCGGGTGTGTCGGAACGGCACACCAACCGAAAATGTGACGCGACGAAGGCGCGCACGATTGACACCGCGCCTTTTCACATGCCAACATCTGTTTCTCATATTCAATAGCCGCGTCGCGGCTTCCGACACCATGACCGTTACGCCCCTCGCGTTCGACGCGCCCGACCTGGCTGCGCGCCTCGACCAATGCACGCCGGAACAACTCGACGCGCTCGACTTCGGCGTCATCGGCTTCGGCGCCGACACCAACGTCACGCTGTACAACGCCTTCGAATCCCAGGCGGCCGGCCTGTCGCCCCAGCGGGTGCTGGGCCAGCCCCTGTTCACGAACGTCGCGCCCTGCATGAACAATTTCATGGTGGCGCAGCGTTTCGAAGACGCCCAGGAAGACAACAGCGTGCTGGACGCCACGATCGACTACGTCCTGACCCTGCGCATGCGTCCGGTCAAGGTCGCGCTGCGCCTGCTGTCGAACCCGGGCGGGAGCCGGCGCTACGTGCTGGTCCAGCGCCAGCCACGGTAAGCCTGGATGAGCCGCGATGCACCCGATTTCGGCGCCGAGCACGAGGCGCTGATCCAGTTCCTGTACCTGGCGCCGGTGGGCCTGGTGCAGACGAACGTCCAGGGCGACGTCACCATGATGAACCCGGTCGCGGCCCAGCTCCTGATGCCGCTGTCGCACGACGGCGGCCTGGACAACCTGTTCACGGCACTGGCCCGGGTGGCGCCCGAGCTGCGCGAGCGCACTGCCCAGCATGGCGAACCCTACGGCAAGATTTGCGACGGCCTGCACGTCTACCTGGAAGCCGGCGCCGGCGCCAGGCGCGCGCCGCAGATCCTGGCGCTCACCCTGCTCAAGCTCGATCCCGAACGCGTGATGGCGGTGATCAACGACATCACCGAACAGGTGCGGCGCGAGCGCCGGCTGCGCCAGAACGACGCCTGGCTGAGCGCCATCCTGGCCGGGGTCCAGGATTACGCTCTGGCGAGTCTGGACCTGCAGGGCCGGCTGTGCGACTGGAACGCGAGTGTCGGACGCGTCACCGGTTTCGGCCCCGAGGCCGTCGGCCGGCCGTTCACGATCTTCTACCCGCCTGACACGATCGCGCTCGAATACCGCCAGGACCGCCTGCGCGAAGCCGACGCCAGCGGCTGGTCGTTCGACGAGGGCCGCCGCCTGCGCGCCGACGGCGCCGTGTTCTGGGGCAGCACGCTGGTGGCGCCGCTGCCCGAGCGCGAGCCGCTGCCCGGCGAGCTCGATGGCGCCGCCTGCTGCCCCGCCTATTGCCTGATTCTGCGCGATCTCGGCAAACCACAAGACACGGCTGCACGCCGCCAGGAGAACGCCCATGCAGCATGAGCCAGGCGACGCGTATGAAACGCTGGTGCAGTTCCTGTACCGGGCCCCGATCGGCCTGGCGCAGACCACGCTCGACGGCACGGTCGAGATGCTCAATCCGATGGCCTCGAACCTCCTGATGCCGCTCGCCACCGACGCCGGCCTGGACAACTTGTTCGACCTGCTGGCGCCGGTCGCGCCGCAGCTGCCGGCGATGGTCGAGGCCTTCATCGAACCTTCCGGCATGATCTGCGAAGGCCTGCGCCTGCCGGTCGGCGTGCACCACGCCGCCAGCGGCTCGCTGCAGGTGCTATCGCTGAACCTGACGAAGCTCGACCCCGAGCGCCTGATGGCCACCGTGGCCGACGCCACCTTCGAAGTCCAGCGCGAGCAAGAGATGCTGTCGCGCCGCCTGCGCAGCGCCGCCCGCACCGACAGCCTGACCCGCATGCCCAACCGCGCGGCGGTGCGCGACGAGCTGCAACGCCTGCTGGCACGGCCGCAGGACGGACTCGGCTTCGCGGTGCTCACCCTGAACTGCGATCGCTTCCGCCAGCTCAACGACAGCCTGGGCCAGGCCGGCGGCGACCAGCTGTTGATGCACATCGCCGACCGCCTGCGCGGCGCCCTGCGCCCGCCCACCACGATGATCGAGCCGGCCGCCCGCAGCGGCCAGCTCGCGGCGCGCATCGGCGGCGACGAATTCGTCGTGGTGCTGGACGGCCTGCGCGCGCGGCACGACGCCGAGCGGGTCGCGCTGCGCCTGCTGGAAGCACTCGCCCATCCCTATGTGATCGGCGGCCACGAGATCGTGTGCAGCGCCAGCCTGGGGCTGGCCTGGGGGCCGGATGCGGCGGCGCTCGATATGCGCGATGAGCATGATCCCGACAGCCTGCTGCGCGACGCCGGCATCGCGATGGTCGAGGCCAAGCGCGCCGGCGGCAACCGCCATGCCGTGTTCGAAGCCTGCATGCGCGAGCGCGCGGCGCGGCGCGCCGACATCGAGGCCGACCTGCGCCAGGCCCTGGCCGAGGAACAGCTGTTCGTGGTCTACCAGCCGGTGGTGCGCCTGCTGCCGGACGGCGGCGTCGATCGCGCCGCCGGCGTCGAGGCGCTGGTGCGCTGGCGCCATCCGCAGCGCGGCATCGTGCCGCCGATCGAATTCATCCAGGTGGCGGAAGAGTGCGGCTTGATCGGCGCGCTGGGCGACTTCGTGCTGGCGCGCGCCTGCCGCGACTTCATGGACTGGCAGGCCCGCCTTGGCGCCGCGGCGCCGGGCCTGATGGCGGTCAACCTGTCACGCGCCCAGCTCGGCCAGGCCGGCTGGGTCGACAGCGTCGCCGCCGTGCTGGCCGCGACCGGCATGCCGGCCGCCAGCCTGCAGCTCGAAGTCACCGAAAGCCTCGCGGCCCAGGACCAGGACACGCAACTGCGCCTGCACGAGCTCAAGGCGCTCGGCGTCAAGCTCGCGCTGGACGACTTCGGCACCGGCTACTCGTCGCTGTCGAGCCTGCACCTGCTGCCGGTGGACACGGTCAAGATCGACCGCTCCTTCGTGTGCCAGGCCGACACCAGCTCGCACCACCGGGTGCTGATCGAGGCCACCGTGAAGGTCGCCCAGAGCCTGGGCATGAAGACTGTGGCCGAAGGCATCGAAACCCGCTCGCAGCTCGACGTGGTGCGCGAACAGCGCTGCGACAAGGTGCAGGGATATTATTTCAGCCGGCCATTGCCGGCGGCGGAACTGCTCGACTGGCTCGCCATGGAAACAGCCACGGCCTGATAGGGTGGATTCCTACAGGGGTATCCGATGTGTTCCTATTCTCGCGTAGCGGCGTCGTCGCGAGAATACAAACATTCAAGTACCCAAGGAGAACACCATGAAACGCACCGTTCAAAGCGCAGTTCTCGCCGGCATGATGGCATTTGGCCTGGCCGCCTGCAACACGACCGACACCACGACCGATTCGATGCGCGGCAGCACCGGCACCGGCGCGACCACCGGCAGCGGGGTGCAAACCCCGAGCACCAACGGCGGCGCAAACAGCTGGAATTCGGGCGCGAACGGCGCCAGCGGCGTCAATGCCGCCGCGGGCACCACCAGCAACAACCAGCAAACCACGGATATGCCCGTCAGCCGCTGAGTCGCGGCGCCTGAATCGGCTTACTATGCGTGAGCCTGATCCTACAGGTATTGACGTTGTCTTCCTATTTCATGTGTACGGCTGACCTCGCATGATGAGCAACCTCACCAATCAAGGAGAAGCACGATGAAGACGATCCAGACCGTACTGCTGGGCGGCGTGATGGCCTTTGCCCTGGCCGCCTGCAACACCACCGACTCGACCGGCACCACCAGCGGTTCCTCGTCCATGGGCACGACCCAGGCTGGTTCGACCGGCAACCCGACCGTCGATGCACAGATGGGCATCAGCCCGAACGACGTGCAGAATACCGGTCCGGCCAACGCCACCGGCAGTGCCTCGACCCCGACCAATACCGGTCACACGACCACCGGCTCGAACAACGGCCAGTAAGCGCTGTCACGGCAAACGGCCCGGCGCCGCGCAAGCGGCGGCCGGGCCGTTTGCTGTTCGCTGTAGAATGGAACCATGCCCTCTTCGCTGAACTTCGCACGCCCATGAAACGCTGGCTCGCCCGCCTGTTCGGCACGCGCGAAGCGGGCGTACCGATCGCCGTTCCTGCCGACATCGCAGGAAATCGTCCCGGCGCCGCCGCCGACGATCCGACACTGGCGCAATTCGACCTCGATCTCGCTTTCTTCCACTGGCTCGCCGGCCCGCACGTGACAGGGCGTCCCGCCCCCGACGGCCCGGTGCTCGACGAGCTGGCGCGCCTGGCGCGCGATCCGCACGGCGCGGCGGCGCTGGTGCCGCGGGTGCCCGCCGTGATTCCGCAACTGCTGCGCAGCCTGCGCGAGGGCGCGACGGGCGCCGGCGCGCTGGCGCGCCAGGTGGCCCAGGACCCGGTGCTGGTCGCCGAGGTGATCCGCGAGGTGAACAGCCCTTATTACCAGCCCGCGTCCCCCATCCGCAGCCTCGAAGGCGCGGTGCTGCTGCTGGGGCAGAACGGCTTGCGCATGCTGCTGGCGCGGGTCGCCTTTCGACCGATCATCAGCCAGCAGGCCGGACCGCTGCTGCGGCTGCTCGCGCCGCCGCTGTGGCGCCAGTCCGAACTGTGCGCGCAGGCCGCCGGCCTGCTGGCGCCGCGTCACGGGGCCGATCCTTTCGAGGCCTACCTGGCGGGCCTGATGCACAACGTCGGGCTGATGGTGGCCTTTCGCGTGGTCGAGCAGCTGGTGCCGCCGGGCGCCCTGCCCGACGCCGATGACTTCGGCGCGCGCCTGGTGGCGGCGGCGCGCCTGATCTCGGCCCGTATCGCCGGCGAGTGGGAACTGCCGCCGGCGATCGGCCACGCGATCGCGCACCCCGGCGACGCCGGCGCCCTGCCGACCCTGCTGCAGGACGCCGACCGGCTGGCCAAGCTGCAGATGCTGGCCATGGGCGGCCAGCCCCTGTTCGTGCGCGCCGTGCTCGCGCTGCCGCCCGAGGCGCGCCACGTCTACGACCGACTCCTCGAACAATCCGACCGACAGGACGCCTGAATGCCCTTTCCCATCGAAGAAAAACTCGTGATCGGCGTCGCCTCCAGCGCGCTGTTCGACCTGTCCGAATCGCACCAGGTCTATCTCGAACATGGGCCCGACGAGTACCGCGCCTACCAGGAACGCCAGCGCGACGTCGTGCTGGCGCGCGGCGTGGCCTTTCCGTTCATCCGGCGCTTCCTCAGCATCAACAAGTGCTTCCCGCAGCAGGCGCCGGTCGAAGTCGTCCTGTTCTCGCGCAACTCGCCCGAGACGGGGCTGCGCGTGATGCGCTCGATGGCCCACTACGGGCTCGATATCTCGCGCGCGGTGTTCATGACCGGCAAATCGCCCTACCCCTACCTGCCGGCCTTCAACGCCGCGCTGTTCCTGAGCGCGAACGAGGAAGACGTCAAGAGCGCGATCGAGGTCGACTATCCGGCCGGCCTGGTGCTGCCCTCGCGCATCGCCGACGAGGAAGACGACATCGAACTGCGGGTGGCCTTCGACTTCGACGGCGTGCTGGCCGACGACGAATCCGAGACGGTTTACAAGCGCGACGGCCTGGGCGAGTTCCACGCCCACGAAACGCTGCACGTGGCGCGCCCTCACCAGCCCGGCCCGCTGGCCGGCATGTTCCGCAAGCTGGCCATGCTGCAGCAGCTCGAAAAAGACGCCGAGCGCGACGATCCGGACTACCGCCGCATCGTGCGCATCGCCATCATCACGGCGCGCAGCGCGCCGGCGCACGAGCGCGTCGTCACCACCCTGGGCAGCTGGGGCGTGTCGGCCGACGAGACCTTCTTCCTGGGTGGGATGGACAAGAGCCGCGTGCTGTCGGTGTTCAAGCCGCATATCTTCTTCGACGACCAGCTCGCCCACCTCGACTCCGGACCCGGCGCCACGATCCCGATGGTGCACGTGCCGTTCGGGATCGCGAACCGGCGCGCGGCCGATACGGTGTCCGCAGCGCCTACAGCCGAGGCAACGCCAGCAGGCGCTCCAGCTCCGGCTGCATAGCCCTGGCCCAGATGGCATAGCCGGCCTCGTTCGGGTGCAGCCAGTCCGGCATCGCGTTCGCCGGCAGGCTGCCGTCCGGCGCCAGGAACGCCTTGTTCACGTCGAGGTAGAACACCTGGCGTCCGTCGGCCAGCGCCGGCAGGCGCGCATTGACCTGTTCATTCAGGCGGCGCAGCGGGCCGTCCGCCTTTGCATCGCGCGGGAAGATCGCCAGCAGCAGGATGCGGGTGCGCGGCAGGCGCTTCTTGAGTTCTTCCAGATTGCGCGCGATGCCGGCCGCCGTGATGGCGGGGAAGTCGCGCCGATGCCCCGTGTTGTTGGTGCCGATCAGGAGCACCGCCACCTTCGGATCGATGCCATCCACTTCGCCGTGCTGCAGGCGCCACAGCACGTTCTCGGTGCGATCGCCCCCGAAGCCGAGGGCCAGCGCATGGTGGCGCGCATAGTTCTGCTGCCACACCTGCGCGCCCTCTTTTTCCCAGCCCTGGGTGATCGAATCGCCGATGAAGACCAGCTGCGGGCTGCGGCCTTCGAAGACCATGCGCCTGGCCTCGTCCAGCTTCTGGCGGTGGCGCGGCAGCCACCAGTCGGTCGACCACGATTCGTTGAGGGTGTCGGGCGTGACGGCCACCGTGCGCCAGTCGGGGCATGGGGTATTGGGCGTGCCGGCCCGGGAGAACGCCACATTGGCGACGCCGACCTGGCCGCTGCCGGTGCCCTCCAGCAGGAAGGGGCGCGTCACCGACCGGAAATCGTCGCCGTCGCGCGCGAAGCACGACATCGACAGCACGATGCGCTGCCAGCCCTTGCCCTGGGCCGCGCGTCCCGGCAACACGTAGGACACGTGGCGCTCGCAGTCGTCGCCGCAACCGACCCGGAACAGGATCCCGCCCTGGTCCAGCGCATCGACCTTGAGGTCGAAGGCCAGGGTGCCGGCCGCCAGGTAGGGCCGCAGGTCGAACGGCGGACCGGCAAAGCGCACGCCGCTTTTCCAGATCCTGTTCCAGCGCAGGGTCAAGGCCTTGCCGCCGCCCGGCCCTTCGCCGCGCGCCAGTTCGATCGCGCTGCCGGGGAATGTGTCGCGGATGCCCGCAGCGGCGTCGACGCGTTCGCCCAGCAGGACATGCTCGGTATCGGGAGCGACCGCCGATATGGTCACGCCCTGACGCGGCGCGCCGTCGAACAAGACCAGGTCGACGGGCGGCGCCGCATGCGCCAGCGCGGGCAGCATGGATGCGATCGATAGGGATACGGCGGCCAGGCCTGCGCGCATGAAGGTCTCCTGTATTTATTTTGTGGAAACAGGATCATGCGCGACTTTCAGCCCGACCACAACCACTGCGCTTCTTCAGGCGCGGCAGATCCAGCCGCGGAGCACGCCCCCGAGGCCAGCACCGCCAGGCTGGCGCACCCGGTCGCCGTGCGCCGCGACCAGTTGCCGCGCCAGCTCGATCATCGCGGCCGACGGATCGACGCCGTCGAAGGTCCACGCCGGCTGGCCGTCCGCGAACGCCTTCAGTTCCAGGCCGCCGCCGGCGTCCAGCACCAGCACCCGCGCATCAAACGGCGCGCGCTCGGCCAGCAGGACCCGCGCCATGCGCTGCATGTCGGCGAAGCCGGGGACGAATTTCGGCGGGCCTTCGTGGTAGCGCGCCACCATCGCCGGATCGTGAAAATGGGACATTGGATTCCTTATCGGGCTTTTTCGTAACTTAGAATATTACGTTAACGGGGTCGATGCAAGCGTCGGGGCGCACGTGAAGGCGATCCATTGCGCCTTCGTCTATAATTGACGCCTACTTTTGACGCGAACGTAACAGCACGCTGCATGCCCTTCGATCTCAAGAAGCACCTCCCCAAGCCAGGTCACCGTTTCGTCCTGCCGCTGGCGCACGGCTCGTCCGACGCCTATGCCCTCGCCACCGCCGCGCTGGCCCTGAAGGCCAACGGCCAGATGCTCACCGTCGTCGTCGCCAATGCGAGCGACGGCCAGCGCCTGCTCGACGAAATCCCCTGGTTTGCCGACGGCAAGCTGTCCTGCCACCTGCTGCCCGACTGGGAAACGCTGCCTTACGACGCGTTCTCGCCGCACCAGGACCTGGTGTCGGAACGGCTGGCCACCCTGCACGAGATCCGCAACGGCCAGTGCGACGTGCTGGTGGCGCCGGCCACCACGGCGCTGGTGCGCCTGGCGCCGCCCTCGTTCCTGGCCGCTTACACCTTCTTCTTCCGCCAGGGCGAACGCCTGGACGAGGCGAAGCTCAAGGCCCAGCTGACGCTGGCGGGCTATACCCACGTGTCGCAAGTGATGTCGCCCGGCGAGTACTCGGTGCGCGGCGGCCTGATCGACCTGTTCCCGATGGGTTCCGTGCTGCCGTACCGGCTCGACCTGTTCGGCGACGAGATCGAATCGATCCGCACCTTCGACGCCGACACCCAGCGCTCGCTGTATCCGGTGAAAGAGGTGCGCCTGCTGCCGGGCCGCGAGTTCCCGATGGACGACGCGGCCCGCACCGCCTTCCGCGGCCGCTGGCGCGAGCGGTTCGAGGGCGACCCGACCCGCTCGCCGATCTACCGCGACATCGGCAACGGCATCGCCTCGGCCGGCATCGAATACTACCTGCCGCTGTTCTTCGAAGAGACGGCCAACCTGTTCGACTACCTGCCGGGCGATGCTCCAGTGGCCCTGGTGGGCGACATCGACGCGGCGATCCAGCGCTTCTGGCTCGACACCGAGTCGCGCTACCGCTTCCTCAAGAGCGACCGTGAGCGTCCGATCCTGGAGCCGCACGAGCTGTTCCTGGGCGCCGAGCAGTTCTTCACCTGCATCAAGCCGCACGGCCGCTGGAATATCGCGCGCGATCCGGCCGCCCCAGCCTCGGAGCTGTCGGCGCCGATCCCCGACATCGCCGTCAACCGGCGCCTGGACGATCCGCTGACCAATCTGCGCGCCTACCTGCAGCGCAGCGACACCCGCGTGATGATCTGCGCCGATTCGGCCGGCCGCCGCGAGACCCTGCAGCAGTACTTCGGCGAATACAGGCTGGAGCTGGCGCCGGTCGAGGGCTTCGAGGGCTTCCGCCAGAGCGACGCCAGGCTCGCGCTGGGCGTGGCGCCGCTGCAGGCCGGCTTCGAGCTGCTCGACGCCGAATCGGGCCACCTGGTCTTCATCACCGAAACCGAGCTGTATGCGGGTTCGGGCCGGCGCGCCGGCAAGAAGAAGCAGGAAGCGACCAGCCAGGTCGAGTCGATGGTGCGCGACCTGTCGGAGCTCAAGATCGGCGATCCGGTGGTCCACATCAACCATGGCATCGGCCGCTACATGGGTCTGACCAGCATGGACCTGGGCGAAGGCGAGACCGAGTTCCTGCACCTGGAATACGCCAAGGACACGAAGCTCTACGTGCCGGTCTCGCAGCTGCACGTGATCTCGCGCTATTCCGGCACCTCGCCCGAGGACGCGCCGCTGCATACGCTCGGCTCGGGCCAATGGGAAAAGGCCAAGCGCAAGGCCGCCGAGCAGGTGCGCGACACCGCCGCCGAACTCCTGAACCTGTACGCGCGGCGCGCCGCGCGCCAGGGCCACTCGTTCGAGTACTCGAGCATCGACTACGAGAACTTCGCCCAGAGCTTCGGCTTCGACGAGACCCCGGACCAGGCGGAGGCGATCAACAACGTCATCAAGGACATGACCTCGGGCCGGCCGATGGACCGCCTGGTGTGCGGCGACGTCGGCTTCGGCAAGACCGAGGTCGCGCTGCGCGCCGCCTTCATCGCCGTCATGGGCGGCAAGCAGGTCGCGATCCTGGCCCCGACCACCCTGCTGGCCGAGCAGCACGCCCAGACCTTCGCCGACCGCTTCGCCGACTGGCCGGTCAAGATCGCCGAGCTGTCGCGTTTCCGCACCGGCAAGGAGATCAACAACGCGATCAAGGGCATGGCCGACGGCACGCTCGACATCGTGATCGGCACCCATAAACTGCTGTCGCCTGACGTGAAATTCACGCGCCTCGGGCTGGTGATCATCGACGAGGAACACCGCTTCGGCGTGCGCCAGAAAGAGGCGCTCAAGGCCCTGCGCGCCGAGGTCGACGTGCTGACGCTGACCGCCACGCCCATCCCGCGCACCCTGGGCATGGCGCTGGAAGGCTTGCGCGATTTCTCGATCATCGCCACCGCGCCGCAGAAGCGCCTGGCGATCAAGACGTTCGTGCGCAGCGAAGACGGCTCGATCATCCGCGAAGCCTGCCTGCGCGAACTGAAGCGCGGCGGCCAGATCTACTTCCTGCACAACGAAGTCGACACCATCGAGAACCGCCGCGCGATGCTGCAAGAGCTGCTCCCGGAGGCGCGCATCGGCGTGGCCCACGGCCAGATGCACGAGCGCGACCTCGAGAAGGTCATGCGCGACTTCGTGGCCCAGCGCTTCAACATCCTGCTGTGCACGACCATCATCGAGACCGGCATCGACGTGCCGACCGCGAACACGATCATCATGCACCGCGCCGACAAGTTCGGCCTGGCCCAGCTGCACCAGCTGCGCGGCCGCGTCGGCCGTTCGCACCACCAGGCCTATGCCTACCTCCTGGTGAACGACCTGTCGAACCTGACCAAGCAGTCGCAGCGCCGCCTGGACGCGATCCAGCAGATGGAAGAACTGGGCAGCGGCTTCTACCTCGCCATGCACGACCTGGAAATCCGCGGCGCCGGCGAGGTGCTGGGCGAGAACCAGTCCGGCGAGATGCTCGAAGTGGGCTTCCAGCTGTATTCCGACATGCTCAACGAGGCAGTGCGCGCGCTCAAGGCCGGCAAGGAGCCGGACCTGGCGGCGCCGCTGTCGTCGACCACCGAGATCAACCTGCACGTGCCGGCCCTGCTGCCCGCCGACTACTGCGGCGACGTGCACGAGCGGCTGTCGATCTACAAGCGCCTGGCCAATTGCGAGAGCCAGGACCGCATCGACGGCATGCAAGAGGAGTTGATCGACCGCTTCGGCAAGATGCCGGATGCGGTGAAGGCGCTGGTCGAGACGCACCGCCTGCGCATCGCGGCCAGGAGCGTGGGCATCGTCAAGATCGACGCCCATGGCGAGGCGGCCAGCCTGCAGTTCATGGAACAGCCGCCGATCGACCCGATCAAGATCATCACGCTGATCCAGAAGAACCGCCAGGTCAAGCTGGCCGGCCAGGACAAGCTGCGCATCACGGCCAGCATGCCCGACCTGGCGGCGCGCGTGAACCAGATCAAACAGACCATCAAACAACTGCTCGCCTGACGAGAACGACATTCATGACCACGAACCTGGTGCTGCAAGGACCGCAGGCTGACCAACAGACTCTCGAACGCCTGGCGCGGCTGGCCAAGCCGCAACGATTGACCGCGCTCGGCGCGCGCTGCCTGCGCGCCGAAGGCGTCGAATACAGCGCCGCGCTCAGGCAGGAGATCGACGCCGCCGCCTTCGAGGCCGGCGTCGACGCCACCTTCATCGCGGCCGGCCGCACATTGGCCGACTTCAGGCTGGTGGCGATGGACATGGATTCCACCCTGATCACCATCGAGTGCATCGACGAGATCGCCGACATGCAGGGCCTCAAGCCGCAGGTGGCCGCGATCACCGAGGCCGCGATGCGCGGCGAGCTCGATTTTTCGGAGAGCCTGACGCGGCGCGTCGCCTTGCTCGAGGGCCTGGACGCGGGCGCGCTGCAGCGCGTCTACGACGAACGCCTGCGCATCTCGATGGGCGGCGAAGCGATGCTGCAGGCGGTGCAGGCGGCCGGCCTCAAGACCCTGCTGGTGTCGGGCGGCTTCACCTTCTTCACCGACCGTCTCAAGCCGCGCCTGGGCCTGGACCACACCCACGCCAACGTGCTCGAAGTCATCGACGGCAGGCTGAGCGGCCGCGTGCTAGGCGGCATCGTCGACGCCGAGGAAAAGAAGCGCACGGTGCTGCGCGTGTGCGCGGAACTCGGCATCGATCCAGCGCAGGCGATCGTCATGGGCGACGGCGCCAACGACCTCAGGATGATGGGCGTCGCCGGCCTGTCGGTGGCCTTCCGCGCCAAGCCGGTGGTGCGCGAGCAGGCCAATGTCGCCCTCAATTTCTCGGGCCTGGACGGCTTGCTGAACATTCTCGCCTGACCTTTCTGCATTGCTGTTCCTGGGCATCTGCTGATTTTTAGCTGGCAACCCTGCCCATCAGAAATCCGCACGACGCAGCGCAAACAATATAAGCGACCGTACCCGCGTCGCATGCGCTCTGCGCTATCGTGGACTGGCGCGCGTACCGCGACCGCCAGTTCTCGACCTTACTCAGGAGCCCGCCATGTCCCTTCCGGATTCCAGTGCTTCCGACTCCCCTGTCACTCCTTCCCCGTCGCAGCTCGAGGCCGGCCATGGCGTCGACCAGAGCCGACGACGCATCCTGCTCGGCGCGCCGGCCCTGGCGGGCGCGCTGGCCGCGCCGATGGCCGACGTGCAGGCCCAGGCGGGCCTGCCCGAGCGCTGGAGCGCGTGCTGGGGCTGCGCGCCGGCCGGCCCGCCGCCGTCCGCCTCGCTGCTGACCTTCACCAACCAGACCTTGCGCCTGATCGTGCGCACCAGCCTCGGCGGCAACCGCATCCGCATCCGGCTGTCGAACGAGATGGGCGATACCGCGTTGCGGCTGACCGGGGCCCACGTCGGCCTGCGCGCCGGCGGCGCCGTCGTCACCGCCGGCACCAGCCGCCAGCTCACCTTCGGCGGGCGCACCGCGGTCACGATTCCAGCCGGCGCGCCGGTGGTGTCCGATCCGGTCTCGCTGCCGGTGGCGCCGCTCACCGACCTCGCGATCAGCCTGTATTTCCCCGGCACGGTGCAGGCGAGCACGATCCATAACGCCGCCTACCAGGCCAGCTATGCCTCGACCACGGGCGACTTCGGCGCCCAGGCCTCGCTCCCGGTCCAGCGCGCCTTCGCCTCCTGGCCCTTCCTCACCGAAGTCGACGTCGACCGCGCGGCGCCGGTGCTGGTGGCGGTGGGCGACTCCGTCACCGACGGCGTGGGCAGCACCTCGAACGGCAACCGGCGCTGGCCCGACTTCCTGGCGCGCCGCATCCAGCTGGAGCTCGGCAGCAATCGCATCGGCGTCGTCAACCGCGGCATCTCGGCCAACCGCATGCTGGCCGATACGCCCACCGCCCTGTTGGCCGGCAAAGACTTGCTGGAGCGTTTCGACCGCGACGTGCTGTCCACCGCCGGCGTAGGCGGGCTGGCGGTGCTGATCGGCATCAACGACATCGTCTACAGCCCGTCGTCGGCGCCGATCCCGGTCGACGACCTGATTGCCGGCTACTTGCAGCTGGTGGCGCGCGCCCACCTGCACGGCATCCCGGTGCTCGGCGCGACCCTGCCGCCCTTCCTCGGCTTCGTCTACTACACCCCGGCGCGCGAGGCGGTGCGGCAGGCGGCCAATGCCTGGATGCGCAGCGCGCTGCCGTTCGACCTGCTGGCCGACGTCGACCTGGCGCTGCGCGATCCGAACGATCCGCAGCGGCTGCGCGCCGCGTACGATAGCGGCGACCGACTGCATCCGAACGACGTCGGGTACGAGGCGCTGGCCGCGGCGGTGCCGCTGGCGGCGCTGTCGTCGCTGATGGGCGCCTAGCGCCCTGCCGCGACGGGGCGCCATGTAACAGGGTGTAATTGCATAAGCACACTGCCAGGGTAGCCCGTATGATGGCAATATCAGGAGGACCGCCATGAAAAATATCGCCATCATTCTCGGGTCACTCGGCCTGCTGGCCGGCTGCGCCGCGCCCGGCCCGACGTATACCTACGCGCAACCGTCCGATCCCAGCCAATGGCGGGTCGTGTCCGTCACCCCGGTGCCGGTCGGCACCGGCGCCCAGGTCGCGGCCTCCGGCCAGGGCGGGGTCGTCACCTCGACGCCGATCGCCACTGCGGCGCCAGGCTCGGGCTGGACGACGACGTCGGTGACGCCGGTCTATCGCACCCAGCAACCGGTGGTCGTGCAGCAACAACCGGTGTGGGTGCAGCAGCAGCCGGTCTATGTGCCGCAGCCGGTGGTCGTCGAGCAGCCGCGCTACTGGTATCCGCCGATCTCGATCGGCCTGGGCTTCGACTTCGGCCGCAGCAGCTGGCATGGTCACCGCCATCGTGGCTGGGGTGCGAGTATCGGGACGCGCTGGCCTTACGGCTGGTAAGCAACAAAGAAGAAACAAAGCCGGCGCATGCCGGCTTTGTCGCCTTTATGCCCGGCTCAATGATCGTTGTTGCCTGGGCAGTCAAACCACGGCAGCGCTGAACGACTCCGGCCGCCGCGCAAGCAGATGAGACAGCCGTTGAAGACCCGCCTGCAAACGTCCACGGTCCTTGATGCTGCCCAGGGAAATGCGGATCGCGTTCACGGCTGCGCCGCCGGTGGCGAATGTTTCCGCCGGCGTGACCGCGATGCCCTCGCTGTCGGCCGCCCGCGCCAGCTGCGAGGAGCTCCAGTACGACGGCAACTCGAGCCAGACGTGCAGGCCGTCACCGAGGCCGCGATCGCGCCCCGCCAGGATATCCCGCGCCATCCGCTGGCGCAGGCGCGCCTCGTTACGCACGCCGTGCATCAATCCCTCGGCCGAACCGTCGAGGATCCACTGGGTCGCCAGCGCGGCGCTCAAGGGGCCGACCATCAGCGCGAATGATCTCAGCGCGGCCAGGAAACGTTCACGTTCGTGCGGATCGCGAATCAGCACGAAAGCGACACGCAAGCCGGGCGTCAGGCATTTCGACAGGGTCGAGACGTAGACCACCTGTTGCGGGGCGAATGTGGCGACAGGCGGTGGCGCAGCGTCGGCCAGGAGCCAGTAGGGATCGTCCTCGAGGATGCGCACATTGCAGCGCTGCGCGATCGCGGCGAGTTCCTTGCGCCGGCGTTCCGGCATGGTGATGGCGGTCGGATTCTGCAGCGTGGGATTGAGGTAGACCAGCCCGGGCCGATGCCGACGGCACGCCTCCTCGAGCATCCCGGGCACCATCCCGTGCCGGTCCGCTTCCACCGCGACGATATGGCGGCCGAACTGGGTCGCCGCGGCGCGCAAGCCGGGATACGTCATCGGCTCCGCCAGGATGACGGCGCCGGGCTCCGTCAGCGCCAGGATGGCGGCGGCGATGGCCGCTTGCGCACCCGGACAGACGACGAGCTGGCCGGGATCCAGCTGCCCAAACATCGGTGCGAGCCATGTCGCGCCGGCCTTGCGGTCGGCGTCGCTGCCCCCGCCCAGGTGATACGTCATCAGCAATTCACTGTCCGCACTCATCAACACCTGGGACAACCCTTGCTTCATCAAATCGTCGAAGTCCACGCCAGCCGGCGGCGGCGGCGTGTTCATGCTCAGGTCGAGGATCGGATTCAGTTCGACTTTCGGCGCCGCGACATACGTGCCCCGGGCGCCCCGACCTTCCAGCAAGTTGCGGCGCCTGGCTTCATCGTAGGCGCGCGTGATCGTCGTCAAATCGACGTGCAACTGCGCTGCCAGCTGGCGCTGCGGCGGTAGACGATCGCCCGGCTTCAGCGATCCATCCACCAGCGCCGCCTGCAAGGCATCGGCAATCTGTAAGAACCGGGGTCCGCCGTGCACGGCCAAGCGCGGCAACCAGCCTGGCGCCTGATCATCTTGTATGGCTTTCAACTGGGACATTTTGTCTCGATGTATGGAGATTGCTTTCAAGTAGTATGCCTCAACATGCTGGCACCTACGCCATACAAATCAACGACCCGAGGCCGCGTTCCTCGATTCAGTGTCAAGTAAATAGCCGGGAAGTACTCAACATCATGGAATGGATCCCTGTCGTCTTCGTCATCTTCAAGGGACTCGTGCTGGGCACGGGCATGTTCTTCGCCATCAAGTGGCATTACGACCAGGGGAAGAAAGGGAAGATCGAGGAGAGGCGCGCGGTGCTGCGCGCGGCGGCCAAGGTAGCCGCCATCTTCGTGCTGTCGCTGCTGGGGCTGGCACTTCTCACCTACGTCATTGTCACCAGGCTCAGTCTGGACCTGGGCCTGTCATGACGACGAGGGCGAGCGCCGGGAGCGGCTCGCTGCCCTCCCGGTGTTCTGTCGCCTACTGAGCATCAATGCCCGTGCTGGCGCTCGTACTCGTCCGCTTCGGCCTTGGTGGCGTGGATGATGCCATCCGGGTGCTCCGGCGGGGTGTACAGGGTGTACAGACGCATCGGCTCGGTCTTCGAGGTATTGATGACGTTGTGCTCGGTGCCGGCCGGAATCACCACGGCGACGCCGTCTTCCAGCTTGTGCTCTTCGCCGTCCAGCAGCGCCACACCCTCGCCCGCTTCGACGCGGATGAACTGGTCGTGGCCATCGTGGTGCTCGAGGCCGATCTCCTCGCCCGGCTGCAGCGTCATGATGACCAGCTGGCTGCGCTTGGTGGTGTACAGCACTTCGCGGAAGTTGTTTCCTGCAAGCGTTTTTTCTTCAATATTGATGCTATAGCCCGACATGGGATTCTCCAGGATGCTGCGCGCAGGAACAAAACCGCGCGCGGTGGTTCACGGGCGGCCGATGCCGCTCTGTCATCGATTGTATAAGAGCCGGACGGTTCGCGTACAGGCCAGGCCCGCAGCGCACCCATTCCGCGTCAGCCTGCGCCAAACAGGTCATGGGCATCGAGGATCGCCCAGGCGATCTCGGGCCGCTCGGCCAGGCGCCGCCGCACCGCCGCCGGCACCGACTGGCGCAGCTTCTTGCACAGGCCCGGACGCTCCTCGAGCACGATCAGGATGCCGCGCACGGTGCGCACCTCGTTGGGGCCGGGCGCGATGCGCAGCTCGCTGCCGACGTTCTTGCGGATCAGGTTTTGCACGTGCCGCAGGTCGGCATAGCTGTCGACGCGTTCGATGCGCTCGATCAGCTTTTGCTCTTGCTGGCGCGTGATCAGGAGGGGACGCTGGTCGGCCGCCGGGTCGGCCAGCACCCGTTCGCGCTCGCACACGCAGGCGCCCGGCGGGCATTCGACCCGCAGGGGCATGCCGGCGGTCAACGCCGGAGAATGGGATGAGGCTGCGGCAGAGGTAGTCACGCTCACGGATGGAAGTCGGATTCCTCCGGCGATTCTACATCGGCAAAGTCGTCCAGGGGGCCTTCGCTGCGCTGGCCGAGCGCCGCCAGCAGCGCCGCCATGCGCTGGTAGTGCGAACCCTTCCAGTAGACCCGCAGGCAGTTGTCGCAGGTGGTGAAGCTGTCGTGCAGCGCGCGCACCGACGCCGGCAGGCGATCGAGCACGCTCGCCTTGTCGACCGCGCGCAGCGGCAGGTTGCAGTGCAGGCAGAGCGAGAACGGGCGCGCGCCGCCGGCCAGGTCGAGCCGCCCGAACAGCTCGCGCAGCTGCTGCGGCGGATCGAGGGCGTGGATATAGCAGCCGTGCACGATCGAGCGCCGCTTGAGCAGCTCGCGATCGCGCGTCAGGACGATGCGGTCGTCGTTTTCGGCCAGGTCCGCGACGTCGTCGTCGTGGTAATGGTTGTCATACAGCGTGTCGTAGCCGGCCATGCGCAGCAGGCGCGCCAGGCCGCCCAGGTGCGCGTCGGCGACGAAGCGCATGCGCTCGCGCGCGCGCTCGCGCAGCCGCTCCGGCCCCACGCCGCCATGCGGGCCGACTTCCAGCAGCGCGAAGCGCGCATACACGGCAACGTGGTCGCCATCTTCCAGCATCCGGTCGAAACCGCTTTCGGCCCCATTGACCAGCACCATCTCGACCTCGGTATGCGGCACGCCGAGCGCCTCGATCATGTGCTTGGTGGTCGACCGGCGCGCGCAATCGGCGGCGAAGGTGCGGCCGCGCCGCTCGCGCGGCAGGAATTCGCTAAGTTCCTGATAGAAACGAAAAGTCGCGGTCACCATGATGCCAGCAGTATCGCAAAATCCTAATTTACCTGCACGACCTATCCGTGCATCAATTCCAACGCATTCGGGACGGACGCGCCTTCCGCCGTATTATCGAAGATGCACCATACCTTGCGCCCCTGGGAAACCAGCGCATCGAATTCGGCGCGCCAGCGTGCGATCTCTTGTTGCGGATAGCGCGAGTAATAGATGCGCGGCGTGCCGTGCAGGCGCACGTAGACCTCGCTGTCGCTGGTGGGCTCGTGCGGTCCCGGCTGGCCGGCGGCCGGATCGGCGATCACGCGGATCACGCCGCACTCGCGCAGCAAGTCCGTGGCCGGCTGCGAGAACCAGCTCGCATGGCGCGCCTCGAAGGCGATGCTGCAGGCAAAGCGCGCGCGCAGGCCATCGAAGAAGGCATGCGCCGGCGCGTCGGTGAAGCCGAAGCGCGGCGGCAGCTGCACCAGCAGGCAGCCGAGCTTGTCGCCCAGCATGCCGGCCTCACGCTGGAAGCGGTCGAGCTGCTCGTCGACCTCGAGCAGGCGCGCCTCGTGCGTCATGGCGCGCGGCACCTTGACGGCGAAGCGAAAGTCGTCCGGGACGCTCGCGGCCCAGCGGGCATAGGTTTCCGGCTTGTGCGGCTTGTAGAACGAGGAATTGATTTCCACCGTGGGGAAAACGGCGGCATACCGTTCCAGGTGGCTTCCCTCGACGGGAAAAGCGTCGGCGCAAGCCTTGGGCAGGCTCCAGCCGGCGCAGCCGACGAGCAGGCGCCCGGGCGATTCGGTTTGAGGCATGGGACTATCGTGGTCGTGTCGTTTCCCCGATTCTATGCAAGTCGGGCCGGGCGCGGCGCATGGCTGGGGCGGCGACGGGATTGCGCGGCGCCGCTTACAATACCGTCATCGCACACCGAAGGAGAACACCCATGAGCGACCCGCTCCACGTCGTCTGCCCGCACTGCGATGCGGTCAACCGCATGCCGCAGGCGCGCCTGCAGGACGCCCCTACTTGCGGCAAATGTTCGCAAGCCATCTTCAGCGGCCGTCCGCTGGACGTCGACAGCGCCCGCTTCGAGCGCCACGTGGGCCGCAACGACATCCCGGTGCTGGTCGACTTCTGGGCCGAATGGTGCGGCCCGTGCAAGATGATGGCGCCGGCGTATGCCCAGGCCGCCCAGCGCCTGGAGCCACAGGTGCGCCTGCTGAAGGTCGATACCGAGCGCTCGCAGGACCTGTCCGCACGCTTCGCGATCCGCAGCATCCCGACGCTCGCGCTGTTCAAGGGCGGACGCGAGATCGCGCGCCAGTCGGGCGCCATGGATGCGGGGCGGCTCGCGGCCTGGGTCCAGCAACATGTAGGCTGAATCCTTCGTGATTCCGGCCGGCATGACCCGGGCCTGCGCGATCGACGCTGCTACAATGGCAACGAACGGGGCCGATCCCGTCCTTATGAGGAGCCATTATGTCGCAAGAACTGGTTTTGGAACGAGGCGTCGAGGACAACAAGCAGTGGGCGCGCATCCTGTACGTCATCCATGCGCTGACGTTCTTCTTTTCGCTCGGGATGCTGTCGATCGTCCCGGTGATCATCAACTACATCAAGCGCCCGGAAACCGCGGGGACGATGGTCCACAGCCATCACACCTGGATGATCCGCTCGTTCTGGTGGTACGTGGCCTGGATGGCGGTCGGCGGCGTGCTGTTCATGACCGTGATCGGCATTCCGATCGCCTACCTGCTGTGGTTCGTGGTCTGGGTATGGAAGGCCTACCGCCTGGTGCGCGGCTTCCTCGACCTGAACAGTAACCGGGCAATGCCGGTTTAAAAACGAATGGGGCCGACCAGGCCCCATTTCCAGTTTACAGCTGGCCGAACGCCCGTTCCAGATCGGCGATCAGGTCGCCTGGCTCTTCCAGGCCAACATTGAAGCGCACCAGCACGCCGGGATCGACCCACTTGTCGCGCAGGCTCTTGATCCGGTACGGCATCACCAGGCTGTTCGGTCCGCCCCAACTGTAGCCGATGCCAAACAGCGTCAAGGCGTCGACCATGCGGTCGACCTGGGCCTCATCAAAGCGCGGATCGAACACGACCGAGAACAGTCCGCCGGCGCCCGTGAAATCGCGCTTCCAGGACGCGTGACCAGGGCAATCCTCGAACGCCGGATGCAGCACCTTGCTCACTTCGGGGCGCGCCTTGAACCAGGCCGCCAACTCGCGCGCGCTGGCGTCGTGGCGCTCGAAGCGCAGCTTCATCGTCGGCAGGCCGCGCTGCACCAGGTAGGCGTCGTCCGGGCTCACGCCCATGCCGAGCCGCATATGCGCCTGGGCGATGCGGTCGTTCAGCGCCCTGTCACGCGTGATCACGGCGCCCATCAAGAGGTCCGCGCCGCCCGACTGGTACTTGGTCAGCGCATGCATGACGATGTCGACGCCGTGGTCGAAGCCGCGCAGCGCCAGCCCGGCCGCCCAGGTGTTGTCCAGCGCGACGACCACGCCGCGCGCATGGGCCGCCTGGCACAGGGCCGGCAGGTCCGGCACTTCCATCGACACCGATCCCGGCGCCTCGGTCCACAGCAACTTCGTGTTCGGCCGGATCAGCTCCGCGATGCCGGCCCCGATCATGGGGTCGTAGTAGCGCGCCGACACGCCGAAGTCCTGGGTCAGCCAGCGTCCCAGCTCGCGGTTCGGGTTGTAGACGTTATCCGGCAGCAGGACGTCGTCGCCGCTCTTGAGCAAGGCGAAGTCGACCATCGCGATCGCCGCCAGGCCCGAGGGCGTCAGCAAGCAATGCGCGCCGCCTTCGATCTCGGCCAGCTTGGCCTCGAGCGTAAACGTGGTCGGCGTGCCGTGCAGGCCATAGGTATACGCCTGCTTGTCGCGCCACTCGGTCGAGCGCATCGCCGCGGTGTTCGGAAACAGCACCGTCGACGCGCGGTGGATGCCGGGCGGGAAGGCATCGAAGCCGCTCGGCGCGACGTAGTCGCTATGGATCAGGGTGGTCTGGATCGACTTCTCGTTCATAGGACTCGCGCGCCGGGGTTGTGATGAATGCTTCAGAGCGGGTTGGCCCACAGGTCGTGGGCATCGGCGCGGGTCACGACCACGTCGGCGAACTGGCCGACCGCCAGCTTCTGCTTGCCCGGCACCAGCGGACGCTTGATGTGGACCACGCCGTCGATTTCCGGCGCATCTGCGGCCGAGCGACCGATCGCTTCGCGCGGGCCGACTTCGTCGACCAGCACGCGCAAGGTCTTGCCGACCTTCGCCTGCAGGCGCTTGGCCGAGATTTCCTCTTGCAGCAGCATCACGCGCGCGCGGCGCTCCTCGCGCACTTCTTCGGGCACCGGATTGGCCAGCTCGTTGGCGGTCGCGCCTTCGACCGGCGAATAGGCGAAGCAGCCCAGGCGGTCGATCTGCGCTTCCTTCAGGAAGTCCAGCAGGTATTCGAACTCGGCCTCGGTCTCGCCCGGGAAGCCGGCAATAAAGGTCGAGCGGATCGTCAGGTCCGGGTTCATCTTGCGCCAGTTGAGGATGCGCTCGAGGTTCTTCTCGCCGCTGGCCGGGCGCTTCATGCGCTTCAACACATCGGGATGCGCATGCTGCATCGGGATGTCGAGGTAAGGCAGCACATGGCCGTCGCCCATGAACGGGATCGCCTGGTCGACGTGCGGGTAAGGATAGACGTAGTGCAGGCGCACCCACGCATCGTACTGGCGCGCCAGCTGGCCCAGCGCTTCGACCAGCTGCGTCATGTGGGTCTTGATCGGACGGCCGTTCCAGAAGCCGGTGCGGAACTTGACGTCGACGCCGTAGGCGGACGTGTCCTGCGAGATCACCAGCAGTTCCTTGACGCCGGCCTTGAACAGGTTCTCAGCCTCGAGCAGCACCTCGTCGATGCGGCGCGACACCAGGTCGCCGCGCATCGACGGGATGATGCAGAAGCTGCAGCGGTGGTTGCAGCCTTCGGAAATCTTCAGGTAGGCGTAGTGCTTGGGCGTGAGCTTGACGCCGTGGTCCGGCACCAGGTCGATGAACGGGTCGTGCGGTTTCGGCAGGTGCAGGTGCACCGATTCCATCACCTCGGTCACGGCGTGCGGGCCGGTCACGGCCAGCACCTTCGGGTGCACCTTGGTGATGATGTCGTCGCCCGCGGCATCCTTCTTGGCGCCCAGGCAGCCGGTGACGATCACCTTGCCATTCTCGGCCAGCGCCTCGCCGATCGCGTCGAGCGACTCCTGCACCGCGGCGTCGATGAAGCCGCAGGTGTTGACGATCACCAGGTCGGCGCCGTCGTACGACTTGGCGGTCTGGTAGCCTTCGGCGCGCAGCTGGGTCAGGATCTGCTCGGAATCGACCAGCGCCTTCGGGCAGCCGAGCGAGACGAAGCCGACCTTCGGCGCAGTCACACCCGCGGCTGGCGTCGGGATGACGATGGCTGGGGCTTTCGCGGCGGCCGCGATGCTGCTGGAGTTGGCAGAAGGATTACGACGGAGTTCAGGCATGGGCGGACAACAAATGATTTGGGCAATCCGCGATTGTACCTGAACCCGGGGGCCCGGTGGGAGCGCCGGGCCGCTGTGTTGCAGCGCTGTGCGACGCGCTTATTTCTTGTCGGTCGGATTGGTCGGCATGCCCGGGAACGGGAAAGCGCCGAACATTGCCTTGCTCTGGTTCTGCATCTGCTCCTGCATCTGCAGGAACAGGTTCTTGCTCTGGTCGATGTAGTTGTTCATCATGCCCTGCATCATCGGGCCCTGGACGTTCATGAACTGGGTCCACATCTCGGGGCTGAACGGCTTGCCTTCGAGCGCGCCGGCGGCGTTGCTGGTGAACTTGTTCTGGATGTCGGTGAAGGCTTGCACGTTCTTTTCCAGGTAAGAACCCATCATGCCCTGCATCGCGTGGCCGTAATAGCGGATGATCTGGGCCAGGACCGAGCTCGAGAACATCGGGACGCCGTTGGCTTCCTCTTCGAGGATGATCTGCAGCAGGATGCTACGGGTCAGGTCTTCATTGCTCTTGGCATCGACCACGGTGAACTCGTCGGCGTCGAGCACGAGCTGTTTGACGTCGGACAGCGTAATGTATGAACTGGTCTGCGTGTCGTACAGGCGACGGTTCGGGTATTTCTTGATCAGGCGTTCCGTACTTTTCTTCACACTGCTCATCTCTCGTTCCATAGGTTGCGCCGCGGCTTCGTGAGCCTCGTACTTAGAATTGTGTGCGCCGGCATGGCCGGTTCGTCTCCTGCCCCCCCCGCTGCCAGGTCGGCAGTAAACGGACAGCAGACACCATACCATGCAATTGACGCAGGTGCAGCAATTACCAGTTTATTCACTGTATTAGCTTTTCTGTCAACAAACCACTCCCGCCGTCAATCGGCACGCGCCTTGACGTAGCGGCCGGGCGCCGGTTCCAGCGCCGTGTATTGCGCATTGCCGGGCGTCTCTGGCGCCGGCACCTCGGCGCCGCCGTGTTGCGCCAGGAATTTTGCCCACTCCGGCCACCAGCTCCCCTTGTGCTCGACCGCGCCGTCGAACCAGGCGGCATCGTCCCTGGGTCGCGACTTTCCGCCGGCTTTTCCGCCCGCTTTGCCAACCTCGTCGTTGACCCAGTAGCTGCGCTTGTTCTTCGCCGCCGGATTGATGACGCCGGCGATATGGCCCGACGCGCCCAGCACGAAACGGTTCGCCTTCGGCTTCTTCGGATTGAGCAGCCCCATCGAGGCATACGCCGCCTGCCATGGCACGATATGGTCTTCCTTCGAGCCGTACATGAACACCGGCGCATCGATCTTGCCGAGGTCGACCGGCACGCCGCACACCGTCAATGCGCCCGGATTCTTGAGCTTGTTTTCCAGGTAGGTGTTGCGCAGGTACCAGCAGAACATCGGCCCCGGCAGGTTGGTGCTGTCGGCATTCCAGTACAGCAGGTCGAAGGCCAGCGGTTCCTTGCCCTTCAAATAGTTTTGCTGCACATAGTTCCATACCAGGTCGTTTGGACGCAGGGCCGAGAACGTTGTCGCCAGGTCGCGTCCCGGCATCAGGCCGCCGCCGCCCAGGGTCTGTTCGCGCAGCGCCACCTGGGCCTCGTCGACGAACACTTCGAGCACGCCGGTATCGGAAAAATCGAGCAAGGTCGTGAGCAGCGTCAGGCTGGCGGCCGGCTGGCGGCCGCGCGCGGCCAGCACCGCCAGCGCGGTGGCGGCGATCGTGCCGCCGACGCAGAAGCCGAACACATGGGCCTTTTCTTGCCCGGTGATGTCGCCCACCACGTCCAGCGCGCGGATCGCGCCGGTTTCGACGTAATCGTCCCAGCGCAGGTTCGCCTGGCTGCGGTCCGGATTACGCCAGGACACCATGAACACGGTATTGCCCTGCTCCACCGCGTAGCGCACCAGCGAATTCTCGGGCTGCAGGTCGAGGATGTAGAACTTGTTGATGCACGGCGGGATCATCAGCAGCGGCACGCTGCGCACGGTCGGCGTGCCAGGGGTGTACTGGATCAGCTGGAACAGCTCGTTCTCGAACACCACCTGGCCTGGCGTGTTGCCGACGTTGCGGCCGACCTCGAAGGCGGATTCGTCCGATTGCGAGATGCGGCCCTTCTGCAGGTCGGCCAGCATATTCGCCATGCCCTTGGTCAGGCTCTCGCCCTTGGTGTCGATCATCTTCTTCTGCGCTTCCGGATTCGTCGCGAAGAAATTGGCGGGCGACATGGCGTCGACCATTTGCTGGACCGCGAACCGGATCTTCTGGCGCTCGCGTGGGCCGGCCTCGACCGCGTCGGCCAGCGCCAGCATGAACTCGGAATTGAGCAGATAGGAGGCGGCCGAGAATGCCGACAGCGGATGCGCCGTCCATTCGGAAGCCGAGAAGCGCCTGTCATGCAGCTCGGGCGTCTTGCCCGACACAAAATCTTGCCACAGCTGGGCGCCCTTTTTGAGATAGTCGTCGCGGATCGATTCGAGCTTGAGCGGGTCGATGCCGGCGCCGACGTCTTTCAGGAAACCGGTTAGCGGATTGGCCGAGGCCGGCGGCGGCGTCATGGGCGCCATCTTCATCCAGCCCTCCCAGGCCTTGGGATCGGTGAATTGGGACAGCCAGGTTGCGGCGACAGCTTGCGGGTCAGGCATGTTCATGTGGGCATCCGTTGTTAGAATCTCGTCTCTTCAACCAAAAAAACAGAACATCATGTGGATCGTCGCCATCGCCTGGATATATGTTGTCGTGCTCATGGCGGCGACCGAACCGACGGTGGTCGGCGGGATCATGACCTTCGTTTTTTATTGCGCAGTGCCATTATCCATTCTTTTTTATCTCACTGGCGCAAAGCGGCGTCGGCAGCGTAGCCGAACGGCGGCGCAGGGCCCGCGCAAACCGGGGGAGAACGGTGGAACCGGGGATGCCGCCGCCCCATCGGATGCGGATGGTGACGGCGACTGAGCAGTATCGGCCAGGATGCCGATCTGTCACTTGATCCAGATCAAACTGGCCTGACGGCCGGTGACGCCGTCGCGGCGGTAGGAATAGAAGCGCTCGGGCGCGCTGGCGGTGCACAAGCCGCCGCCATGGACGCGTTCGACGCCGTCGCGCGCCAGCATCAGGCGCGCCAGGGTGAACATATCGGCCAGGTATTTACCCGGACGGTCAGGATAGTCACGGAAGCAGGCGCGCGTGGCCTCCCCCGGGATCGCCGCCACGAAGGCGTCCACCACGTCCTGCCCCACCTCGAAGGCGTCGGGACCGATGGCCGGACCCATCCAGGCGGTGATTTCGCCGGCGCCGGCCGCGCGCATGGCGCTCACGGTCGCGCCCAGCACGCCGCCGGCCAGGCCGCGCCAGCCGGCGTGGGCCGCGCCCACCACCTTGCCATCGAGGTCGGCGAACAGCACCGGCAGGCAGTCGGCGGTCAGGATCGCGCACACGATGCCCGGCGCCGTCGCCGTGCTGGCGTCGCCGGTACACACCGGCCGCTCCGGCCCCACCTTCACGGCATCGACCACGTCGGCGCCATGCACCTGGGCGATCCAGGCCGGACGACCAGGCAGCCAGGCTTGCAGGCGCTCGCGGTTGGCGCGCACGGCGTCCGGGTCGTCGTTCACGTGCAGGCCCAGGTTCAGGCCACCGCCGCCCTTGCCGTCGTCATACGGCGCGGCGCTGATGCCGCCATCGCGACTGGTGGCCAGCGCCCCGATCGAGGCCGGCAGGTCGGGCCAGTCCGGCCATACCAGGTCGGCGGCGCCAAGCGCTCGATGCGTCATACGCGGTAGGTGACGACGCCGTCGTCGTCATCCTCGTCGTCGATCTCGTTCTTGACGTCGCCGTCCTGCGGCTCCTCGATGCCCGCCTGGGCGATCAGCGCGGCGAAGTCGTCGGCCAGCGGCACCGTCCATTCGCATTGCTCGCCGGTGCCCGGATGCACCAGGCCGAGGCGGCGCGCCTGCAGCGCCTGGCGGTGGAAGACCGGCGTCAGGTGGCGCTTGCCATAGACGGCGTCGCCCACCAGCGCGAAGCCCAGCGACTGCATATGGACGCGGATCTGGTGGGTGCGGCCGGTCTCGAGGCGGCAGCGCACCAGCGACACCGGACGACGATCGAGCTCGCCGGTGACGACGCGCTCGTAATGGGTGATCGCCGGCTTGGCGAACGGGCTGTTCGAGACCGCCATCTTGACGCGGTCCTTGGCGTCGCGCCCCATCGGGCTGTCGATGGTGCCCGAGGCGCGCGGCGTGCCCCAGACCAGCGCGAAGTATTCGCGCTTGACGGTGCGCGCCTGCAGCTGGCGCACCAGGTCGGTCTGGGCGGCCAGGGTCTTGCCGACCACCATCAAGCCGCTGGTATCCTTGTCCAGGCGGTGCACGATGCCGGCGCGCGGCACGCCCACCAGTTGCGGGCAGTGATGCAGCAGGCCGTTGAGCAAGGTGCCGCTCCAGTTGCCCGAGCCGGGATGCACGACCAGGCCGGCCGGCTTGTTGATGACGATGATGTCGTCGTCCTCGTGGACGATGTTCAGGTCCATCGGCTCCGGCGCGAACGCCGTGTCCTCGGGCGCGGCCTGCGGTTCGACGACGATCGTCTCGTCGCCATAGGCCGTGTCCTTGCCGCGCGCCGGCTTGCCGTCAACCGTGATGTGGCCGCTTTCGAACCATTGCTGCAGGCGGCTGCGCGAGAACTGGGGCACGAGGCCGGCCACCACCTTGTCGAGGCGCTGGCCGCAGTGTTCCTCTTGCAGCGCCAGCGTGATCGGCGACAGGTCGATGCCGGGCGCGGGGGCGAACCCGGCCTCCAGTTCATCGTCAAAGTCAGGGTCAATAGGTAAATCCGCCGAATCCGGCGCAGGAGTTAATATCACGTCAGTCCCATCGGCTATAATCAGCCGTTCGTTGAATCTAGGTAAAACTTCTCTGCAAAAAGCTATGCAAAAAAAATTGTCTGTGTTGGTCGCAACTTGCGCCCTCGTCGGCCTCTCGGCATGCAGTGTTCTGCCGAAGCCTGCCGACGAATCCAAAAACTGGTCGGCGGAGAAATTATACGCTGAGGCGCGCGATGAGATGGCCGGCGGGCACTACGAAGCCGCAATTCCGCTGTTCCAGCGGCTCGAAACCAACTTCCCGTTTGGCGTCTATGCAACGCAGGCGCAGATGGAGATCGCCTACGCCCACTACAAAGCGGGCGACCAGGCCGAGGCGCTGGCCGCGGTCGAGCGTTTCATCAAGCTGCACCCGAACCATGCCCAGGTCGACTATATGTATTACCTGCGCGGCCTGGTCAACTTCAACGACCAGCTCGGCTTCTTCAGCTTCGTCTACGAACAAGACCCGACCGAACGCGATCCGCGCGCGACGCGCGAAGCCTTCGCCGCCTTCAAGGCCCTGGTCGACAAGTTCCCGAACAGCAAATATGCGCAAGACTCGATCGAGCGCATGAGCTACCTGATCAACGCGATGGCGCAGTACGAAGTGCACGTCGCCAATTACTACTATCGCCGCGGCGCCTACCTGGCGGCGCTCAACCGCGCCCAGGATGCGGTGACCAACTACAGCGACGCGCCGGCGCGCGAAGAAGCGCTGTTCATCATGATGCGCAGCTACGACAAGCTCGGCATGCCGCTGCTGCGCGACGATACCCAGCGCGTGTTCCTGCTCAACTATCCGAACAGCTACTTCATCAATCCGAACGCGCGCGGCGAGGCGCCATGGTGGAAGTTCTGGGCCAAGAGCGGGCCGAAGCCATCGCCGAAGGACGCGGTCGAATAAGATCACAGCGCCGGCGCCGTCCAGCGCCGGCGGTCCTTTCGGCCCGGGCCTCGCTCAGGCGTCGATCCGGCGGCGGAACACCCACGCGCGCTCCTTCGAAGCGCCCGGCTCATAGGCATAGCCGTCGACGTCGAATTCCTTGAGCTGCTCCGGATCGGTGATGCCGCGATCGGCCGCATAGCGCGCCATCATGCCGCGGGCGCGCTTGGCGAAGAACGAAATGATCTTGTACTGGCCGTTCTTCCAGTCCTGGAACACCGGCTCGATCACCGGCGCATCGAGCAGCTTCGGCTTGACCGACTTGAAGTACTCGGTCGAGGCCAGGTTGACCAGCGCCGTGGACCGGGTCTCGGCCAGCTGGCGGTTCAGCGCCCGGGTGATGGTCTCGCCCCAGAACGCATACAGATCCTTGCCACGCGCGTTGGCCAGCTTGGTGCCCATCTCGAGGCGGTAAGGATGCATCTGGTCCAGCGGCCGCAGCAGGCCGTACAGGCCCGACAGGATGCGCACATGGCGCTGCACGTACTTGAGCCCTTGCGCGTCCAGGCTCGGGGCGTCGAAGCCGGTGTACACGTCGCCGTTGAACGACATGATGGCCGGGCGCGCCTCGGCATGGTCGGGCTGCCAGTGGGCGTAGCGGCCGACGTTCAGCACCGAGAGGGCATCCGACAGGTCCATCAGCTCGCTGATCCGGGCCGGCGAATAATCGCGCAGCACCTCGATCAGTTCCGCGGCCTGCGGGATGAAGTCGGGAGTGGTATGTTGCTTGGTGGTCAGGGGCGATTCGAGATCGAGCGACTTGGCGGGGGACAGGACAATCAGCATGAACGAACAAAAATTTTCCGCAAATAAACAAGCTACATGATAACCGCTCCAGCAGAATCCATCGTCATCGACACCAACGTCTTGCTCGACCTGTTCGTGTTCCACGATCCGCGCTGGGCCGAGCTGCTGGCGGCCATCGAGACGAAGCAGGTCGACGCGATCACGCGCGCCGAATGCCGCGATGAATACCTCGCCGTGCTGCGCTACCCGCATCTGCCGCTGGACGAGGCCGGCCGCGAACGGGCCGCGGCCCGCTTCGACGCCCTGCTGCGCCTGGTCGCGCCGGAAGCGAAGCCGATCCGCCTGCCGGTGTGCACCGACCGCGACGACCAGAAATTCATGGAACTGGCGCGCGACGCCGGCGCTGCGGTCCTGATCAGCAAGGACAAGGCCTTGCTCAAGCTGGGCCGCAAGACGGCGCAGGCCGGCCTGTTTCGCATCATGCTGCCCGAGGCCTGGCTCAAGGCCAGAGCCGAAGGCAAGCTAGAATAAGCTATCCAACATCATCATCACCACCCGCCTACGCCCATGAGCCTCCCTCCCCTGGTCTCCCGCCTGCCCCAAGTGGGCACCACCGTGTTCACCCAGATGTCGCAACTGGCGCTCGAGCATGACGCCGTCAACCTCGGCCAGGGCTTCCCCGACTTCGCCTGCGACCCGAAGCTGGTCGAACTGGTGGCCGAGGCGATGCGCGCCGGCCATAACCAGTACGCGCCCATGACCGGCATGCCGGTGCTGCGCCAGGCGATCGCCGCCAAGATCGAGGCGACCTACGGCCACCGCTACGACGCCAACACCGAGATCACCGTCACGGTCGGCGCCAGCCAGGCCATCCACACGGCGATCCTCGCGGTCGTGCATCCGGGCGACGAGGTGATCGTCATCGAGCCGGCCTACGACTGCTATGCGCCGGCAATCGCACTGGCCGGCGGCGTGGTGGCGCCGGTGGCGATGCGCTTCGACGAGGCCGGATTCAGCGTGCCGTGGGATGAGGTAGCCGCCGCGGTCACGCCGCGCACGCGCATGATCGTGGTGAACACGCCGCACAACCCGACCGGGACCATCCTGCGCCAGGCCGACCTCGATGCGTTGGCGGCGATCGTCGACGGCACTTCCATCCTGGTGCTGTCCGACGAGGTCTACGAGCACATGGTGTACGACGGCGAGCCGCATGCGTCGGTATCGCGTGACCCAAGGCTGGCCGAACGCGCCTTCGTGGTGTCGAGCTTCGGCAAGGCCTTCCACGTCACCGGCTGGAAGATCGGCCATGTGGCGGCGCCAGCGGCATTGATGACCGAGTTCCGCAAGGTCCACCAGTACAACGTATTCTGCGTCACGGCGCCGATGCAGCACGCGATCGCGGCCTACCTGCAAGACCCGGCGCCGTGGCGCGACCTGCCCGCCTTCTACCAGGCCAAGCGCGACCTGTTCCGCGCCGGCCTGGCCGGCTCGCGCTTTACCCTGCTGCCGTCGGATGGGACGTATTTCCAGTGCGTGCGCTATGACGCCGTGTCCGACCTGTCCGAGGCGGATTTCGCGCGCTGGCTGACCACCGAGATCAAGGTGGCGGCGATTCCGGTGTCGGCCTTCTACGGCCAGCCGAAGGAATCGCGGGTGGTGCGTTTCTGCTTCGCGAAGAAGGACGCGACGCTGCAACTGGCGCTGGAGCGCCTCGGCCGCCTGTAGGACTCAGTAGCCGCGCTGCGGCTTGGTGGCCATCGCCACGATCGCGGCGCCGGCGGCCACGACCAGCGCGTCCTCGATCAAGCCGCTCCTGGTCTGGCCGATGCGCGCCATCGCCTGCTTGCGCCCGGCCAGGGTCAGGTAGGCCAACGGCACGGCGGTGGCCACCGCGGCCGCGGCGCCCGCCTTTTCCCTGCCTTTCGGCGCCAAGGCCGCGCCGGCGATCCCCGCGCTCATCACGCGCGCCAGCAGGCCGAGAAAGACGGTGCGGTCGGGCGCGCTCTTCATCTTGTCGCCGAGCAGCTCGCCGACGCCCATCGCCAGCGCGCCATACTTGAAGGTCGGGCGGTCCAGCAGGAACAGGTCGCCCGAGGTGCCGCGGCCGGCCAGGCGCGCGGTGGCGATGGTGGCCATGGGCGTCATCGAGCGCGCGCTGGCGACGGCGCCGATCAGGATCGAAGAAAGCAGGTTGCGGATAGACATGTAAGGGCTCCTGTGGTTGGTGGCGGCCCGCATCCACGTGCGAGCCGGACCAGCTCAGGCTACCAAAGCGCGCGATATATTGACGCACGGCTCAGCCGTGACGCCGGCGCCCCTGCCTAGTCGGTCAGCGAACCCACCGACAGGGGCGACGTGTCGGCGCGTTCCAGGCGCTTCACCAGCAACTGGTCGATCCGGTAGTGGTCGACGTCGACCACCTCGAAGCGCATGCCCTCATGCTCGACGCTGTCGGTCGGCTTGGGCACCTTGCGCAGCATGTACATCATGAAGCCGGCCGCCGTTTCGTAGCGTTCTTCCTCGGGCAGCGACTGCAGGTCGAGCACCCGCTTCATGTCGGCCACCGGCGTGCTGCCGTCGATCAGCCACGAGCCGTCGTCGCGCTGCAAGGTCTGCTGGTCGGCTTCGAGCGGGCTGCCCCAGCGGCCCATGACGGTGACCATGATGTCGCTCAGCGTGATCACGCCGACCACGAAGGCGTATTCGTTGATGACGATGGCGAAGGTTTCCTTGCTCGACCTGAAGCGGTCGAGCATCTCGGACAGGGTCAGCGTGTCCGGGATGATCAGGGCCGTGCGGATGGTCAGTTCGCTCAGCTGGAACCTGGTCTGCTTGCTCAGCAGGCGCACCAGGATGTCGCGCGTGTCGACATAGCCGACCACGCGGTCGATCACGCCGTCGCACACCGGGAACTTCGACAGCGAGTGATTGGCGATCTTCTGGCGGATGCTTTCCTCGGGCTCGGTCAGGTCGAAGAACACGACGTTCTCGCGCGTCGTCATGGTCGAGGTGACCGTGCGCGATTCGAGCTCGAACACGTTCTCGATGAAGTGCTGCTCCTGCTTCTGCAACACACCGGCCTGGGCGCCGGCTTCGACGACGGCCGAGATCTCGTCGAAGGTGATGCGGTCTTCGCGCGTCATGTCGACCCCGAACAGGCGGAACAGCATATTGGCGATCTTGTTCAGCGCCCAGGAAAATGGCCGGAACAGGCGGATCACGAACAGCACCGGGCGGATCACGGCCATCGCCGTGGCCTCGGGGGCGATCATCGCCAGGCGCTTGGGCATCAGGTCCGAGAACAGCACGAACAGGGTCGTGACGAACACGAAAGAGAGCGCGAAGGCCACGTTGTCGCGGCCCGGGCCGCTGTAGAACAGCGACAGCCAGTCGAGGAAGAACGGCCGCAGGGCGCCCTCGCCCAGGATGCCGCCGAGGATGGCGATGGCGTTCAGGCCAAGTTGCGACGCGGCGAAAAAGTCGGCCGACTGGGCCTGCAGCGACATCACCTTCTGGGCCCGCTCGTCGCCGGCCTCGGCCAGCAGTTTCAGCTTGATCTTGCGTGCGCCGGCGAGCGCGATCTCGGTCAACGACAGGAAGCCGGCCGCCAGCACCAGCAGCGCCAGGACAGCCAAATGTTCGAACAGATTCATGGGACACCCGGGGTTTATTATTTGGGTCGCTTTGACCGGGGGAATACGCGCCGCCTCGTCCGCCATGCGCGGATCAAGGCGTGCCGGTCGCGTCCGCAACCAGCAATCATGTCACTTTAGCACATGGCTGCCCTCTTGACCGCTCTTGCCCGGCGGGCGGGCCGCCGCCGCAGCTCAGCCCCCGGCCCGTTTCGGCGCGTGACCCAGCCTGGTCAACGTATCCATCACCAGCTCGCAATGGTCGCCCTGGACTTCGATCACGCCATCCTTGACGGTGCCGCCCGAACCGCAGGCCGTGCGCAGCTGCTTGCCCAGCAGCGCCAGCGCAACCGGATCGAGCGCCACGCCCTTGACCAGCGTGACCGTCTTGCCGCCCCGCCCTTTCGACTGGCGCGAGACGCGCACCACGCCGTCCCCGACCACACGCGCCGCGGCCGAGCAGGCGCAGGCGGCGACCGGCTGCCGGCAGTCGGGGCACATGCGCCCGCTCTCGGTGGAATAGACCAGGCCACCGCTCGAACTACGTTTCATCTTCACCACTTCTGGTCTTTGCTTCCCCGACTTTCACGCCGCGGCGGGCCAGGCTCTCGCGCAGCAGGAACTCGATCTGCGCGTTCACGCTGCGCAGGTCGCGCGCCGCGAGACGCTGCAGTTCCTCCCACAGGGCTGGATCGATCCGCAGGGGGAACGCTTTTTTGCCGGGACTTGCCATGCCGTTTCGCTGCTAGTTGTACAGGGTGCCGGTATTCACGATCGGCTGGGTTTCCTTGTCCGAGCACAGCACGACGAGCAGATTGCTGACCATCGCCGCCTTGCGCTCGTCGTCGAGCTCGACGATGCCGCGCTCGGACAGGCCTTTCAGGGCCGTCTCCACCATGCTCACGGCGCCATGCACGATTTTAGCGCGGGCGCTGATGATGGCTTCGGCCTGCTGGCGGCGCAGCATGACCTGCGCGATCTCGGCGGCATAGGCCAGGTGCGTCAGCTTGGCGTCGAGCACCTCGACGCCGGCCGCCTCGAAGCGCGCCTGCAGCTCGCCCTTGAGCGTATCGGCCACCACGTCCATGCCGGCGCGCAAGGTGGTCTCGCCCGGGGCCAGGTCTTCGCCTTCGTCGTAGGCATACTGCGACGCCAGGTGGCGCAGCGCTGCTTCGGCCTGGATCGACACATAGCGCTCGAAGTCGTCCACCTCGAACACGGCCTGGGCGGTGTCGCGCACGCGCCAGACCACCGCCGCGCTGATCTCGACCGGGTTGCCGCGCTTGTCGTTGACCTTGAGCGTCGGCGCATTGAAGTTGCGGGCGCGCAGCGACAGGCGGCGCTTGACGTAGAACGGGAAGGCCCAGCGCAACCCTTCGCTGCGGTCGGTGCCGATGTACTTGCCGAACAGGGTCAGGATCGCGCTCTCGTTCGGCTGCAGCATGTAGAGGCCGCTCAGGAGCAACAGGCCCCCGATGCCGACCACCACGCTGGCGAGCAGGAACCACAAGCCGTCCGACGACTCGGCCATCCTCTTGAAGAGATAGGCGGACAACAGCAGCAGGACGATCCCGGCGCAGGCCGCCAGATAGCCATTTGCCGACGAAAACGCCGATTCACGGCGCGTATGTGCTGCGTGCATGCTTGTCTCCTCGTGTAAATAACATCAAAGTGATATCACTTTAGGATCACGACGAGTTCTTGTCAAGCAACTTTATGACATTTATTGCAAGCGTACGGCGACGTCGAACAGCCAGGTGCGCCGGATCTCGACCACGTCGTACTGCCGCGCCAGCGCCGGCGGGAACGGACCGTATGGCGCCTGGCTCGCGATGATCCTGCGGATGCCGTCGTCGATCGCCGGCACCCCGCTCGACGTCTCGAACGTGACCTTCTCCACCGAACCGTCGGCGCGTACCGCCACCGTCACGACCGGCTGCGTATGCGGCTGCTTCACCGCTTCGCGCACCATGTCCAGCGTCCGGTTCAATTCGATCTTGCGGCCCATGGCTTGCGCATACAGGACCAGGTCCTGGTTGGGGTCGGCGCGTCCGAACAGCCAGCCACGGCGCAGGCCGCTGACCGTGGGTGGCGGCACACCCGGCGCACTGCCCGCACGGTCGCGCCCGGCGGCTTCGCGTGAGAGCTGTTCGGCGATCGCGCGCAGCCGTTCGGCGCGTGGCGCCAGTTGCGCGGGAGGGCCCCGATCGCCCGGCCCCTGTTGCGCCGCCGCCTGGCTGGCCTGGGCCTGGGCCTCGCTTGCACGTTCCTGTTCGCGCTGCGCTTGGTCAAGCCTCGCTTGTTCCTGCCTCGCTTGTTCCTGCCTAGCTTGTTCCTGCCGCGCCTGCTCTTGCTGGATTGCTTCCTGGCGCGCGGCCTCGCGCTGCGCCGCCGCCTCCTGTTCCGCCTTCTGCGCCTGCTGCAAGGCTTCGAGACGCTCGGCTTCGAGACGCGCCTCTTCCCGCCGACGCGCTGCGATCCGTTCGGCCTCCACGCGCGCGCTCGCCTCGCGTTCGGCCTGCTCACGCGCGAGCGCGATCAGCTCGACCTCGCGCGCCTGCTCCGCGGCGTCGCGATCGGGTTCGGGTTCGGGTTCGGGTTCGGGTTCGGGTTCGGGATCGGCTGCCACCCTTGCAATGGCGTCGCTGCGGGATGGCGCTGGGGCGGGGGGCTCGGCTGCCGGCGGCGGGACCGGCGCGCTTGCTGGCAGCGCAGCCGCCGCCGGCTTGCGTGGAACAGGGGCGGATGGTGTCGGAGGCGCCGGGATCGGCGCTGGCGCGGCAGCGGGCGCCGCGGGCGCCAGCACGATCTGCAGATCGCGCGCCGCCAGCCGCCGCTCTTCCCACGGGAAGCGCAGGCCGGACAGCCCGAAGACTTCCCCTTCCATGGGAATGCCCAATAACAGCACATGAAGCAGCACGGACAGCGCTAACGCCATGCGCATGCGCCATGGCGCCGCTGGAGGGACGAACTGCGTCGATGTGGCCACGTGAGTTTGCAAATAAATGCCAGGGATGAAACGAACCCGGCGATGCTATCACAACAACATGAATGGCCGGCCGCTAGCGCTCGAGCTGTCCCAGGCGGCGCTCGACGAAGGCCGTCAGTTCGGGCGACAGCGTCCCGCTGCCCAGCGCCTGCCAGAACGCCGCCACCGCTTCCGGATCGCGCTTCTCGGCCTGCAGCGAGATGCCCAGGCCCATCCACCACACGCCATTGCCCGGCGCGGTGCGCAGCGCGGCCTGGTAATGCCCGGCCGCTTCGCGATGACGGCCTTCGCGCTGCAGCACGCCGGCCAGGAAGGCGTGGTACTCGCCATTGCCTGCCGCATGCGGCAGGGTGCGCGTCAAGGTGTCGAGCGCAGGGCCGCCCCGCTCCAGCTGCAGGCGCGCCAGCAACATCGCCAGCGAAGGCTGGCGCGCATCGAGGGCCAGCGCCGCCTGCAGCTGGCGCATCGCCTCGTCCGGCCGCCTGGCCTCGATCAGGAGGCCCACCAGCGTTTGCCGCGACGCCTCATGGCGCGGATCGAGCTTCAGGGCGGCCTGCAGGGTCGCGATCGCCTCGGTGACGCGGCCGTCTTCCAGCGCCAGCAACGCGCGCCGGTAGGTGTTCTCGGTGCGCTGCGCCGCCGTCTCGCTGCGGCCGCCCACGACGGCGGGCGCCGCCGGCTTGCGTGGCGCGGGCGCGGGCGCGGCCCTGGCCGACGCACGCGCGGTGTCCCTGGGCGGTGCTGGCGGAGCCTGCGCCGGTTCCGGCTCGGGCTCCGGCACGGACTGCGGCGCAGGCGGCGGTGGTGGCGGCGCAACGTCCACCACTGGCACCGGCGCCGCCACCGGCAGCGCGAGCGCCGCAGGCTGCGCCGGCGCAGCCGCAGCCACCGGCGCCTGCGGCTCGCCCATGTCCTGCCAGCCGATCACGCCGGCAGCGGCGGCGGCGATCACCGCCCCGCCCGCCAGCGCGCCACGCATCCACCTCGCCCTCGGCTCGGGCGCCGGCGCCAGGCGCACGTCGGCCGGCAGCGGCGCGGCGCCGGGCTGGCCGGCGCGCGCATCGAGGTCTTGCAGCATCTTGTTGATCAGGCTCATAGCGCCAACGCCCAGGCCAAGCCGGCCGCCGCCCCGGCGACGACGGCGCCCGCTAGCAACCAGGTCCAGATCGTGCGCGTCACGCCCACCGTGTCGCGCGCGGCGATCGCCACGTGGCTTTTGATCACCTGCTGCTTGCCCTGGCCGTAGCTGAGCATCAGCGCCTTGTGCGCCATGATGTTGACCAGGCGCGGCACGCCACCGCTGGCTTTATACAAGCCACGGATCGCGGCGCCCGAGAACAGGCGCGCGCCGGTAAAACCGGCCACGCGCAGGCGGTGCGCCACATAGAAATCGAGGTCGTCGCGGCTCAGCGGACCGAGGTGGTAATGAAAGGTGATGCGCTGGGCCAGCTGGCGAATCGACGCGAGTTCGAGCTTGCGGTTCAGTTCCGGCTGGCCGAACAGGACGATCTGCAGGAGCTTTCTCTTCTCGGTCTCGAGATTGGTCAACAGGCGCAGGGCCTCCAGGCTTTCGACCGGAATCGCCTGCGCCTCGTCGAGGCACAGCACCACACGCAAGTCCTGCCCGGCCAGCTCGAGCAGGCGCAGGTTGATCGCCTTGAGCAGCTGGTGCTGGTCGACGTCGCGCTCGAGCGGGATTTCCAGCTCGTCGGCCAGCGCCAGCATCAGGGTGCGCGGCTCCAGGTAGGGATTCGGGATGTAGGCGGTGACGAAGCCCTCGCCCAGCGTGGCCATGAACTTGCGGCACAACAGCGTCTTGCCGGTGCCGACTTCGCCGGTGATCTTGATGAAGCCTTCGCCGCCGCGGGTCGCCACCAGCAGCGTGTTCAGCGCTTCCTGCGAACGCGGGCTGCCGAAGAAGAAGCTGGTGTCGGGCGTGATCCCGAACGGCAGCTCGCGCAGGCCGAAGTGCGCCGCGTACATCAGTCCGCGTCCAAAGTACGGCCGCGGCTGCGCGGATCGAGCTGTTCGATGCGGCGGCCGGCGTCGAGCATGTCCTGGCTCCAGTCGCTCGCCCCTTCGACGATGGTCGGCTTGATCAGCACCACCAGCTCGCGCTTCTGGCTCGTGCGGTTCTTGTTGCGGAACAGATTGCCCAGCAGCGGGATCTTGTCGGCGCCCGGCAGCTGGTCGGTGTCGCCGCTCGAGGCCTGGCGCATCAGGCCGCCGATCGCGACCACCTGGCCGTCGCGGCCGCGCACGATGCTGTCGAGCTCCGAGGTGCTCGACGCCGCCAGCGGCAGGCGCAGGGTGCCGCCAGAACCGAGGTCGACGTCCTTGTTGACGGTCGTGACCTGGCTCACCGACGGGTGCACGTGCAGCAGAATATTCCCTTTATCGTCGATCTGCGGCGTCACGTCCAGCACCACGCCCGAGAAGAACGGCTGCACCGTCACGCTCGGGCTGACGATGGTGCTGCTGTTGGTGGTGTTGATGTTGTTGGTAATGCCGGTGACGAAAAATTCGTCGGTGCCGATCTTGAGCACGGCCTTCTGGTTGTTGATCGCCGCGATGCGGGGGCTGGACAGCACGTGCACGCTGCCCTGCGACTCCAGGAAGGTGATCAGGGCCGCGAAGTTATTGGTCTGGAAGGCGAAGCCGAACAGCGAACCGGCCGCGCTGGCCGCGTTCGACAGCGAGAAGCCGGTGCTGGCCGACAGGCCCGAGCCGTTGTTGATCACGGCCGGCTGGCCGCCGCCGTAGGGCAGCGGCGCCAGGTTCGCGCCGGGCGCGATCATGCCGCCCGAGACGCGGTTGGCGGTGCCGCCGCGGAACGAAGCGAACGAGGCCCAGTTGATGCCGCTCTGGTAGCTGTCGGACAGTTCCACCTCGAGGATCTTCGCTTCCAGGATCACCTGGCGGTCCACCGACAGCTGGGTCGCCTTCAGGTAGGCATCGACGTTGCGCAATTCGTCCGGCATGGCGCGGATCACCAGCACGCCGGACTGCGGGCTGACCACCACGCTGCGTCCGCCTTCGAGCGTGCCGACGATGGCGACGATCGATTCCTTCAGGTCTTTCCAGAAGTCGTTGTCGGAGCGGGTCTGGACGTCGGTGCTGTTGAGCTGGCGCTGGCCGTTCAGGTTGTTGCCGTTCTGGCCGTTCTGGCCGTTCTGGCCGTTCTGCCCGTCCTGGTTGCCGAAGCCCTGCCCCATCCCGCCGCTGTTGTTGCCGCCGTTGTTACTGTTATTGCCGGCGTCCGCCACCGAGGTCGAGGACACGCGCGTGTTCGACATCCCGCGCCGGCTGGCGGTCAGGTAGTTCACCTGGAACATCCGGGTCTGCATGGTCAGCGGACGGATGCTGATGCGCGCGCCATCGATCCTGTAGTCGTAGCCGTACATGTCGCGCACCGCTTCCAGCGTCTCGACCAGGGTCACGTCCTTCAGGTTGGCGCTGATATTGCCGCTCACGTCCGGGTGCACCAGCATGTTGTAGCGGGTGCCGGCCACGATCGAGCGGAAGAACTGCTGCGCCGGCACGTTGTTGAAGGCGACATTGAAGCGCTCCTCGAGCGCCGGCCGCGCTTTCGGCAGCTGGCTGGCCAGGGTCGCGGCCGGCGGCAGCAGCGCATTGGCCACCGCATCGTCGACCGCCGGGCGCGGCGCCGGCTGGCTGTTGGCCTTGGCCATCTCCTGGGCGATGGCGTCGTAGGTGGCGTTCGGCGGCGCGCTCTGGCAAGCGGCCAGCAACAGCGCCGCGGCCAGCGCGCAGGGAGTCGCGAAAAGCTTCGTCATGGTGGAATCCCTTGTCATTTGGCGGCCGGCGTCATGCCCGGCAGCGGCGCGTCCATGCGCAGCACCTGGCGTTCGCTGCCGCGCACCAGCACGACCTCGTTGGCGCTGACGCGCGCCACGCGCGCGCCCTTGAAGGTCTCGCCCAGGCGCACCGTCTCGCCGTCGATCACGGCCACGTGACGGCCGCCCGCATGGCGCGCGATCAGCACCGATTGCAGGCGCGGCGCATCGTCGGCGGCGGTGGCCTGCGGCGCGATCCGGTCCATGCCCGGCGGCGGGCGGGTCGGGTCGAGCAGCGCCTGCGCGCTCGCGGGTTGGGCCAGCGCCAGGCAGGCCAGCACGGTCAGGAACAGGTTCTTCACAGCTTCATCCATTGTCGGTCCAGGCTCAGGGTATGCAGGGTGAGCGTCAGGCGCGCGGCGGGATACTCCTCCACGTCGAGCTGGGCGCGGCCCCAGAACATCCGGGTCGGCATCGCATCGAGTGCGCTCATGTAGTCGACCATGTCGAGATAATTGCCGCGCACCGTGACTTCGATGCCGTGGCGGTACAGCAAGGGGGCGGCGGCCGGCGCGGGCGCCGGCGCCGGCGTTCCCGGTCCCGCCAGCGGCTCGACCGGCAAGGTGCGCATCGACACCAGTTTCAGGCGCCCGTTGGCGCGCAGGATGCCGTCGATCAGCGGCCCCATGCGCTCGGGCGGCACCAGGCCGTGCTCGATGGCCAGCAGCTGGTCGCCAAGCTGGCCCATCTCCTGGCGCAGCGCATTCAGGCGCGTGCGCGCTTGCGCGTCGGGGTCGTGCTGGAAGGCTTGCACGCGGCCGGTGATGGCCTCGTCGATGGCCGCCATCCCGCTGCGCTGCTGGGCGATCTGGGCGCGCAGCGCCTCCTGGGCCGCTTCCATCGGCGCCAGCACCAGCGCGTGGCCGAGGAAGGCCAGCAGCGCGCACGCCGCCAGGCACACCAGGGCGCGTTCGCGCAGCGACAGCGCGTCGATGCGCGCGCGCAGGGTCAGGATCCGCTCCTTCATTTGCCCTGCTCCTCAGGCACCGATTGCAGGCTGAATTCGATGTAGGGCGCCGGGCGCGTGGCGGGCTTGCCGTCCGCATCCGGCACCTGCAGCGGCGCGGCTTCGCCGATCTGCAGGCTGGCGAACGACTTGCCTTGCATCAGCGGCTCATGGGTCAGGCGGTTCAGGTAGCCCGGCACCATGGCCGGATCGACCGTGCGGCCCTTGATCCCGATCTGCGCGCCGCCGGCGCCGACCGTCACGCCGGTCAGCCACAGGCCTTGCGCGCTCTGGCGCGCCAGCGCCCTGAAATAGCCGGCGAAGCCGCCCGTGTCGCCCAGTTCGCCGCGCGACAGCGCACCGGAGATGTGGCGCATCGCGGCCAGTTGCGTGTTGGCCTCGGCGATCTGCGCCTCCAGCGTCGCATCCTTCTGGCGCGGGACGAATTCGCGGTTGGCCGACGCCAGGCGCGCCTGGCGTTTCTCGAGCTGGACGGCGCCGCTGTCGGCCTGGCGCCGCAGTTCGGCCGTTTCCATCTTGCCGATGACGGCGAGGATGGCGACGCCGGCGAGCACGGCGCCGACCGCCAGCGCGATGGTGGCGCTCGACAGTACCTGCTTCTGCGGCTGGAAGGCCGGATTGAACAGGTTGATCTGTTGCTTCATGCGGCCTCGCCTTCGCGCAGCGCGGCGCCGATCGCGAGAAAGAAACGCTGCTGCTGCGCCTGGTCCGCCAGCGCGGGCGTGCGCGACAGGTCGAATAGCGTGGCCAGGTCGAGCGTCTCGACCGGCGTGTACAGATTGCTCGACAGGTACTCGTCCAGGCCGCTCACGGCCGACGGTCCCAGCACCAGCTTGGCAACGCTGATGAAGGAGTACTGGCGCTCGAAATGGTCGAGCGAGCGTTGCAGCTCCAGCGTGATCTTGTCGAAGGCCTGGTGCTTGCGCTCGTGGTCCGGCTCGAGCAGCTGGGCCAGGGTGACGTCGAAGCGGCGCGCCAGGTACAGTTCGCCGCGATACGACACGGTCAGCAGGCCGCCGTCGTCGCCGAACGAGAGCATGGCGACGCCGCGCCCTTCCGGCTCCAGCATGGCCGACACGTTACGCTGGGCCATCTCGGGGATGTCGATCGCGTGCAGGTCGACCTTGGCGTCGAGGAACAGCTTCTGGCGCGGCTGGATCACGGTGTTGCGGGCGGCGACCGCGAAGATCGATTGCTGGGCGCGCGCGTTGGCGTCGAGCGGGATGTCGAGCACGTCGATGGTGGCCTCGAGCGCCGGAAAATCGAGGATGTCCTTCAGGCGCCAGCGGATCGCCGTCTTCATTTCCTCGCGCGGCACGTTCGGCGCTTCGACGTTGAGGATCTGGTATTCGCCGCCGGACAGCAAGGCGATGCAGTGGCGCAGATGCGCCTGCACGTCGCGCCCGGCCTTCTCGAGCGCGTCGGCTCCGGTCGATCCCGGAAGGAACTGGGCCAGATGCACCAGCGGCTTGCCATCCGGATGACGCTCGACGCTTGCAAGCGCCATGCCATCGCGATGGAGCGCCACGGTCAGCCAGCCATCCCTTCTTTTCGCTTTCTTAAACAAACGCATGCAAGCTGTGTCGGTGATCGTACATTGTCGGCTTTTGAAGACTTGATTATAGACAAGACGCACGCGCCGGAATCGTAAAAAATCGCTGATCCAGCGCAAGTTGGCCGCCGAGTGTGGTCAGAAAGCACAAGCACGCGGGCTGTCCATAAACAAAAGGCGCTGCAATCGCAGCGCCCGTCGTGCATCAGGCGAAACTTACTCGCACTTCAGGTTGTTGGCCAGGGCGATGACCGGCGCGGCATTGGCGCTGGCGGCTTCCGTATAAGTGACATGGCAGGTCGTCGCGAGCGCGGAAGGCACGCTCTTCGGCGTGATTTTCAGCACCGTGCCTTCGTCGGCGACGGTGTAGTCATCGGTGCTCAATCCGGCGGCGGCAGCGAGCTCGGTCGATGCATTCGCGTAGCCGGTGGTTCCCATCGGAACGTTGATGCCGCCTTCGATCTGGAACACGCCGTTCTGCGGATTCGGGTTGATCAGGGCACGGCCATGCAGCATGGCCGAGGTCGACGCCAGCGAACCCTTCACCGCATTCAGGCTCGCGATGCGCGCATCGCCGTTCAGGCCGGAAAACTTTGGCAGCGCGGTCGCGGCCAGGATGCCCAGGATGACGATCACCACGATCAGTTCGATCAGGGTGAAACCACTCTGCGCCTTTTTGTTGAAACTGGTTTTCATTCTTTTTTCTCCGTTACGGTGGTGGGGACGAGTGGCCGTCCTGCTGAACATGTACTTGCTGCTCAATTCTACCGTGAGAAACTGCAACTTTGATGTCTTGAGAGCAAAAGGATCGCTTAAAGGCAATGTTTCATTGATGGAATTTTAAGTTTACTCAAGCCGATGCGTTCTTTTTGCAACAGCGCGCACCGCGTGCGCCTATTTCGGATGGATCGCCGCCTGCCCCAGGTCCCACATCGGCATGAAGATCCCCAGCGCCAGGACCAGCACCATCGCCCCCAGGAAGGTGATCAGGATCGGCTCGATCTGGCTCGACAGCGTCTTGAGCTCGTAGTCGACCTCGCGCTCGTACATCTGGCCGATCTCATCCATGAGGTCGTCGATCGACCCGGTCTCTTCCCCCACCGCGATCATCTGCAGCACGATCGGCGTAAACACGTTCGCCGCCGTCGAGGTGCGCAGGATGCTGTCGCCGCGCTCGACGCCGTCGCGCATCTGCTCGATGCGCGAACTCAGATAGGCGTTGTCGGCCGTCTGCGACACCACGGTCAGCGCATGCACGATCGGCACCCCGCTGCGCATCGACAGCGCGAAGCTGCGAGCGAAGCGGGCCATCGTCCCCTTGTGGATGATCTTGCCGGCGATCGGCAGGCGCAGCTTGTGGCGGTCCCACGCCAACCGCCCCTGCGCGGTGCGGGTCCAGGCCCTGAACCCGAACCAGGCCAGCGCCATGGCGCCGGCGATGGCCGGCCACCACTTGACCGTGAAGCCCGAGGTGGCCAGCAGCACACGCGTCATCAGCGGCAATTCGGACCCGAACGACTTGAACACCGAGGCGAACTGCGGAATGACGAAGATGTTGACCACCACCATGGCGATGACCATCGCGATCACCACGAAGCTCGGATAGCGCAGCGCCGTCTTGACCCGCTCGCGCATGTCGCGGTCGAATTCCAGGTGGTCGAACAGGCGCAGGAAGACTTCTTCCAGGCGTCCCGTCATCTCGCCGACCTTCACCATCGACAGGTAGAACGGCGAGAAGCAGCGCGGATGGCGCATCATGGCGGCGGACAATTCCCTGCCCGCGTCCAGCGACTCGCGCAGGTCCTTGATCACGCGGCCGAACGCCGGACTGATCGCCGACTCCTGCAACCCGGCCAGGCCGCGCATGATCGGCACGCCGGACTTGAGCAGGGTATGGATCTGGCGGCTGAACAGCTGCACGTCCATCGACGTGACCTTCTTCTCGAACAGGCGCTCGCGCCAGCCCGGGCCACCGGTCGTGGCGCGCTTGCGGGTGACGGTGATCTCGATCGGCGTGACGCCGCTGCCGAACAGCTGGTCGGCCACGGCCCCGCTGTCGGCGCCTTCGAGCACGCCCGTTACCTGCTCGCCGCGTCCGTTGCGGCCCTTGTAGGCGAAATATGGCATGGGCTTCGAGATCAGTCGTCCATCTGGTTACTGACCCGCATCGCCTCGGCGATGGTCGAACGCCCCTGCACCGCCAGGCTCACCGCGTGGCGGCGCAGGGTCTCGCCGCGCATCTCGGTGTGGGCGACCTTGAGGAAGTGCCCCGGATCCGGATGGTTGACCGCGTCGGTGACGGCGCGCGTCATCTCCAGCAACTCATAGACGCCGGTGCGGCCGCGATAGCCGGTGCCGTTGCAGTGCGAGCAGCCCTTGCCGTGATAAAAGCGCGTGGTCGCGGCATGCTCGCCCAGTTCGGCGCGCAGCCAGTCGATCTCGTTGGCGGCCGGCTGGTAGTCGACGCTGCAGCTCTCGCAGATCACGCGCACCAGGCGCTGGGCCAGCACCGCCTGCAGCGAACCGCTCACCATATAGCGCGGCACGCCCATGTCCATCAGGCGCAGCGGAGTCGAGGCGGCGTCGTTGGTGTGCAGCGTCGACAGCACCAGGTGGCCCGTCATCGCGGCGCGCAAGCCGATGGCGGCGGTTTCCTGGTCGCGCATCTCGCCAACCAGCACGATGTCCGGGTCTTGCCGCAGCGCCGAGCGCAGCACGCGCGCGAACGACAGCTCGATCTTGTCGTTGACCTGCACCTGGTTGATGCCCGACAGGCGGTATTCCACCGGATCCTCGACCGTGATGAGCTTTTTCTCGACCGAGTTCAGTTCGGACAAGGCGCTGTACAGCGTCGTGGTCTTGCCGCTGCCGGTCGGCCCGGTCACCAGCACCAGGCCGTTGGGTCGGGCGACGATGGCGCGAAAACGCTCGACCAGCCGCGCCGGCATGCCGATCGCGTCGAGCCGCAGGTGGGCGGCGACCTGGTTCAGCAGACGCATGACCACCGATTCGCCGTACTGGGTCGGCATGGTCGAGATACGCACGTCGATGCGCTGGTTGCGCACCTTGACCGCGAAGCGGCCGTCCTGCGGCAGGCGTTTCTCGGAGATGTCGAGATCGGCCATCAGTTTCAGGCGCAGCGCGAGCGGCGTGGCGACCTTGAGGTCGGCCTCGGTCTGCAGGTGTAGCACGCCGTCGATACGGAAGCGGATCTGCAGCCGGCCTTCCTGCGGCTCGATGTGGATGTCGGATGCGCGCACCTGAGCCGCGTCGTCGAACACCGATTGCAGCAGCTTGACGATCGGCGCTTCCTCGAGCCCCGGATTGGCGGCCAGCGCGCCGAAATCGATCGAGGCGTCGCCCAGGTCGGCCTCGACCTCGCGCGCCAGGCCCGTGATCTCGCCGGTGCGGCGGTAGATGCGGTCGATCGCGCCCAGGACCTCGGTCTCGTTGACCACCGCCAGCTCGACGCCTTTTTTAAGCAGGCGCGCGATCTCGTCGTAGGCGAACAGGTCGGTCGGGTCGGATACGCCGACCAGCATCGTCTCCCTGCGGTCTTCCAGCACCAGCGCGCGGAAGCGCCGCGCCGCGGTCTCGGGCAGCAGGCGCACCAGGTCGGCGTTGATGTTGTAGAACTTCAGGTTCAGGTAAGGGATGTCGAGCTGGCGCGCCAGCGCGCCCGAAATCTGGTCTTCGGTGACGAAGCCGCTTTCGACGAATACCCGGCCGAGCTTGCGGCCGGTGCGCTTCTGGTCGGCGAGCGCCTGCTGCAGTTGCTCTTCGCTCAACAGTTTCTGCTGCATCAGCACTTCGCCGAGGCGGACTTTCTCTGGCCTTGCCATACCATCCCTTGGGTTAATTCTTGCAAGAGGGATTTTAATGCCTGAGGGAACAATAGTGATTATCGGCATCGTGCTGGCGCGCGATACTGTCTCGATTTCGCCTCGTTGCCCACGCCTAACGGTAACAATCCGGCATCGACCGCTGAGCTCATGGCTTTCTATCCGGACAAGATGGCCGATCCAGCATGTTGCAGAGTGAAGACGATGCATGGTGGCAATCAAAACAGGCGCTATGCGCCATGGATGGGGCCAGCTAACATGGCAGCTGCGCCCCGTTACCGTGTTGAAACCAGGAGTCGTCTTTGCCGTTTGCCCGTTTTTCGCTGCCCTCGATCCGCGCCAAGCTCTATATCCTGGTGCTGGCCTGCGCGCTGCCGATCCTGGTCGGTTACGTCGCCCTGGCGCGCGACGCCGCCGTGCGCGAGCGCGCCCACGTGTCGCGCGACGCCCAGACGGTGGCCGAGGTGCTGGCGGCGGCGGTCGACCGCGACATCGAAAGCGGCGAAACCGCCGCCCGGGTGCTGGCCAATACGGCGATGATGGCCAGGGGCGACATGGTCGCCATCCACGGGGTGGCCAAGAGCCTGCTGCGGCCCGACTTCCCGGCCCAGGCCTTCGTCCTGAGCCTGCCGAACGGCATGCCGTTGATCAATACGCGCTACCCCATCGGCGCGCCGCTGCCGCGCGCCGGCAACGAGGACGACATCCGGCGTGTGGCCATGACCGGCAACACCGTGGCGTCCGGCCTGCACCGGCTGGACGACGGCAGCCAGTATGCGCTGTCGGTCGAGGTGCCGATCTGGCACGAGGGCGAGGTGCGCTTCGTGCTGTCGGTGCACCTGCGCCCGCGCCGCATGGCCGAGCTGCTCGACAGCCAGCACCTGCCGGAGGGCTGGATCGCCGGCATCTACGACCGCCACCTGTTGACCATCTCGCGCAGCGCCGATGGCGGCCAGCACCTGGGCTTGCCGATGGAGCCGGCGCTGGCCACGGCCGTGACGCGCAGCAGCGCCGGCATCGTCGAACTGCCGCGGGGTAGCGTCGCGCCGGGCTACGCGGCCTTCGCGCGTGCGCCCGAGCACAGCTGGGTGGTGACGATCCGCTATCCGTACAACGCGGCCGGCGAACTGCTGGGGCAGTCGATGGCCAAGACGGTGGCCGTGATCGCCGTCCTGCTGGCGATCAGCCTGGCCCTGGCCTGGGCCCTGGGCGGCTCGATCGCGCGCGCCGTGCAGGGCCTGGCCGGTCCCGCCGAGCGGCTCGGACGCGGCGAGCCGCTGGTCTTGCCGTCATCGAGCATCCGCGAGGTGGAGACGGTGGCGCACGCGCTGCGCCGGGTCGACGCCGAGCTGCAGGAACACCGGCGCGGCCTCGAGACGCTGGTGGCCGAGCGCACGCAAGAGCTGGAGCGCTCCAAGGCGCAGCTGGAAACGGTGTATGCCTCGATCCCCGTCGGCCTGTGCTTCATGGACACCGAGCTGCGGGTGGTGATGGTCAACGACTACCTGGCCGACATCAACGGCCGCCCGGCGCGCGACCACGCCGGCCGCAGCCTGCCCGAATTGCTGGGGCCGATCGGCGAGGAGTTCGAAGCGAACTACCGGCGCGTGATCGCCAGCGGCCGGCCGCTGGTCGAGATCGAGGCCACCGGCGACGCCCCATCGGCGCCGGGCAGCACGCGGCACTGGATCTCGAGCTACTTCCCCGTGTATGGCCCCGACCACCGGCTGATGGGCGTGAACGCGGTGGTGCTCGACGTCACCGAGCGCAAGCGCCAGCTGCAGCGCGAGCGCGACCACCAGGAGATGTTCCGCGCCCTGTTCGAGGCCGCCGGCGACGCCCACCTGCTGCTGGCCTACGGCGCCAGCTACGTCAGCGCCAACCAGGCGGCGGCCGACCTGTTCGGCTTCGCCACCCCGGCCGCCCTGCTCGACGAGTCGCCGGCCAGCCTGTCGCCGCTGCTGCAGGCCGACGGCCGCCCGAGCAACGAGGTGGCGCTGGAGCACATGCGGCGCACCCTGGACGAGGGCCGCGACGCCTTCGAGTGGCTGCACCTGCGCGCCGACGGCAGCGTGTTCCATGCCGACATCCTGCTGACCCGGGTCGACATCGGCGGCGTCGGCATGATGCAGGCCACGATCCGCGACATCAGCACCCGGGTCGCGGCCGAGGCGGCGCTGCGCGCGACCGGCGTCCAGCTCGAGGCGGCGCTGCGCCTGGCCGAACAGGCCAGCCGCGCCAAGAGCGAGTTCCTGGCGAACATGAGCCACGAGCTGCGCACGCCGATGAACGCCATCGTCGGCCTGGCGCGCCTGCTCGAGGAAGGCCGGCTGGGCCAGCGCGAACGCGGCTACGTGGCGCGCATGCGCACCGCCGCCCGCTCGCTGCTGGGCATGCTGAGCGACCTGCTCGACTTCTCGCGCATCGAAGCCGGCCAGCTGACCCTGGAGCGCATCCCGCTGCGCCTGGACGCGATCCTGGCCAGCATCGCGGTGCTGCACGGCCCCGGCGCCTGGGCCAAGGGCGTGGAGCTGGCGTTCGCGGTCGATCCGCGCCTGCCGCCATTGCTCGAAGGCGATCCGGTGCGGCTCGAGCAGGTGCTGCTCAACCTGGTCGGCAATGCGGTCAAGTTCACCGAGCGCGGCGAAATCGTGCTGTCGATCGCGCTGCGCGGCGAGGCCGACGGCCAGGCGCGCCTGGCGTTCGAGGTGCGCGACACCGGCATCGGCATCGCCCCCGAGGTGCAGGCCGGCATCTTCGAAGTGTTCTCGCAGGCTGACAGCTCGACCGTGCGCAAGTATGGCGGGGCCGGCCTGGGCCTGTCGATCGCGCGCCGGCTGGTGGAGCTGGCCGGCGGCGCCCTGCGCCTGGACAGCGTGCCCGGCGCCGGCGCCGCCTTCCGCTTCGCGCTGTCGTTCCCGGTGCTGGAAGCCGCGCCCGAGGCGCCGGCCCCCGAAGACGACGCCCTGCGCGTCCTGGTGGCCGACGACAACGCCAGCGCGCGCGCCGCCCTGGCCGCGGCCTGCGCCGCCTTCGGCTGGCGGGTGGACACGGCGCCGGATGGCGCCGCCGCCCTCGAGGCGCTGCGCGGCGCGCGCTACGACATCGCCTTCGTCGACAGCGCCATGCCGGGCCTGGACGGCCTGCCCCTGATTTCGGCCGTGCGCGCGGCGCAAGTGCCTGCGCCGCGCTTTTGCCTGCTGGCGCCCGACCCCGACACCGAGCGCTATGCCGAGCTGGCCGACGAGCTGGGCGTGACGGCCGTGCTGGGCAAACCCTTTACCCGCGCCAGCCTGCGCGCGGCCGTGGACCGGCTGCTGGGCGGCGCCGGGACGGCGCATCCGGTCCCCGCCGGCGCGCCGCTGGCCGGCGCCCTGCGCGGCCTGCGCGTGCTCGTGGTCGAGGACAACCAGATCAACCAGGAAGTGGCGGGCTTCATCCTGGCCCACGCCGGCGCCACGCTCGAGATCGCCGCCAATGGCCGCGCCGCGCTGAGCATGCTGCAGGAAGACGCCGCCTTCGACGTGGTGCTGATGGACTTGCAGATGCCGGTGATGAACGGCTTCGAGGCGACCGCCGCGATCCGCGCCGCCGGCCTGGACCTGCCGATCGTCGCCATGACCGCGAATGCGATGGACGAGGACCGCCAGCGCTCGCTCGACGCGGGCATGCAGGCGCACCTGGCCAAGCCGATCGACGTCGACGCGCTGGTGGCGACCCTGTCGCGGGTAACGCAGCGCGGCCAGCACACGCCCGCGACGGCAAACGCCGAGCCGGCGCTGCCTGCATCGCTGCCGCACCTGCCCGGCATCGACCTGAAATCGACCCTGCCGCGCTTCGCCGGCAGCGTCGAGCGCTTCTGCGAGCTGTTCATCCGCTTCGCCGACGGCCAGGCGCAGACCTTCGGCGAACTGCGCGCGCATGTCGAGGCCGGCGAGCGCGGCGCCGCCGGCCAGCTGGCGCACCGGCTGCGCGGTGTGAGCGCCAATCTCGGCGCCACCGAAGCGGCCGAGGCGGCCCATGCGCTCGAGCACGCGCTGCGCGACGCCGACGACGGCACGGTGCGCCTGCGCCTGGCCGACCTGGCGCGCGCCCTCGATGCCGTGGCCGCAACCGCGCGCGAGCTGGCGCCGCCCGCCGCCCACGACCTGACCCAGGAGGCGGCCCACGACCTACCCGGCATGGATGACGGCGCCACGCTGCACGCTTTGCTGGCGCGCCTGCTCCACTTACTGGAGAATAACAATATGAGGGCGATCGCCGCCGAAGGCGCGTTGCGGCCGGCGTTGGCGCTTGCCGCCGGGCAGCCGGCCGCGGCCGCGCTGGCCGACGCCGTCGCCACCCTGCGCTTCGACGAGGCGGCGCGCCAGGTGGCAGACCTCATGAAGCGAAAGGGAAATCCGTGAGCTGGACCGAGATGGCACTCAATGGCCGCATCCTGGTGGTCGACGATGCGATGGAAAACATCCAGATCCTGCATGCGGCGCTGCAGGAAGAGCAGGAAGTGCTGTTCGCGCTGGATGGCGAGCGCGCGCTCGAGCTGGCGCGCACCCAGCACCCCGACCTGATCCTGGTCGACGCCATGATGCCCGACATGGATGGCTACGCCGTGTGCGCGGCCCTGCGCGCGGCGCCCGAGACGCGCGACATCCCGGTCATCTTCGTCACCGCGCTCAAGACGCCGGAGGACGAGACCCGCGCATTGGAGGCCGGCGCTGCCGACTTCATCACCAAGCCGGTCAACGCGGCGGTGGTGCGCGCCCGCGTGCGCACCCAGCTGACCGTCAAGCGCCAGGCCGACGCCCTGCGCGCGTTGACCCTGACCGATCCGTTGACGGGCGTGGCCAACCGCCGCGCTTTTGATGAGCGCCTGGAAGCCGAATGGCGCCGCTGCGCGCGCGCCGGGCTGCCGGTGGCGCTGATCCTGGCCGACGTCGACCATTTCAAGGCCTATAACGACCACTACGGCCACCAGGCCGGCGACGCCTGCCTGGTGCAGGTGGCGGCGGCGCTGCGGCGCGGCGCCGGCCGCACCCACGACCTGGTCACCCGCTATGGCGGCGAGGAATTCGCGATCCTGCTGCCCCAGCTCGATGCGCTCGGCGCCGAAGGCGTGGCGCGCCGGCTGCTGGCCGAACTGGCCCAGCTCGGCCTGCCGCATGCGGCGTCGCCCACGGCCCCGCACCTGACGATGAGCCTGGGGCTGGCGAGCCTGGTGCCGGGCGATGCGCAAGGCGCCGACGTGCTGGTGGCCAGCGCCGACGCCCTGCTCTACCAGGCCAAGGCGGGTGGGCGCAATCAGTACCGCATGGGCGGCGTGGGCGCGCTCGGCAACGCCGGTGGCCACGTTGCATGAGGATGCGTCAGGCGTAGCAGCGGATCAGGAACTCGGCCACGCACACGGGCTTGACGGCCCCGTCGGCCTCGATCGTCACGTCCCAGGTAAATTGCCAGCCGCCGGCGACCGCATCGGCGCCGCGCAGGGTCCAGCGCCCCCGCACCCGGCTGCCGGCCGGCAGCGGACTCGGGAAGCGCACCTTGTTCAGGCCATAGTTGACGCCCATCCGCATGCCCTCGATCGCCAGGGCGCTGGTGAGCATGGCCGGCAGCAGCGACAGCGTGAGGAAGCCATGCGCCACCGACTGGCCGAACGGCGACTCGCGCTTGCAGCGCTCGGGATCGAGGTGGATCCACTGGCGGTCGTCGGTGGCTTCGGCGAAGGTGGCGATGCGCTCTTGCCCGACCTCGAACCAGTCGGACACGGCGACTTCGCTGCCGACCCGCGCCGGCAATGCATCGAGTGCGATCGTGGTGGCCATCATTGCTCCCTGGCGGGCCGGCGCCCGTAGAGTCCGATGCCGTCGACCGTGCACACCGGGACGCCGTGCTGGTTGGTGGCGGTCCAGGTCGACCAGACGACGCCACGATCGGGTTTGCTGGCGGACGCCTTGACCTGGCGCGTGAGATAGCGCACGCGCAGCGTGTCGCCGGCGCGCACCGGCTGCAGCCAGCGCACGCCATCGAGGCCGGGGGAACCCATGCCGTCGGCCGCGCTCAGGAGGCCATCGACCACCATGCGCATCATCATGCTGCAGGTGTGCCAGCCGCTGGCGATCAGGCCGCCGTACGGCGACGCTTGCGCCGCCTGGGCGTCGACGTGGAAGGACTGCGGGTCGAACGCGTTTGCGAAGGCGAGGATCTCGGTTTCGGTGACGCTGCGCTCGCCCAGGTCGATTTCCTGGCCGGGATAAAAATCTTCGAAATACCAGCGCTTGCCGGCCGGCGCATCGGCCTGGACGTGCGCGCGCGCGTTGGCCGCCGTGCCCGCTCCCTCGTCTGGTCCTGCCGTCATGCGGCCTCCCGGAATCCCGGCTGCGCGATGAAGCGCTCCAGGTGGTGGTCCATATCGCCCAGCGTCAGTTCGATCGTCGACAGGCGCTTGAAGTAATGTGAGGCCGGCAGCTCGTCGGTCACGCCCATGCCGCCGTGCAGCTGGATGGCGCCCTGGCCGATGAAGCGCGCGGCCAGGCCCACGCGGTACTTGGCGGCCGACACCACGCGCCGGCGCGTCTCGATGTTCGCAGCAGCATCGCGACTGACACCGGCATTGGCATCGGCCCCGCTACCCGAACGCGCCAGCGCCAGCGCCGCCAGCAAGGCCATCGACCGCGCCTGCTCGAGGTGGATCGCCATGTCGGCCATCCGGTGCTGCAGCGCCTGGAACTTCCCGATCGGCGCGCCGAACTGCTGGCGCGTCTTGAGGTACTCGAGCGTCGTGTCGAATAAGGCCTGCATCGCCCCCAGCGCCTCGGCGCACAGCAGGCCGGCGCCATAATCGAGCGCCGCATCGAGAATGGCGCCGCCCTCTTCCACGGCCCCGATCACGGCGTCTCGCGCGACCACCACGCCATCGAGCACGACATTAGCCGCACGCAAGCCATCGAGCGTGCGGTAACCGGTGACGCGCAGCCCGGCGCTGTCGCGCGGCACCACGAACAGACTCACGCCATCCATGTCCTGCTCATTGTCGCCACTGCCCCCACTGTCCCCACTGCCCACACTGCCCACACTGCCCACATCGCCTGTGCTCCCCGAGCTCACCGAGCCCACCGCGCCCTGCGCGCCGCGTGCCGATACGATCAGGGCATTGGCTTCGGCGCCATGCAGCACCACCCGCTTCTCGCCATGCAGGCGGTAGCCGCCATCGACGGCCTCGACCCGCGTGGCGATCTCGAAGGCATCGTGGCGCGATCGTTGTTCGCCCAGCGCGCAGGCGAGCTTGACGTCACCGGCGGCGACCCGTTCGAGCAGCGCACCGTGCCCGCCACCCTGGCGCAGGAATTCAGCGCCGAGCACCGTCGCCATATACGGTTCGACCACCAGCCCACGGCCGAGTTCCTGCATCACGCCGAACATGGCGAGGGCGTCGCCGCCGAAACCGCCGTGTTCCTCGGGCACCGGCAGCGCCGTCAAGCCCAGTTCGACCATCGTGGCCCAGGCGTCTGGCGAGACGCCCGGCTCGGAATGGACGATCGCGCGCCGCGCCTCGAAGCCGTAGTCGCGGCCGATCCAGCGCCGGATCGCATCGGCCAGCTGCTGCTGTTCCCCGTTCAGTTCGAAATGCATGCCGTCCTCACAGTCCCAGGATCATCTGGGAGATGATGTTGCGTTGGATTTCGTTCGACCCGCCGTAGATCGACGTCTTGCGGTAATTGAAGTAGTAGCCCGCCAGCGGAGCCGCATCGTCGTCGCCCGCGATGGCGTGTTCGCTCGCGCCGGACAGGTAGGCCGGATCGAAAGGCAGCGCCAGCGGACCGGCCGCTTCGACCATCAGCTCGGTGAGGGCTTGCTGGATCTCGGTGCCCTTCACCTTCAGCATCGACGCTTCGGGACCGGGCGCAGCCTCGCCCCTGGCCAGCACGCGCAGCACCGTCATCTCGAGCGCCATCAGTTCGATCTCGAGCGCCGCCACTTTCGCGCCGAACAGGGGATCGTCCAGCAGCGCCCGTCCGCGCTTGCGTTCGCGCAGCGCCAGGCGCTTGACGAAGGCCAGCTCGCGCTTGGAGCGGCCGACGGCGGCGATGCCGGTGCGCTCGTGGCCGAGCAGGTATTTGGCATAGGTCCAGCCGCGGTTTTCCTGGCCCACCAGGTTGGCGACCGGCACCTTGACGTTGTCGAAGAAGACTTCGTTGACTTCGTGGTCTTCGTCGAGCATCGCGATCGGGCGCACGGTGACGCCGGGACTGCGCATGTCGATCAGGAGGAAGGAAATGCCCTCCTGCTTGCGCACGCCGGGATCGGTGCGCACCAGGCAGAAGATCATGTCGGCGTGCTGGGCCAGGGTGGTCCAGGTCTTCTGGCCGTTGACGATGTAGTGATCGCCCGCACTGTCCTGCTGATGGACGGCGCCCGTCTTGAGCGCGGCCAGGTCGGAGCCGGCGCCGGGTTCGGAATAGCCCTGGCACCACCAGTCCTCGCAGGACAGGATGCGCGGCAGGTAATAGTCCTTCTGCTGCTGGCTGCCGAAGGCCATGATCACGGGCGCCACCATATTGACGCCGAACGGCAGCACCTGCGGCGTGCCGGCAAGCGCGCATTCCTCTTCGAAGATGTGGCGCTGCAGCGGCGTCCAGCCCGGACCGCCGTATTCGACCGGCCAGCCGGGCGCGGCCCAACCCTGTGCGGCCAGGATGCGGTGCCAGCGGACGTAGTCGTCGCGGCTCAGGCGCAGGTGCTGGCGAACCTTGTGCTGGAGTTCAGGGGGAAGATGGGAAGCGAGAAAGGCGCGGACCTGGTCGCGAAAGGCCAGGTCCTCGTCGGAGTAGTACAGGTCCACGTCGTCTCCTTGTTGTTGTCGTCATGAATAGCACGATCGTTCACAAGGATTGTACCTGAAACGGCCGCGCCGCCAAGAATGGTCGGCGCGGTCGATCGGGCTGGACGCCGGGCCCAGCCCGAAGGCGATTACTGCTTGGCGTTGCGGCGACGCGAGAACGCGCCGGCGCCCATCAGGCCAGCCAGCATCAGCGCGATGGTGCCTGGTTCCGGCACGGCGTTGACCTGATCCGGCAATGCGCCGACCTGGTCCTGGACTGGCAGGGTGAAGATCGGATCGGCATCCGGCGCCGGCACGGTCACGTTGCCGCCACCGCTGTCGCTGCCCGAATCCGGCACGGCCGGGCTGCCGCTGCTGCCGCCTGGCGCCGCGCTGCCGCCGCCCGATGTCGCACCGCCACCGCCAACCGCGGCGCCACCGCCACCGCCGATCGCGGCGCCGCCGCCGGCACTACCACCGCCGGCGACTGGCGCGGCAGGCGCCGCGATGCCGCCACCTGCATTCTGGCCAGGCACGATCTTCACGCCGTCGCCGTCGTTGATGACCGACACCGAGTTGCCATAACGGGCTGCGAGCAGGCCATTACCGGCGCTCAGCACGTAGGAGGCGTCGATGCCCTGCTGGACGAAGAGTTTCTGTGCGTCGGCGGACGACAGGCTGGCGCTGGCTTTGCCGATCAGGCTGTCGGTAGTGCCGTGCGCGACGCCGCCGACCAGGCTGACGTCGCTACCGAGCACACCCGAACCGATCACGCTGGTGCCGTTACCGGCGGTCCAGCCATTTTGGAAGCCTGTCGTGGAAACGACTTCTGCCTGGGCTGCGCCGGCGCACGCCAGGAGGGCAGCAACAACGAGGTGACGTGTTGACATGAAGATAACTCCTAAGATAAGTAAGGATTATTATTTTTACAACTACAGAGTTATCGTATCACAAACCAAAAAAACTTAAATTTTGACCCACCGCAAATCGTGCATACGATCTTACTGTTGAGTACTGGTCATTTCATGCCATCTTTCAGCTATTTACAGCATTCATGTTTTACTCTTCAGCTTGCCTAAAGAACATTGACTGTCGAGAGAGCCGTGCCGCGGCTGGTCGCGGCCTGATAACTTTGCTAGTTATTCCAGCAAGAAACGCAGCGGGACCCATTGCTGTGAACGCCGATAAAAAAGGCGCTGTACTCGTTAGATATGGATGAGCATTGAACTGCTGAGCTGACGCGCAGTCCAATCCCGGTCGCCATCGACCGGGAGCGTGCCATGCAAGCGCCGAAGTTTGAAGAGCTGTTCGCCCAGCTAGCGCTGCTGAACCAGCCGCAGCGCCAGCAGGTGCTGGCTGCGCTGCATCCGGCAGCCGGGCTCGACCGGGTGATCGCCCTCATCGGTGAGATCCGATCAAAGGGGCGACGCTGCCCCGACTGCGCCTGCGATCGATGCCACCGGCACGGCCAGGCCAACGATTTGCAGCGCTTTCGCTGTTGTGCATGCGGCCGCACCTTCAACGACCTGACCGGCACGCCGCTGGCGCGGCTCAGGCACAAAAGCAAGTGGCTCGATTATCTGGAAACGGTGCTCGACTCCCGCACAGTCCGCTCCGCGGCCAAGCGTATCGGCGTGCACCGCAACACGACCTTCCGCTGGCGTCACCGCTTCCTCGACCGGGTCAAGGACGACCGGCCTGAGCGCCTTTTGGGTATCGTCGAGGCTGACGAAATGTTCCTGCTCGAATCGCAGAAGGGTTCGCGCAAGCTCGACCGCCAGGCGCGCAAGCGCGGTGGCAGGGCCGCCCTGCGCGGCATCTCGCATCACCTCGACTGCATCCTGGTGGCGCGCGACCGCAGCGGCCAGACCATCGACGCCGTCACCGGCCGCGGCGCCCTGAAAGTGGCCCAGCTGGTCAGGCACCTTCTGCCGAAACTCGATCCGCAAGCGCTGCTGGTCACCGACACCAACGCCGCCTATCCCGCCTTCGCCCGTGCCCATGGCATCGCACACCAGGCTGTCAATCTCAGCGCCGGAGAGCGAGTCCGCAATGGCATCGAGGGCGCCATCCATGTGCAAAACGTGAACGCCTACCACCGGCGCTTCAAGGGATGGCTGGCGCGCTTCCATGGCGTGGCGTCACGCTGGTTGCCAAATTATCTGGGCTGGCAATGGGCGCGCGATGGCGGGCGGGTCACTTCTGTCGAGCAATTGCTGCGTATTGCATTCGGGGTCATCAACAGCTAACGATGACAGCGCCATAAAAAAAGGCCGCACCTGTCACGGTGCGGCCTTTCCCGGTGCGGCCTCTCGCCGCGGTGCTGCGTGCTTACTTGCTTTGAACCACCGTCATATACGGCATCACGCGCGACGCCATCCGGGTATCGGTCTTCAGCATGCCGACCTCGTCCGCCAGGATGTTCGCCGCCTCTTGCAGCAACACGTCCTTGGCATCCTTGGCCGCTTTCTCGGCCGCCAGCTCGGCCTGGAGATCGCGCTCGTCGCCTTGCAGGCCATCGTCCTGGCGCGGGGTGCCGCGCAGGGCGACCACCGATTTCTCGGGCTTGGTCGGATCCGGCGCCTCGGCGCGTTTTTCGGCGCTGCCCGGACCGCTGGTTGGCTCGCCCGGCGTCGCCGAAGTGCCGGCCAGGCGCGCTTCGCGCAGTTTCGAGCGGGCATCCTGGGCGTCACGCTCCTTGCGGCGCACGGCCTCGTTCAGCGAGATGACGTTTTCCTTGCGCAGCTTCAGCACCTCGTTGATGTCTTCCTGCAGGAACTGGAAGTCCTTGTCGTTGGCAATACGCTCCTCATGACGCTTCTGCAGCGGTGCGACGAGTTCCTTGAGGTCGCCCAGCGGCATGTACTGCGCCGGCTTGATCGCCACCCACGGCAACGCATTGTCGTAGGACGATTCGCCGAAGGTGTCCATATCGGTCAGCACCGGCAACTTGATGTCCGGCGTCACGCCGCGCAGCTGGGTGGTGCCGCCATTGATGCGGAAGAACTGGGCGATGGTCATCTTCAGTTCGCCGTAGCGCATCTTCTCGTTCGGCGCAAAGCGGTCGAGGTCGATCAGGGTCTGGACCGTGCCCTTGCCGAAGCTCGGCTCGCCGATCACGAGGCCGCGGCCGTAATCCTGGATCGCCGCCGCGAAGATCTCGGACGCCGAGGCCGAACCGCGGTTGATCAGCACGCCCATCGGACCGTCCCAGGCCAGGCCCGGCTTGGTGTCGCTCTCGACCTCGACCCGGCCTTCGGCGGTGCGCTGCATGACGACCGGGCCCTTGTCGATGAACAGGCCGGTCAGTTCGACCGCCTCGGTCAGCGAGCCGCCGCCATTGTTGCGCAAATCGATCAGGACGTTGTCGACCTTCTCTTTCTTGAGCTCGGTCAGGATGCGTTCGACGTCGCGGGTCGCGCTGCGGAACTCGCGGTCGCCCTTGCGGCGCGCTTCGAAGTCCTGGTAGAAGGTCGGCAGCGCAATGACGCCGATGCGGCGTTCGACGCCGTTCTCCTTGACCTTGATGATCGACTTCTTGGCGGCCTGCTCTTCCATGCTGATCTTGTTGCGCACCATCGCGACGGTCACGTGCTTGGCATCGACGCCGCCGTCGCCCGGGATCACGTCCAGGCGCACGGTGGAGCCCTTCTCGCCGCGCACCAGCGCCACCACGTCGTCCAGGCGCCAGCCCAGCACGTCGACGAACGGCTTGTCGCCCTGGGCCACGCCGACGATGCGGTCGCCGACCTTCAGCTTGCCCGACTTGTCGGCCGGGCTGCCCGGCACGATCTCGCGGATGATGGTGTAGTCGTCGCGCGACTGCAGCACGCAGCCGATGCCTTCCAGCGACAGGCGCATCGCGATGTCGAAGTTGTCGGCCGAGCGCGGACCCAGGTAGTTGGTGTGCGGCTCGATCGCGGTGGCGTACGCGTTCATGAACATCTGGAACACGTCCTCGTTGTTCAGCTTGCGGATGCGGTTGACGTAGTTGTCGTAGCGCTTATCGAGCGTCTCGCGGATCGATTTGTCGTCCTTGCCCGCCAGTTTAAGGCGCAGCCAGTCGTTCTTGACGCGCTTGCGCCACAGGTCGCGGATCTCGTCCTCGTTCTTGGCCCAGGCCGCCTTCTCGCGGTCGAGCTCCATGGTCTCGTCGGAGGTGAAGTCGAACTTGGTCTTGAGCAGGCCGCGCGCATAGGCCATGCGTTCGGCGAAGCGCTTCTGGTACAGGTTGTAGATGGCGAACGGCGCGGTCAGGTCTTCGTTGTTGATCGCGTCGTCCATCTGGGTGCGCAGCGCGGCGAAGTGATCCAGGTCGGCCTGCACGAAGTACAGCTTCTCGCCGTCGAGCCCGTCGAAGTAGCTGTCGAAGATCTTGACCGACATCGCGTCGTCCAGCGGCACCGGGCTGTAGTGATAGCGCCCCAGCACGCGCGAGGCCCACAGGGCGGCCTGGGTCTGGGCGGCGATCGGCTTCATCTCGAGCGAGGACGGGGCCGGGGCGGCTTTCTTGGAGTCCGCCGGCTTGGCAGGCGCCGCGGGCGTTGCAATGGCAGCCGATTTCTCGGGCTGTGCGGTCACCACATGGGCGGACATGGCAAATGCCATGGCGGCGATGAGCACGTGCTTCTTCATTCTGCGTTTCTCCGTACGGGATTCCTGCGGATTGCGACATGACCAATATCGATAAGCCAGCCATACCGCGCTTTGCGGTCCATTCTACAGGATAGAACCACGTGCCAGAGGCGGCTTGTCCCGCTTGAAGCGCCGGAATCGCCGGAAATTAAGTCTGCCGTAAGCGATTTTTCGCCAAGTATTTACGCCTTGATAAGCCCCAGGGCGGCATCCTTGAAATACCAGCATGCCAGGACCAGCGCCAGCAGTGGCGCCCAGGGCCAGGAACGGGCCGCCAGCTTCCAGTCGACCGGGGATGGCCAGAATGACAGGAACTGGGGCGCGAGGAAGAACATGATGGCCAGGTCGACCGGCTCGAAGGCCAGGCCCCCACGCGTGCGCCACCATGCCACGCCGAGCGGCACCAGCAGCACCAGCAGCGGCGCCAGCGCGGCCGGGGCCGCGTTGTACCAGCGCAGGTTGGCAAAGGTGACCGAGCCGAGTTCCCAGTTATGGCCACCCTTGGGTCGTTTGATCCGGCGCGGGAAGACGCTCATCCCGACCGGCTCGGCATTGGTCAGCAAGCCCACCGAGAAATGGGCGAGCTCATGGCACAGCGTGCCGGCGGCGGTGAAGACGAAGAAGGCGGGGTGGGCGCTGGAGGCGATCCACAGCAGCACGGCCAGCGCGGCCGACGGGATCAGGTAAACAAGGATGTCGAGCGCGGGCCCGGCCGCGGCGCAGGCGGCGGCCGGAAGCCAGGCGCCGCAAGCGAACGCCATGGCCGGCTCAGGCCGAGTAGAAGCAGCGCCCGCAGGCCTGGCGGTAGCGCTCGTTGCCGCCGATGCTGACCTGTTCGCCTTCGCGGATGCGGCGGCCCTGTTCGTCGACGCGGATATTCATGGTCGCCTTCTTGCCGCAGGTGCAGATATTCTTGATTTCCTCGATATCGTCGGCCAGCGCCAGCAGGTAGGCCGCACCGGGGAACGGTTCGCCGCGAAAATCGCTGCGCAGCCCGTAGCAGATGACGGGCACGCCGCGCACCTGGGCCAGCTGGTGCAGCTGGCTGACCTGTGCACTGGAGAGAAATTGCGATTCATCGACCAGCAGGCAAGCCACGCCAGACACTTGTTCAAGGAAATTAGTGTCGCTATCGAACACCTCGGCATTACGCTGCGCGCCCAGGCGCGAGGTGATCAGGCCGACGCCATAGCGGTTGTCGATCGCCGCCGTGTAGAGCTTGACCTGCTGGCCCTGCTCCTCGTAGTTATGGGCGACCTGCAACAGGGCAGTCGATTTGCCGGCGTTCATCGCCGAGTATCTGAAATAGAGTTTGGCCACTGCCCTGTCCTGCCTTGCTGTGCTTTTGATGCGAAGCTGCGATTATAGCAAGCGGGAAACAGGCGCCGCCAGCCATTCAGCGCCGGACAGGGCCGCGATCAGCCAGATATCGGCTGCGCCGGATTGCCCGCGACGTGGGCGCCGGGCGCCACGTCATGGGTCACCACGCTGCCGGCGCCGACGATCGCATCGTCGCCGATCGTCACACCGGGCAGGATGATGGCGCCGCCGCCGATCCAGACGTTGCGGCCGATGGTGACCGGGCGGCCGGATTCGAAGCCGGCGCGGCGCAGGGCCGGGTCGCGCGGATGGTCGGCCGTATAGATGTGCACGCCCGGGCCGATGCGGCAATCGTCGCCGATCGTGATCGGCGCCACGTCGAGGAACACGCAGTCGAAGTTGACGAAGACGCGCGCGCCGAGGGTGACGTGCCAGCCGTAGTCGCAGTGGAAGGGCGGTCGCACGGTCGTGCCCTGCCCCGCGCGCGCAATGCGCTCGCCCAGCAGCGCCTGCCAGCTGGCCGGCTCGCCCAGCGCCGCGTTGTAGCGCGCCAGCCAGGCGGCCGTGGCGTTCTGCTCGGCGCGCAGCTCGGGATCGCTGGCGTGATACGGCATGCCAGCCAACATTTTCTGTTTTTCGCTCAGTTCCACGCAGTCCTTTCAGTAGCGGGCGCAATGCCTGCGGCGGCAGGCCTTACTGCCCGGGATGGTATTTGCGCTCCAGGTTGCGCTCGATGTCTTCCTTGTAGAACAGCACGTCCTTGAACTCGCCGCGCGCATACATCGCCGCCTGGTCATTGAAGTGCGGCGAGCGCGGATCGCCGCTCTGGCCGCCGGCCAGGATGCTTTTGGCCTTGATGCGCGGGCCGAACTCGACCGCCGCAACGAAGCTGTTGCCGCGATCGCCATAGATGCGTTTGGTCTTCTGCTTGGCCGACATGCCGAACGACGCCAGCGAACCCCAGTTGGCCGAGGCGAAAGCCACCGGGATGCTGGGCTTGCTGTCGTCGTACTGCTGGTCGACGTCGCCGCTGATGCGCTGGAAGCGGTTGATCTCGCCCCACGGCGTGCGCCAGTTGCCGAAGTCGGCCTGCAGCCTGTTCGAGGCGCGCACCAGCGCATCGAGACGATCGGCCGGGCTCAGGCGAGTAGCGATATAGTCTACCGCCGGAATGTGTTCGGCACGCGCACGCGCGCCATGCTCCGCCACCATCTCTTGCCCCCAATAGACCGCGAGCGAAGTCGGCACCGAATCGATCGCGTAACGCAGGTTCCAGTCGCGCAGCACGGCGATCTGCTCGAGCAGCGCGGCCTTGCGCGCATCGCTTTCGTGCAGCGCTTCGTAATCGGCCACCACGGCCGGCACCAATGGCTCGAACGCGGCCAGGCGCGTGTCGTAGGACGCCGCGATCAGCCCATCGACGTCGAGCCGTTTCGCCTCCTTGAACACGCGATCGGCGTTGCGGCCACGGGCATTCTCGGGCAGCGACCACATATAGGCCGGGTAGCTGGCGCATTGAGGGCTGCTGCCGGCGCCGGCCGCATTACACGGCCAGTTGTTGGTATTGGAGATGTAGCCGCTGGCCGGGTTCAGCAGGGTGATCGTTTCCTTGATCTCGTGCAGGCCCTGCCACTCGGTGGCCGGATTGCTGCCGTCGACCGGCTTGGTCCAGTCGAAGCGCGGGTCACGCTTCGGAATGAAATTGCCGTGGAAGTAGGCAATATTGCCCTGCGCATCGGCATACACCGTGTTGTTCGAGGAATTGGTGCGCAGCTCCATCGCCTTGTAGAAAGCGTTGTAGTCGCGCGCCTTGGTGCGGGTATACGACTGGGTCAGCGCATTGAGCGGGTCGTCCATCATCTTGACCGACACCCATTGTTTGCCCTCTTGGCGCACGACCGGGCCGTGGTGGGTGAAATAGGCGGTGACGGTGCGGCTGGCCATGCCGCCGTTCGGCGTCTTGTACGGCAGGTTGATCTGCGCGGTGCGCATCCGGCCCTCGTGCTTGCCGTATTTATAGAAGAACTCGCCATCGCGCTCGACCACGGTCTCGAGGTATTCGTCGATCACGTCGCCGCCGCCCGACGTGTGCATCCAGCCCAGCTTGTCGTTGAAGCCCTGGTAGACGAAGAACTGGCCCCAGGTCACGGCGCCATACGCGTTGAGCCCTTCGTCGCTGACCATGTGCACCTCGGGACGGAAATAGAACGAGGTGTGCGGGTTGATCATCAACAGCGCATGGCCGTTGGCCGAGCGCCTGGGGGCGATGGCGAAGCCATTCGAACCGCGCGGCTCGGGATCGAAGCCCTTGTCGACGCCGACGCTGGCGAGCACCGGACGCTTGCCATAGAAACGTTCCAGTTCCTTGAGGTCGATCGACTCGATGTCGCCACCGATGCTGCCTTCACTGAACGTCAGGGCCATCCACGGCTCGAAGCGGGTCAGCAGCTTCGGTTGGACTTCGGGATGGGTGTGCAGGTAATAGTTCAGGCCATCGGCGAAGGCATTCATCAGGTTCTTCAGCCACACCGGGCTGGCGGCGTACTTGGCCTGCATGTCGGCCGGCTGGATGTACATCTTCATACGCAGGTCGCGCCAGATTTCCTTCTCGCCCTCGACCTCGGCCAGGCGCCCCATCGCATTGATGTAGTTGAGCTCGATGCGGTTGAAGTCGTCCTCGGCCTGGGCGTACAGCATGCCGAACACGGTGTCGGCGTCGGTGCCGCCATAGATGTGCGGAATGCCCCACTTGTCGCGCAGGATCGTCACCCGTTGCGCGGTCGCCTTCCAGCGCGCGACGTCGGCGGCGCTGAAGGCCTGCGCGGCGGGCGCGGCGCTGGTCGCCGCCTTGCCCTGGGCAACGGCGAGTCCGGGAGCGGCCAGTCCAGCCAGGAGAGCGCCGAGCAGGACCGGCGTGAACGAACGGGGCATGCGCATCTTTGGTCTTCCTTCAGGTCGTGTTATTCGTCGTCCAGGCCGGCATTGGCCAGGCGCTGCTTGAGTCGCTGGTTATCGGTCAGCAGCGTCGCCATGCGGTCCTTCAGGCTTGCCACTTCCTTGCGCAGGGCCGCCAGCTCGTCTTCCGGGTCGAGCTCGACCTTTTCCTTTTTCGGACGGCTGGCCATCTTCTGCTCGCGCACCTGGCGCGCGGCCTGCTGCAATTCCTTGCGGCCACCGGCGACGGCGGCGATCTGCTGTTCTTCGGGCAGCTGCGCCACGTTGGCGGCGGCGTTGATCGAGATGGCGCCGGTGCGCACGGCCTCGCGCAGCTGCGGGGTGGCGGCCTTCTGGATGCGTTCGATCTGGCTGATGGTATTGCTCGAGACGCGGGCCGCGCGCGCGACGTCCTCGCGCGTACTCCATGGCGGCGAGGTGTCGTCGGCCGGGGCGTTCTTGTCGCCCTCTTCCGCCGGCGGATTCTCGGCCATGCGCGCGGCGACGATTTCCTTCTTGCGCAGGGCGAACACGCCGCGCTGGAAATCCGACACGCTGCGGCGCGCCAGGTGGTTGTCGATCATCCACAGCATCACGTCCTCGAGCGAGGCGAAATTGTTGTTGTGGACGGTGCGGAACGGGATGCCGTGTTTCTTGCAGATCTCGTAGCGGTTATGGCCGTCGATCAGCGTGTCGCGCCAGAGCACCAGCGCGTCGCGGCAACCCTCGGCCTGCAGGCTGCGCTCGAGCGCGGCGTATTCGATGTCGGTGAGTGGGTCGACGAAGGACCGCAGCTCGTCGTTGATCTTGATGTCCAATTCTTGTCCTTGCGTGGTCTTGCCTGGGGTGGCGCCATGGGTGACGCCGGTTGGCATGCTACACCATCCGGGCGGGGGTTCCAAAGATGCAAGAGACCGGTTGGGAGGGATGGGCGGGCGATCATGCCGCGGTAAAGGGCTTATCAGGGGGATAAAGTTGCCAAACCGCTCCGAATTGAGCACGCCTGTGCTAGAATCTCGGGCGTTGCCCGGATGGTGAAACTGGTAGACACCGCAGACTTAAAATCTGCTGCCAGCAATGGCGTGCCGGTTCGATTCCGGCTCCGGGCACCAGTGTTTATGCGGGTTTCCGCAACTTGTCGCATAGCGCGATAGTTCCGCAAAATCAGAGTAGTTCCGCAAAACACCAATCAATCGTCGCTCGGACAAGGCTCAATCTGGCCTTCCACATACGTTTCGAATGTTTGACATGGACATCGATTGGGCTTTTCTACCTTCGCTTGTAACCGGGTCTGTTTCAGCGATCGCCGGTCTAATTGGCGTGTGGCTTGGTGGATATCTGACGACGAGGCGGGAAGATCGTCGCGAAGAAAAGCGAGTTTCCAAGGAATCCGCCTATTTAGGAATTCTAGTAACGTCCCACCTTGAGAAGCTTGCTGACGAGTGCTATCAGGTCGCTTTTGATAATGGTGAAATCTATGGCAGACCGGCCGGTAACGAAGGGCAGTATTGGGCGACGGTAACAACGTTACCGAACTTTGCCCCACTTGAACTGGACGTCGACTGGAAATCTCTTCCGGCGGATTTGATGCACAGAATTTTGAGCCTGCCCTATCAGATCGAACAACTCCGGCGGCATATTAGTGCGGTGCACGAGATGGACGACTTCCCAGATTTCACAGAATATTTTTGGGTTCGCCAAATCGAGTTTGCAAAACTAGGGCTGCATGTCTCGGAACTTGCGATGATCCTCCGCCAACATGCGTCGCTACCTGCATCGGACCAACGTCTTGGCGGTGCTAGTAGAGACGACGATCTTCGCAAGCAGATTTCAACGATCTCGAAGGAAAAACGCGCTTATGAGAAGCGTGTCGCTGAAGCGCATAGCGAAAATCCACCGCCCCCGGTCACCGAGTCAGCTTAGAAGTCAGACGCTCTATTGCCTTTATCGACAATTTAATCAAACTCTTGGACACCGCGACCTGCGCTATTCATTCACTGATTGTGCCGGTCTAAGTACTTGATTCGATCGATTCCGCAAACTTCGGATAGCGCAGAAAAGTGCGCGGTCAGCAGTTTTCAAGACCACCGCCCATATGCTAAACATCAGTAGGTTACAGGATAATTATCTCCGCAGAGTGCATCCAAAAGGCCAGTTTAACCCACTGATTTCATTGATCATTTAACGGGGTTGCGGAACAGAAAATTGGCCTTATATAGCTGAGTGCGTTGCCATAATAAAATTGTTTTATGTCAATGAAACTTTCTTTCACAACTATAGGGGTTTATGATGGCAATGATGTCGAGCAGTGCAAAAGAACTTGCAGCAATGGGAGCGGATATCGTCATCACCGCAGATGCCGGATATATGACGTCTTCGGTAAAGGAGATCATTCAAGTGGCAGCCAGAGCCGGAGGCCATGTCACGGTGCACGCTGGTAAGTACATGACGAGCAGCCTCAAGGAAATGATCAGGGCTGGCAACGGGAATGTCACTATCGTGATCTGAGACTGAGACAATGCAGCAGCTGCTACGAGGGGCCTGCTGCGCTGGCGAGAGGATTGTGATTCCTGTTGTCGTGGGTCGAGTCCCATCAGCCACCCCAAGAATTCATGTAGATTCAAGCGGTTATAGGAATCTGGATTTTTCGAATAGTGAAGTTTTCAACGTATTTCGGAATTTTCCAACGACCGAATTCGAGAAGCCACCGTAGCGGTGGCTTTTTTGCGTCTAAGTGACCATCCTTATCGGTCAAACCGGATCGCCCATTCCCGTGCGTAAGCCGGGCCGGAATCGCCCCGCGGCCGCGCCTCACCTTTGAGCAGCATGCTGACGGCCTGCATCGTCGTCAGTCGGGCTTCGAATAGGGTTGGGAGCAGCGGATGCCGCGCCGAGCTCACCCTCATCCTGCTGCCGATGATCGGCGTCGAGGAGGCCGAGCGCATGATGGCGTGCGCCGACGTGCCCAAAGTAATTATCGAACGCGTGCTCACGCAACCGTCCGAGCGGCGGGCCATCATCGTGGGCGCGAGCTCGTCGTAGTGCGCCAATCCGAAGCGGCGCGGCCTATACTCGCCGCTTTCGTGCACTGGCCCATAGTGCCAGTGCTGTGACGATTCCGGAGGCGATTGAAGGATAAAGGATGATGACAAATGCCGTCTCGACGTACAGCGTTGGCGTGAGCACTGCGATAGTCAGCCATATCGAAAACGCCACGAAGATGGCAGCACCGAAGGAAATAAAAGCGCGGCTCATGCGAACGCCTCCGCTGAAGGGCAGTTGAAATACATCGCGGCCTTGCTGCCACCAGCCCGAACGACCTCTTCCACAAAAGACACACAATTATTAGGAATGCCCAACCAAAGCCATTTGCGCGCGAGTAGTTCCTGCAGCTTCCGATGCGCGCCATGCGGATCTGGCACCTTGATAGGCCATCGTCGAATCTCGCGCTTGCCGTTTTCCCGGAGATAGCGTTTGTACCCTCCTTCGCTCATGAACCTAGGGACAGTGTTTTCGCCGGCCACGTGAAAATACCATCCGCCGCCAGTGTGCAACAGCGAATGACCGCAGGGGTTGCCTGGGTCGCCACTGACGATCACGGCGCAGCAATGCGTGAAGGCTGACGGGCTCACCACGCAGTTGAGCATGACGTCGCCGACGTAGCGCTGTACATTTTTCGCGCTTGCCTGCAACGCGCTGTTCGGCTGCGCCTGCGCGGCGCTATTGGTGGCGCGGCCCATCAGCACACCTTGTTGGCGGAGCAGTCCCAGCCACCCGACGTATTGCCCTGCGTGCCGCCACGGATGGACTGGCGGAGATAGTTCCACCTGATCTTGGCGTACGCAACGTGCACCCGCTCCGTGATGATGCCGCCCTCGCCGCTGTCGGGCGCGATGTTCGAGAGCATCAAGTTTTCCAGCTCGATCTTAAAGTACGGGATCGGCTTGCCGTTGCCGTCGGCGCGCATGAACTCGAACGTCGCTTTCGGGATGGTCTTGCCTGTCGCGCAGGTTTGCAGTAGGACGGGCGACGCGATGTCGGCCAATTTCGTAAAGCTGAGCGGAAACAGTTCTGCCCGTCCGCTTGTGTGGCCGCCGGCCGTTGACACTGCTTCGGCCCTCGGCTGGTGCACGGCGTAATTGACGTTCGCAACTTCGATCCAGTCCTTGTGCTTGTCGTCCGTGGACTCGCCCGCGATACCTTCGATTTTGAGATAAACGTCGCTTGCCATAATGACCTCGCAGATGATTGTCAAATAAATATCATTCTTATTCGGCAGCACATGGCGGGCATTGGCCTCACGCATGGCAAGACAGGACGCAGATCAACGGGCGCGTGCGGCGACGGCCTTACTTCGGCCAGGCCTGAACCGTCCTCGGATGGCATGCCGCTCATTCGGAATGCTGGCACACAGGCCGATAGCCCGAATCAATCATAGGTCGAAGTCGTTGGGAGAATATCGTAGCCTGGGGAAGCACTGATTTAATCGGCGATGTCTCGCCCGCAGCGGAGCGCATGCTGCGCATGTATATTGATCAGCAATGCCTGCGTCTGTCGGACGAAGGGATCGAGGACGCGATTTACGAGATCCAGTCGGTGCGCGCGTTTGTCAGCATCGACCTGACGCGCCGACGCTGCCGAAGTTCCGCGGTTTGCTGGAAGAGAATGCGCTGACGCGCCGCATCTCCGATGAGATCAAAGGCCACCTTGCCAGCAAGGGCCTGACGATGCGTGAAGGGACCGTCGCGAACGCCACCGTGATCGCAGCGCCCCCGTCGATCAAGAACCGCGACAAGGGACGCGATCCGGAGATGCATCAGTCGAAGAAAGGCAACGACTGGCACTTTGGGATGAAGGCACACGTGGGCGTGGAAGCGAAGGCCAGCGTGCGCGCGTAGGACTAGTATTGCTCCATGTCGTGAAGTGCCTGTTCAAGCACCGCAAGACGCGCTATCGCGGACTGGCCTGGCATTTCTTCCTCCCGCGCATTTTCAACGCGCCCCAGCCAGTGGATGCATGGACTCATGCACAATGGAGGTTTCGCCCGCCCGTTCATCCATTTCGCAACACTCGAGCGACCGCGAGCAAGAACCCGGTGCATTTACCCGTTCAGCATCTTGCGCAGTTACAAGTTCCGTAATACGCTGACCAAGTTAACTTCTGGTGAGCATCATGGGATTTTTCTCGGCATCAAAATCGGTCTGGTCCGCCATCGCAGGCTCACTGACGACGACCCATTCCTGGCAGTACAACGCATCCCGGGACCAGCGCAACTGCACCTGCTGCGGTCGGCACGAGGAAATGGTGCTCGACCTGGTCAGCACGAACTGGGAAGTGCTCGCGCCCGGCGACCTGACCGCACATGCCGCCAAGCCACTCCCTGCCGAACCGTCCCCGTCCACCGCGCCGGACCTGGTCGCGGCACGCACCCCAGGCGCCTCCACCTGAGCATAAAACATAAAAAAAGGCCGCTGCCGCACGAAGCAGGCAACGGCCAAGTCCTCGGCAGGGCCGAGATGGAGACACAAGAGAACCGACCACATCGCCGGTAATGACATAGGTATGCGGCCACCCCGCACAGTCACAAGGCCTGAAGGAGGTAATCGCCACCGCGTCCTTGCGTCAGAACAGTCGTACGCACAGAAGACAATTCCGATTCGCGTTCCTCCGTCCTTCTTTCTTGCTTTTTTGATTCACATCAACCACGTCCCTGACACGCTCCCAGTCCGGGAATAAAGTGGACTTCGAGTAATCCAAGCGTATAGGCCAGATGCCATCCAGGGTCCGCTCCGGTGGCGGATACCGGCACGCCTATCCGCCCGAGTCCGCTTTTACCGAGAAGAAAGGAATGAGCATGTACAAGACCATCGTGGTTCACGTCGACGGCAGTCCCGAGCAAGAGGCGCGCCTGCGCGCCGGCGCACAGCTGGCCAACGCCTTCGACGCCCACCTCGTCGGTAGCGCCGCCACCGGCATTTCCTGGTTCGACTATTCCCTGCTGGTCGGCTCGATGGGCGCGCCGATGATGCCCGAATCCGATTTCAACGGCGTGCGCGAGGCGGTCGAGGCGCGGCTGGAAGAATTCAGCACCGCCGTCCAGCGCCATGGCGTGGGCAGTTTCGAAACCCGCATGCTCGAGGACGACGCCCGCTACGCCCTGCTGCTCGAATCGCGCTACGCCGACCTCGTGATCGTCAGCCGCGACGCCGAACCGATCGCCGTGCCGGGCATTCCAGCCCAGGCGCGCGGCTTGCCCGAATACATCGCGCTGCACGGCGCGCGCCCCGTGCTGGTGGTGCCGCCCGGCTGGAAAGAACGGCCCCTGCCCGGCACCGCCGTGGTCGGCTGGGACGGCAGCATGCAGGCGATCCGCGCGATTTCCGCCGCCCTGCCCCTGCTGCGGCAAGCCGATACGGTCAAGCTCACGCTCATCAATCCCGGCGCCATGGCCGAGATGCACGGAGAGGAACCGGGCGCCGACATGGCCTTGCACCTGGCGCGCCACGGGGTCAGGGTCGACGTCCTCATCGAGACCACGCGCAGCAGCACCGGCGAGGCGCTCCTGAAGGTGGCGCGCGAGCACGATGCCGGCCTGCTGGTCACGGGCGCCTTCGGCCACAGCCGCTACCGCGAGTTCGTGCTCGGCGGCGTCACCCGCGCGCTGCTGGCGGGCAGCACCACGCCGCTCCTGATCGCCCACTGACGCAGCCGCTTGCCGCGAGCTTCCGACATGGCGCCCGATACCCGGCCCGGTCCCCGTCCCGACGATGCCGGCAGCACGCGCCGGCTCGAAGGCAGCGCCTGGCTCGGCGGCACCCATCGCCATGCGCGGGTCGCCGGCGGCGGGCAAGTCCATGCCGACCTGGTGCTGTGGGCCTGGCTTGGGCGCCTCACCGGCAACCTCTCGCCGGCCGCCCTCGGCATGGCCTGGTTCGACTGGGCCAGCCACCTCATGATGTCGCCCGACAAGCAGCACGAGCTGGCGACCGACGCCGTCCTCGGCTGGCAGCGCTGGCTGCAATACCTTGCCACGCCGGCCGACGAGGCGGTCGATCCGGTGCGGCCATTGGCCCAGGATAAACGTTTCGTCGATCCGGCCTGGAACGCTTCGCCCTGGCGCCAGCTCAGCCAGGGCTTCCTGCTGAGCCAGCAATGGTGGCACCGCGCCACCTCCACCGTGCGCGGGGTCGCGCCGCACCATGCCGACGTCGTCACCTTCGTCGCGCGCCAGATGCTCGACTGCGTGGCGCCGTCGAATTTCGTCACCACCAACCCCGTCGTGCAGCGCGCCGTGCTGGCCAGCGGCGGGATGAACCTCGTCAACGGCGCCATGCGTGCCTGGCGCGACACGCAAGGCCTCCTCGCGGGCAAGCCGCGCGTCGTCAACTACCGGCCCGGGCGCGAAGTCGCCGTCACGCCGGGCAAGGTCGTGATGCAGAACCGGCTGATCGAACTGCTGCGCTACGACCCGGTCGGCCCCGCCGTGCACGAAGTGCCGCTGCTGATCGTGCCGGCCTGGATCATGAAGTTCTATATCCTCGACCTGTCGCCGCACAATTCCCTGGTGCGCTACCTGGTCGAGCGCGGACATACCGTGTACATGGTGTCGTGGAAAAATCCGCAGGCCGACGACCGCGACCTCACCATGGACGACTACCGCCAGCTGGGCGTCACCGCCGCGCTGGACGCCATCGTGGCCCAGACCGGCGCCAGCAAGATCAATGCGGCAGGATATTGCTTGGGCGGCACCCTGCTCGCGATCGCCGCCGCCGCCATGGCGCGTGACCACGACCGGCGCCTGGCCAGCATGTCGCTGCTGGCGGCTCAGGTCGACTTTACCGAGCCTGGAGAGCTGTCGCTGTTCATCGACGACAGCCAGGTCAGCTTCCTGGAAGCCGCCATGTGGCAGCAGGGCTACCTCGACACGCGCCAGATGGCCGGCGCCTTCCAGCTGCTGCGCTCCAACGACCTCATCTGGTCGCGACGCCTGCGCCATTACCTGCTCGACCTGCCCGAGCAGGAGAGCGACCTCATGTCCTGGAATGCCGACGCCACCCGCATGCCCTATCGCATGCATGCCGAATACCTGCACCGCCTGTTCCTGCGCAACAGCCTGGCCAGCTCGCGTTACCTGGCCGGCGGACGGCCGGTCTCGCTGAGCGACATCGACGTGCCCATCTGCGCGGTCGGCACGCTCACCGACCACGTCGCGCCATGGCGCTCGGTGTACAAGATCATCCCGCTGACCGACACCGAGATCACCTTCATTCTCACCAGCGGCGGCCACAATGCCGGCGTGGTCTCGCCGCCGGGCAGCGCCAACCGCAGCTACCAGGTCGCCGTGCACCGGCATGACGATCCGTACATCGATCCCGACCGCTGGCTGGCGCGCGTGCCCCAGCTCGAAGGCAGCTGGTGGCCGGCCTGGGACCAATGGCTCGTACGCCACGCCGGCAAATATGTCCCGCCGCCGGCCCCCATCCCGGACACCGCGCCCGCACCGGGCGACTACGTCCTTCAGCAGTAGACCGGCCTCCTCCTAACGCGCCAACGGCTGGTCCGCCCCTCCGACCAGCACGCGGGCCGCCTGTGCCGCCTGTGCCGCCTGTGCCGCCCGTGCCGCCCGTGCCGCCATGCCTGCTCGCGTGCTCGCCTGCCGGGGTACCCATTTTGCCGGCTGATATTTACAGTCAACAAGATACTTCAGGTTTCAAGGGAACGCGGCCTTCCCGACAGCTGACTTAGAATCATTTCGACAACTCCGCAAGCCCTTCCACACCTGCTGGCGCCGCCAAATCGACGCCGGGTACGGGCGTGGGCAACGCACTCTAGAGAAGGAAGCCACAAGCATGGACCAATTCAGCGACGTCAAGCTCACCCGGCGCGACCTGTTGATCGCCGGCGCGCTGTCGGTATCGACCGCGGCCGTACCGGGAGCGCACGCCCAGGAGGCCGCACCGACGGCTACCGCGACCACCACTCCCGAGCCGGTCACCACCGGCGTCACCTTCACCGTCAACGGCAAGCAGGTCACCCTGCAGCTGGACACCCGCACCAGCCTGCTCGACGCGCTGCGCGAGCACCTGCACCTGACCGGTTCCAAGAAGGGTTGCGACCAGGGCCAGTGCGGCGCCTGCACCGTCATCATGGATGGCCGCCGCATCAATTCCTGCCTGTCGCTGGCGGTCATGCACGAAGGCGCCGAGATCACCACCATCGAGGGCCTCGGCACGCCGGAGAAGCTGCACCCGATGCAGGCCGCCTTCATCAAGCACGATGGCTACCAGTGCGGCTACTGTACCCCCGGGCAGATCTGCGCCAGCGTGTCGGTGATCGAGGAAATCCGCCAGGGCATTCCGAGCCACGTGACCGCCGACCTGAATGCGAAGCCCCTGCTCTCGGTGGAAGAGATCCGCGAACGCATGAGCGGCAATATCTGTCGCTGCGGCGCCTACTCGAACATCATCGACGCGATCACCGAAGTGGGAGGAGTCAAGGCATGAAGTCATTCACCTACCAGCGCGCCACTTCGCCGGGCCAAGCCGCCCAGCTCGTCGCCCGTACCCCGAACGCCCGCTTCATCGCCGGCGGCACCAACCTGCTCGACCTCATGAAGCTCGAGATCGAGACCCCGACCACCCTGGTCGACGTCAACGGCCTGGGCTTCGACAAGATCGAACCGACGTCGGACGGCGGCCTGCGCGTGGGCGCGCTGGTGCGCAACACCGACCTGGCGGCCGACGCGCGCGTGCGCAAGGATTACGCCGTGCTGTCGCGCGCCCTGCTGGCCGGCGCCTCGACCCAGCTGCGCAACAAGGCGACCACTTCGGGCAACCTGCTGCAGCGCACCCGCTGCCCCTACTTCTACGACACGGCGCAGCGCTGCAACAAGCGCCAGCCGGGCAGCGGCTGCGCCGCCATCGGCGGCTTCACCCGCCACCACGCCGTGGTCGGCGCCAGCGAGGCCTGCATCGCGGTCCATCCGAGCGATATGGCGATCGCCATGCGCCTGCTCGACGCCGAGGTGGAAACCGTGAAGGCCGACGGCAGCATGCGCAGCATCCCGATCGCCGACTTCCACCGCCTGCCGGGCAACACCCCGCACATCGAGACCGTGCTCGAACCGGGCGAACTGATCACCTCGGTCAAGCTGCCGAAGCCGCTGGGCGGCGTGCACGCCTACCGCAAGGTGCGCGACCGCGCTTCCTATGCTTTTGCTTTAGTCTCGGTCGCCACCGTGATCCTGCCCGACGGCAGCGGCCGCGTGGCGGTCGGCGGCGTTGCCCACAAGCCATGGCGGGTCGAAGAGGCCGAACGGCAGATGACGCAAGGCGCCAAGGCGGTGTCGGACCGCCTGATGGCCGGCGCCCGCACCACCGAGGACAACGCGTTCAAAGTCGCCCTGGTGCACCGCACCCTCGCGGAAGCGATGAACGCAGCGAAGAAAGGCTGATCCCATGAAATTCACCACTCCCGCCACCACCAATCCCATCGACCGCCAGCGCTACGTCGGCCAGCCGCTCGACCGCATCGACGGCCCGCTCAAGTGCACCGGCACGGCGCCCTACGCCTACGAGCACCACAAGGAAGTGCCGAACGCCGCCCACGGCTTCGTGGTCGGTTCCAGCATCGCCAAGGGCCGCATCGCCTCGATCGAGATCGATGCCGCGCGCCGCGCGCCCGGCGTGCTGGCCGTGGTCACGGCCGCCAATGCCGGCAAGCTCGGCAAGGGCGACAAGAACGTCGCCCACCTGCTGGCTGGCCCCAAGGTCGAGCACTACCACCAGGCCGTGGCCCTAGTGGTGGCCGAGACCTTCGAGCAGGCGCGCGCCGCCGCTGCCCTCGTGCGCGTGAAATACGTCGAAGAGAAGGGCCGCTTCGACCTGGCCGCCGAAAAAGACAAGGCGGTCAAGCCGGACTGGGAAGACGACCCGTCCGACTCCAGCGCCGGCAACTTCCAGCGCGGCTTCGATACCGCGCCCGTGAAACTCGACGCCACCTACACCACCCCGGACCAGTCGCACGCGATGATGGAGCCGCACGCGTCCACCGCGCTCTGGGAAGGCGACAAGCTGACGGTGTGGACCTCGAACCAGATGATCAACTGGTGCGTCCAGGACCTGTCCAAGACGCTGAACATGCCGAAGGAAAAGGTGCGCGTGATCTCGCCCTATGTCGGCGGCGGCTTCGGCTCCAAGCTGTTCCTGCGCGCCGACGCCCTGCTGGCGTCGCTCGGCGCGCGCGCGGCCAAGCGCCCGGTCAAGGTGGCGCTGCACCGTCATCTCATCTTCAACAACACCACCCACCGCCCGGCCACCATCCAGCGCATCCGCATCGGCGCCGGCCGCGACGGCCGCATCACCGCCATCGGCCACGAGTCCTGGAACGGCAACCTGCCCAAGGGCAGCTCGGAAGTCGCGACCCAGCAGACCCGCCTGCTGTACGCGGGCGCCGACCGCATGACCGCGACCCGCGTCGCCCTGATCGATCTGCCCGAAGGCAATGCGATGCGCGCGCCGGGAGAAGCGCCGGGCATGATGGCGCTCGAGATCGCGATCGACGAGATGGCCGAAAAGCTGAACATCGATCCGGTGCAGTTCCGCATCCTGAACGACACCAAGGTCGACCCCGAAAAGCCGATCCGCAAATTCTCCGAGCGCCGCTTCGTCGAGTGCATGCGCATGGGCGCCGAGAAGTTCGGCTGGAACAAGCGCAACCCCAAGCCCGGCCAAGCGCGCGAAGGCCGCTGGCTGATCGGCTACGGCGTGGCCTCGGCCTTCCGCAACAGCCCGGTGATGAAGTCGGCGGCGCGGGTGCGGCTCGCGAAGGACGGCAAGGTGATCGTCGAAACCGACATGACCGACATCGGCACCGGCAGCTACACCATCATCGGCCAGACCGCCGCCGAGATGCTGGGCGTGCCGCTCGAGCGGGTCGAGGTGCGCCTGGGCGATTCCACCTTCCCCACCTCCGCCGGCTCCGGCGGCCAGTGGGGCGCGAACAGCTCGACCTCGGGCGTGTACGCCGCCTGCGCCAAGCTGCGCGAACTGGTGGCGAAGGAGCTCGGCGTGGCTGAACGCGAGGCCGAGTTCGTGGACGGCACGGTCCGTGCGGGCGGGCGCAACCTGCCGCTGGCGCAAGCCGCCGCCGGCGGCGAGCTGGTGGCCGAGGACACGATCGAATTTTCCGGGGGCCTCGACAAGAAGAACCAGCTGTCGACCTTCGGCGCCCACTTCGTCGAAGTGGCGGTCGACGCGATCACCGGCGAGACGCGGGTGCGGCGCATGCTGGCCGTGTGCGCGGCCGGCCGCATCCTCAATCCGAAGCAGGCGCGCAGCCAGGTGATCGGCGCCATGACCATGGGTGTCGGTGGCGCGCTGATGGAACACCTGGTGGTCGACAAGCGCCTCGGCTTCTTCGCCAACCACGATCTCGCCACCTACGAGGTGCCGGTGCATGCCGACATCCCTCACCAGGAGGTCATCTTCCTCAAGGAAGAAGACGAGCTGTCCTCGCCCATGAAGGCCAAGGGCGTGGGAGAACTCGGTATCTGCGGGGTCGCCGCCGCGGTCGCGAACGCGGTCTACAACGCGACCGGCGTGCGGGTGCGCGAGTATCCGATCACGCTCGACAAGCTGATCGAGAAGATGCCGCTGTCCGCTTGACCACAGGCGGCTTCGTCCAGGCGCGCATTCAGGCCGGCATTCAGGCGACGGCGTCCACCTGGTCGCCGTCGGCGACCACGCGATTGCGTCCGCCGCGCTTGGCCGCGTACAAGGCCTTGTCGGCCGCCTCGATCAGCGCTTCCGGCGCGTTCAGGCGCGCGCGGTCGAAGGCGGCGACGCCGATGCTGAGCGTGACCTCCGGATGGTGGGCGGCGGGCGCCTGCTGCAGGCCCAGGCCGGCGACGTGGGCGCGGATGCGGTCGGCCAGCACGCGCGCCTGCTCGAGCGTGGTGTCGGGCAGCACGGCCGCGAACTCTTCGCCGCCGTAGCGCGCCGCCAGGTCGGCCGGCCGCTTGAGCATGCCGGCCAGCTCCTGGGCCACCATGGTCAGGCAGCTGTCGCCCTGCTGGTGGCCGAAGTGGTCGTTATAGGCCTTGAACGAATCGATGTCGACCAGCAGCAGCGCCAGCGCGCCATCGGCGCGCTGCGCGCGGCGCAGTTCGCGCTCCAGCGCCACGTCGAACTGGCGCCGATTGGCGATGCCGGTCAGGCCGTCGATGTACGACCGCGCGCGCAGCGACTCGGCGTGTTCCAGCAGGCGCCGCTCGCGCACCGCGACGCCGCTCACGTCGCGGATCTCGATCAGGCAGAAGCGCTGGCCGCCATCGTCGAAGGGCGTGACCGCGACCGCCTGGTCGATCAGAGCGCCGTCGAAGCTGCCCGGTTCGCGCAGCGGGAATGGCGCGCGGTTATGCGAGGGCGGCACGTGCTCGGTGGCGACGCCTTCGAGCAGCGCGGCGAGGATCGCCGCCTCGACGCGCGATCCGCGCAGGTCGGGAAAGACTTCGATCAGCGTGTGGCCCTGCATGCGGGCCACGCCGCGGCCGGAACGCGGCACCAGCCAGCCGTTCCAGAGGACGATGCATCCTTCGCGGTCGAGCACGATCACACCGCAGTCGACGAGATTGAGGACCCGCGCGGGCAGGCTGCTGATGGATTCTGGCTCTTGAGTCACGGATCGGCAGATGTTGAATTTAGGAAACAATTCAAATCATACCGGAATTTCCTGGGCCACCGAAAGAAACGCCGATTGCCGCAGCCGCGCCGGCCGGGGTCAAGGCGGGCTTTGCAGCATGTGCCAGGCCATCGCCACGCAGACGATCGCCACGAAGAACAGCAGGCAGAACACGAAGATGCGCATCGAATTGGCCAGCCCCGTCACGGCGCGGTTGGCGCTCTCATTGAGCTTGCCGCGCCGACGCGCCCCGTTCAGCAGCATCGAGATGAAGATGAACAGGGTCGCACAGATCAGTACTACTTTCATTCAGGTTCGCACCGCCACCAGGATCAGGGCCACCACGGCGAGCAGCGCCGACAGGCCGGCGGTCACACCGAGCCAGGTGAGCTTCTGGCGCTGCACGTCCATCTTGGCGATCAGCTGGGCGTTCTGGTCGGCCAGGTTGGCGATCAGTTCGGAGGCCGAGCGCATCTGGTTGCGCAAGTCGTTCAGCTCCGCGTCGTTCTGTTCGGAACGCGCGATCAGGAGACCGATGATGTCGTCTTCTTGCGCCGCCATCTCGGGGCTCAAGCCGGTCGCCGGGTCCACCGCGCCCGGCTTGCGATTGACCGTGTCCCACAGGCGGCGCGCGCCGGTCGCCACCTGGGGCGCGGCGCTGATCACCTCGCTCCACGGGACGGTCTTCAATACGGTCCACCAGCCTGCTGCCATACCTGCTCCTTGTCAATCGTGTGAGCCCGGAGCATACCATTGCCGGACGGCGCGGCCAAACGCCGCACGCCTGGCACGCCTGCCGCGTGCTGCCTTGCAGCGGCTTGCGCTAGTATCGAGCCATGTGTGGACGATTTGACCAGAGCCAGACGGCTCGCAACTACGCCAGCGCCATCGGCTGGCTCGACGCGGTGTACGACAGCGAATCCGCGCCGGCCTATAACGTGCCGCCCGGCACTTACCGGCCCGTGCTGCACATCCAGGACGGCGAGCGGCGGGTGGACGACGTGTACTGGAGCTACCAGGCGCGCTGGGCCAAGGGCAAGGTGCCGGTGACGATCAATGCGCGCATGGACAAGCTCACCAACCGCTACTGGCGCGGCCTGCTCAAGTCGGGCCGGGCGCTGGTGCCGGCCGAAGGCTGGTATGAATGGACCGGAGAAAAAGGCCACAAGCAGCCATGGCATATCCACCGCCGCGACGGCGCGCCGCTGTTCATGCTGGCCCTGGCCAATTTCGGCGGCTTTACCGAGAACCGCGCCGAAGCCGGTTTCGTGCTGGTGACCGACGACGCCTCGGGCGGCATGCTCGACATCCACGACCGGCGGCCGGTGGTGCTCGATGCGCGCGACGCCGAGACCTGGCTCGATCCGGCGCTCTCGAGCGAGGAAGCGCTGGCGTTCGCGCGCCGCGCCGCCCTGCCCTCGGATGCATTCGAATGGCACGCGGTCAGCACGCTGGTCAACCGTGCCGGGCTTGGCGGCCCCGAGGTCGTGCAGCCGATCGATACCGAAACCGAATAAAAAATGGCCCGGACGCTTCCACGTCCGGGCCATTCACCTGGCAGCGATGAACGCTGCTTATCGCTGATACGCGCCCAGGTCGATGCTGCTGCCACGTGCCTTGCCGTCGATGTCGGTCTTCGGCGCGTAGGTGGCGATGCCGCGGCCGACGGCCGGCGAGCTGGCCGTCAGCTTGTAGTCCGGGGTTGCCGCGGTACGCGAGTAGCCGGCGAACAGCGGTTCCGAGCTGATGGTGCCGGTATGGGTCAGGCCATTGCGCAGCTGGAAGTTATAGGTCGTGTTCTTGGTGACCAGGTTGTTTTTATAGGTGTTGCCCTTGCCGGTGGTGCCTTGCTCCGAAATGCCGTACTTGTTGTCATACACGATGTTGTTGTGCACGTGGACGTTGTTGGCGCCCGCCTTCGTGAAGTAGAAGTCGCCGCCGCCGACGATGATGCCGAACACCGACGAACTCACCGTGTTGTTGACGATCTGGAGGTCGGTCGCGTCGTGCCACAGGTGGATCGCAGCCGAGCCCACGCGGTAGACGACGTTGTTCTTGATCGTGCCCGAGGTGCTGTGATAGATGCCCTGGACGTAGGTGCAGCCGGCCGGGCCGATATCGTGCACGACGTTGCCGATCACGTCACCTTTGACGCCCTTGTAGTAGCTGTCCACGCCGATCGCCGAGCCGCCGGCGCTGTTGCACGGGATGGTCGTTGCCATGTGGTGTACGCGGTTGCCCTCGATGACATTGTACGAACCGCCGGTGTAGATGCCGAGCACCCATTTGGTGCCCTTGCCGATCTTGCTGCCGTCGACGTCGAAACCGATGATGCTGACGTAGTTGCCGCGGTTGTCCCAGGCGGTCTTGTTGGTCGAGTTGGCAGGCGGCACGATCTTGGCGCCCCACTTGGTGGTCGAGACCCAGTAGATGCGGTTGCTTGCGGTGCCGCTGGCGGTGGTGCGGATGCCGCCGGCATAGGTGCCCGGCGCCACGAACACGGTCGTGCCGGGCTTGGTCGCGACCTGGGCGGCGCGCGCCAGCGTTTTGAACGGCGCGGCCTTGGTGCCGGCGGCGCTGTCCGAGCCGTTCGGCGAGACATAGTAGTTGTACGGCGTGGCCGGGATGCTCGGGCCGGCGACAGGCGCTGGATTGCGCTTCGTATACTCGGCGCTGCGCTTGATCTCCGCTTCGACGGTCGCCAGGCTGACACCGCGGCTCACGGCCTGGGTCCAGTACTGCAGCCCGCCCGCATCCGGCTCACGGCCGAGCAAGGTCAGGTACAGCTGGCGCACTTGTTCCTGGGCCGAGGCGGCGGCGGTGGCGGCTGGCGCCGCGCTTTGCGGCGCCGTGGCGGCCTGGGCCGATGCGGTGGCGGCCAGCAGCAGGGTTGCTGCCGCGGCGACACGGGTCAGGTTGGTACGGAGGTTCGAGGCGATCATGGTGCTGCTTTTCATCTGAGGTTTCCTTCTAGTCCGGAAAAAAGACCGGGCAATGGAGGGGCCACGCGCAGGGCGCGGCAGTCCACGCGGGACGTGGGCTTCTCCTGATGTGTCGGAGCGGACGGGGCGCATGCGCCCGTCCACGAGATCCGCCAGCTGGCGCTGGCGCGGGTGACGCGGATGAAGCTGGCCGGGGCTGGCTTCGATCCGGGTCGGTACTGCTGGGGTTACTGCAGGGGTTGCTGCATGACGCTGCTTAGTGCTGCTTCGTGCTGCTTAGTGTTGATAAGCGCCGAGGTCGATGGCGGTGCCGCGTGCCTTGCCGTCGATGTCGGTCTTCGGCGCATAGGTCGCCAGGCCGCGGCCGATTGCCGGCGAGCTGGTCGTCAGCTTGTAGTTCGGCGTTGCCGCAGTGCGCGAGTAGCCGGCGAACAGCGGTTCCGAGCTGATGGTGCCGGTATGGGTCAGGCCATTGCGCAGCTGGAAGTTGTAGGTCGTGTTCTTGGTGACCAGGTTGTTTTTATAGGTGTTGCCCTTGCCGGTGGTGCCTTGCTCCGAAATCCCGTACTTGTTGTCGTACACGATGTTGTTGTGCACGTGGACGTTGTTGGCGCCCGCCTTGGTGAAGTAGAAGTCGCCGCCACCGACGATGATGCCGAACACCGACGAGCTCACGGTATTGTTGACGATCTGGAGGTCGGTCGCGTCGTGCCACAGGTGGATCGCAGCCGAGCCCACGCGGTAGACGACGTTGTTCTTGATCGTGCCCGAGGTGCTGTGATAGATGCCCTGGACGTAGGTGCAGCCGGCCGGGCCGATATCGTGCACGACGTTACCGATCACGTCACCCTTGACGCCCTTGTAGTAGCTGTCCACGCCGATCGCCGAACCGCCGGCGCTGTTGCACGGAATGGTCGTCGCGATGTGGTGTACGCGGTTGCCCTCGATGACATTGTACGAACCGCCGGTGTAGATGCCGAGCACCCATTTGGTGCCCTTGCCGATCTTGCTGCCGTCGACGTCGAAACCGATGATGCTGACGTAGTTGCCGCGGTTGTCCCAGGCAGTCTTGTTGGTCGAATTGGCAGGCGGCACGATCTTGGCGCCCCACTTGGTGGTCGACACCCAATAGATGCGGCTGCTTGCGGTGCCGCTGGCGGTGGTGCGGATGCCGCCGGCATAGGTGCCCGGCGCCACGAACACGGTCGTGCCCGGCTTGGTCGCGGCCTTGGCGGCGCGCGCCAGGGTCTTGAACGGCGCGGCCTTGGTGCCGGCGGCGGTGTCCGAGCCGGTTGGCGAAACGTAGAAGTTGTTCGGGGTGGTCGGGATGGTGGCGGCATTGGCCGACATGGCGGCGGCCAGCAGAGCGACGGCGGCAGCAGCGCGGGTGACGTTGGTACGGATCGAAGCGAAGGTAGCGAAGGTCATGAATGTGTCTTACCCTAATTAAACAATGTAACCCTTTGAGCGCAGGAAACTTCCTAAGTTCAACTTTTTTTAGGAAATTTTTTCTGGGAGTATTAAATTCTAAAGAACAATTTCCCCATGGAAATTAAATACTCGTCAGAATTGCCCACGCGAGGTGCAGGAAGAGAATGGTCTTGTTGAGGTATGGAAGCAGACCCGTGCTCGGTGCGCGGTGTCCGCGAGACGCGCATGCAAAGGCATGCATAAGGTGGCAATCCCGGCTCTGTCGACGAGGACTGGTCGAGCCGGGGCAGCCTGATGCTGCTTAGTGCTGCTTAGTGTTGATAAGCGCCGAGGTCGATGGCGGTGCCGCGTGCCTTGCCGTCGATGTCGGTCTTCGGCGCATAGGTCGCCAGGCCGCGGCCGATTGCCGGCGAGCTGGTCGTCAGCTTGTAGTTCGGCGTTGCCGCAGTGCGCGAGTAGCCGGCGAACAGCGGTTCCGAGCTGATGGTGCCGGTATGGGTCAGGCCATTGCGCAGCTGGAAGTTGTAGGTCGTGTTCTTGGTGACCAGGTTGTTTTTATAGGTGTTGCCCTTGCCGGTGGTGCCTTGCTCCGAAATCCCGTACTTGTTGTCGTACACGATGTTGTTGTGCACGTGGACGTTGTTGGCGCCCGCCTTGGTGAAGTAGAAGTCGCCGCCACCGACGATGATGCCGAACACCGACGAGCTCACGGTATTGTTGACGATCTGGAGGTCGGTCGCGTCGTGCCAGAGGTGGATCGCTGCCGAGCCGACGCGGTAGACGACGTTGTTCTTGATCGTGCCCGAGGTACTGTGATAGATGCCCTGGACGTAGGTGCAGCCGGCCGGGCCGATGTCGTTGACGACGTTGCCGATCACGTCACTCTTGACGCCCTTGTAGTAGCTGTCGACGCCGATCGCCGAGCCGCCCGCGCTATTGCACGGGATGGTCGTTGCCAGGTGGTGCACGTGGTTACCCTCGATGACGTTGTACGAACCGCCCGTATAGATGCCGTGGACCCACTTCGTGCCGCTGCCGAGCTTGCTGCCGTCGACGTCGAAACCAATGATGCTGACGTAGTTGCCGCGGTTGTCCCAGGCGCTGTTATTGGTCGAGCTCGCAGGTGGCACGATCTTGGGAGCCTGTCAGAATTTCTGTGTGGAACGGGGTCATGAAATAATCCCGAAAGGACTGTTCCATGACCGAAGTGATGACCACCAAGAAGCCCAAAAA